>NZ_JAMYOU010000024.1:0-76665 GCF_040319995.1 Mesorhizobium sp. M0815 | reverse complement strand
CCGCCGTACAAGTGCCTCGACCGCCGATCGGATCGGCGGGCTGCAGCTTATGTCAAAGGCCATTGTCAGCAATCATGAGAGTGGGAAGACTCTATAGGAGGAAAGCAAGTGGAGTTATCTTGCGTTGGGGTCGGTGCTGGGCCGTCTAATTTGAGCCTTGCGTGTCAGATACACGAGCAAGTTGGGCAAGGGGCACTGTTCCTGGATCGGCAGATCGACTTCCGCTGGCATCCGGGCATCGCGTTCGATTCCTCGGAGCTCCAGGTCAGCCACTTCAAGGATCTGGTCACGCTGGTGAATCCGCGATCAGCCTACACTTTCGTAAACTTCCTGCACGAGAACGGGCGTCTGTATCACTTCCTGAACGCACAGTTCGAAGCCGTGCTCAGAGTTGAGTTCGAGCAATACCTGAACTGGGCCTTCCGCAGGAACCCACTTGTGCGTCGCGGCGAGACGGTGCGCGAAATCCGCTTTGACGGCGCGTTTCGGGTGCGGACCGATAACGCGGTTCTCGGCGCCAGAAACGTCGTGGTCAGCATTGGCAAGCAGGCGCGAATCCCACCTCAGTTTCAGGGCTGGACTGGACGCAACCTTTTCCACTCATCTGTTTTACTGCACATCCATCCTGAGGTGCGGAGAAAGCATGTCTGCGTGGTTGGCGGAGGCCAGTCGGGAGCCGAGGTGATGTTGCACCTTGTCGGCCTGCCGAAAGAACGGCGGCCTGCCTCGATCACTTGGGTCTCGCAGCGTGAGAACTACCTGCCTCTCGACAACAGCCCGTTCACAAACGAGTTGTTCATGCCCTCTTTTTCGGATCGTTTCGCGGCGATGAGCGAGTCGCAGCGCAAGCTGCTCTTGCGGCGTTTCGTGCTTGCCTCGGACGGCATTTCGGAAAGCACGTTGCGCGCGATCTATCAGGCGCTGTACCGCCACGCATTTTTCGAGCCAAACCGATGCGACATCACACTGCGGCCGGGCTGCACCGTCTCGCACTGCATCAACGCCGGCGCGGGTCACAGGCTGACCCTGCAGCACGGCATGGACGAGGTCGAAGAAGTCACGGCTGACATCGTCATCCTGGCCACCGGTTACGAGAACGCGGTGCCAGACTTCTTGGAACCCATCGCGCACCGGCTGGAGCAGATCGACAATGAATTAGCTATTCGCGAGGATTTTTCGGTGAGCTGGGACGGACCGCGTGACAGACGCATCTTCGTACAAAACGCGAGCCTCGGGCAGCGAGGCCTGGCCGATCCGAACCTAAGCCTGCTGGCCTGGCGCGCGCGCCGCATCCTCGATAGCCTTCTTGGGCGCGCGCCATGCGCGAACCCCGAGCATCCTGGCTTCATCAGCCATACCTCGATCGAGAGCTGGCCCGCCCCCGCAGCCGAAGAAATGGGCAGCGGGATATGACTCGTAGACTTTTGATCATCGGCGGTGGCATCCTAGGAATGATGTCCGCCTCCGCTGCGGCGAAGGCCGGAGGCTTCTCCGAAATCATCGTGACCGAACAAGCCCTTGGACCAAGCGGCGCATCGCATTATTCTGGGGGCGTGCATTTCCCCTACGGTTGTCAAGACCGTACCAGGTCGCTCACTCGAAAGAGCGCCGTGGTCTTGGCGGCCATGGCTGGGTCGGCGGTCAGCGGATGGTGCCGGCCTTTAGCGATGCGTGTCGTGGCTGGACCGAGTGAAGCGATTGATCCGGCCCAGTTTACGGAACCCCTGGACCCGGCTGAGCCTGACATAGGCAGTGTCGCGCCGAGCTTCTGCGGACAATATCCGCCGAAGCGGAACGCACTTAGCATCGCCGTCCCACGTGACGTGAGTCCGTCTCCGTGGACCCGCAACTTGACCAGCGCCCGACTGCCCTATTGGGATGTCCGACCAACCAGTCTTTTCAACAGGAGGCTTTTCGCATGTTGACTGATGCACAAAGAGAAAAGTGGCAGAAAGACGGATACGTCAAGCTCGAAAGGTTCTTCGCTCCCGCGGCTCAGAAAGATATCTCTGTTTTTGTCGAAGATGTTTCACGCTGGGATGTCAGCGATGATAAATGGCTCATGTGGTTCGAGAAGACGACGGACAATCGAAAGATCATCTCCAAGATCGAGAATTTTCTCGACTTCCATGATCCATTGCGTCGTTTGCTGTTAGAAGATCAGCGCATAAAATCAGCGGTCGAGGATTTGCTTGGCGAAGATTCGCGCAGGCTCAAGGAGTTGCTGATTTTCCACTACCCCGACAGCGGCGGCTATCGCCCGCATCAGGACATTTATCACATTCCACACAAACTCCCCGACCGGATGGTCCATGCGGTGGTTGCCATAGGCATCGACGACTCCGACCCGGAAAACGGCGGGCTTTTCTTCAGCCCCGGCAACCATAAGAAGGGGGTATTTCCCATGGATGCCGGTGGGGTGATCGATCCTCAAGTCGCCGAAATGTTCTCCTGGGAACCCGTAGTATGGAAGGCTGGCGACATCTTCATCTTCGATGATTACGCACCGCACTACTCACGACCGAACAAAAGCAATCGTTCGCGCCGGACACTCTACTTGGTGTTCCAGCGTGCTTCAACCGGTGGACCGACCCGCGCTGAATATAACGTGCTTAAGCGCGCCCTTAACCCGCCCGAGGGCAAAGTGGCCGATCTCGACAAACTCAAGCCCCCAAATGGCATTTTCTATCGTGATTGAGCTCACGCAGCCAGGCGGAGGCATGCACACGAAACTGATCGACCGCTCAAAAATGCGCGGAGAGTATGGCGTTCTGATTTGCCGGCTCGCGGAGCATCGACCGCAGCCCGTTACGACGCTTCGGCACGTGGATTGTGGAGGTGGTCGCAGGGCGGTCTTCTGTGACGCCTACAGCCCGACTGGGGCCCACCCTCGTCGCCCGCTTGGCGGCCCAGAGCTGCAGTATCCTGGCGGGGGCCGCCAACGGGTCGGGCTACCGTTTCTCTCCACAAGTTCCACGGGGGGCTGTCCCTGTCGCGTTGGCAGCCGAAGATCCCACTGCTTCAACAGCTTAGGTTATCATGCGCAAATACAGGTTTTCTCGAACGGAGCTGTCGCGGGCGTTCGGTATCGAAATGGCCACGCTTGGAACGGGAAGCGCTCGCACGGGGTTTTCATTCGGAAAGGTTGGACCCGGCGTCACATCCGAGCCCCATCGGCACGACGAAATCGAGGCCTTCGTGGTCCTCTCTGGCGCGGGCAACGTCACGACCGACCGTGGGGAAATCTCGGTCGAGGCGGGCGATGTCGTTCTGTTCCACCCTTTTGAAGCGCATGTGCTGCGCAACGATGGGGACGAAGACCTAAATTTCGTCGATGTCTACTGGCGAGACGACGACGCCGCTCATCATGTCGCTGCAAAGGTCACGGCTCCCCGCGGGCCGACCTTCGTCTTCTCCACGCCGCCGACGCCAAATGGCGATCTGCATCTGGGGCATCTTTCTGGCCCCTATTTTGGCGCCGACGTCTACACGCGTTTCCTGCGCATGAAAGGGGTCGAAGCCTATCATCTGACTGGAAGCGATGACAACCAGAGCTACGTCACGACACGCGCCGATGCCGATCAATCGACGCCTGCAAACGTGGCGCGCTACTACGCCGACGAGATTCGCGCCACGCTTGCACTTCTCGATTGTGACGTCCACAGCTTCCAACCCACAATGGGCGATGACGGTTACGGCGAGTTTCAAGCCGCGTGTTTCAGCAGTCTTCTGAGCAGCACGGCGGTAGATCTGCGCCAGAGCCCTGCGCTTTTCGATGCTGTGACAGGCCACTATCTTTACGAGCCGGATGTTAGCGGCCTCTGCCCCGATTGCGGCGGCTCCGCCGGTGGCAACATCTGCGAGGAATGCGGCGCCCCAAACCTTTGCCACGACTTGGGTGCAGCCCGGTCACGGCAGTCTGCCGAGGCGCCGCTGGTCGGCTCCGTCCGCCGCCCGGAACTTGCCTTGGACCGATGCTACGACAATATCGACCGGCATCTAAGGGCGTCGGGCGTCCCGCTACGGATCTTGGATCTCTTCGCGCGCCTACGCCGACGCGGCAACTTTTCAGTGCCCATTACCCACCCCTCGGACTGGGGCCTGCCGGCCGAAGGGTTCCCGGGGCAAGTGATCTGGGTCTGGCCGGAAATGGCCTTCGGTTTTCTTTACAACATTCAGGCGCTCGGCCGCTTGCTGGGTCGCGACTGGAAGGCGGAGATGCCCGGCAACGACTGGCAGATTGTCCATTTCTTCGGCTTCGACAATTCGTTCTACCACGCGCTACTCTACCCCGCTCTTTACGCCGAGGTCTTCTCCCACTGGACGCCACGCATCCGCTATCACGTCAACGAGTTCTACCTGCTCGACGGCAAGAAGTTCTCAACCAGCTGCCGCCATGCGGTCTGGGGCAAGGAGGTTCTGAGCCCAAAGACAGTCGACGTCGCGCGCCTCCATTTGGGCCTGACACGCCCGGAAGGTGAGCGGACGGATTTCACGCTGGACGCGCTGCACCGCACCGAGAACGAGGTGTTCCAAGGGATTTGGCTGAACTGGCTTGATGCGTTGAACCAGGAAATCAAGCAGGATTTTGCCGGCCGTGTACCCGATGCAGGCGACTGGAGCCCGGCCGACCGCGCCTTCTTTGCTCGGATAGAGATCTATCGCGCGGCGATGGAGCGCGCCTATTCGGACGAAGGCTTCTCGGTCCGGCGCGCGGCCGCGCAGGTCTGCGATTTCGTGCGCCATTGCGTGATCTACCGTCGGGCGCAAGACTATGCGGCGGCGCGACGTTTCTATCCCGCCCGCAATCGGACTTCGCTAGCCCTTCAGACGACGGCCGCTGCGATCCTGGCACCGACACTCGCTCCGCTGATGCCCCGATTCGCCAGAACGCTGGCGCGAGGCATCGATGGCGTCTCAACCGAAACATGGCCCCGGTCCGTCCAGCGCCTTGCGCCCGGGACGCGCTTTGATCTCGGACCCGTGTTGGTGTTCTACGCCAAATCCGGCAATCCTCATCTCGATGAGGGGGAAGCACTATGAGCCCAAAGGTGCACCAGTGAGCTATCCCAATCTCGACCAGATCTGCGCGGCAATCAAAGCCGATGATGCCAAATATCTTTACTCGCTGTCACTGGCGACCGAAGCCGCTATCAGACGGTAGAGACCAGATTGGCGGACCTGAACCGACGCATCGTCGACACCCTGGCCCGCGCCTTCGAGGACCGCTCGGCCGATCGCTTCCCAGCCCTTGCTGTTTCGTGCCGCAAATGCCGTGTGGGCTCGACTGCGCTGACCAACCTCTTCGGCATCGCGGGATTTCCGTCCTCCAGCCGGTCAAGACTGTCATGCGGGTCGAGGCGCTTGGTCAACCTGGCGCGCCCTGGATCGTGCGCCGATCACCGGAAATGTCGAATGCGAATGCCTGCCTGATGGTATCTTCGATTCTGTCCGAGCCTGTACTGGCGCGGCAGTCGGCCGAAGAACAACTGAGCTACTGACAATCGGAAGGTAGCAGGTTCAAAATTCTGCCCCAGAAACGGGATATTGCGCACAACCAGCGTTCAGGATCGCGATGGTGCACAAGCTTCCACCAGATCCGCGCAAAGACAGCCCGTCGCCTGAAGATAGTCGGCGAGGGCCGCCAAATCCCTCGCAAGCGTATCCTCCGTCACATCCACGCCGTCTTCGCCGACAATGCAGACGCTTGTCTCGTCGAGAGATAAGTCCAGCCAGGGTGCTCCTTTAGGATTGCGTGTTTGCTCGGGTACGGAGCCGCCCCTCAGTTCCCAATCGAGGAGCGATCCTACAATTCACATATTTGGAGATCGCTCGCTAGGTTACCCGGTTTGTGAACCCTGCAAGCCGAAAATTCAGATGCCGCCCATGCAGAGATATTTCATTTCGAGATAGTCCTCGAGGCCATGGCGGGATCCCTCCCGCCCGATGCCGGACTGTTTTATCCCACCGAACGGCGCCGCTTCTGAAGACATCCGGCCGGTATTTACCCCGACCATTCCATATTCCAAAGCCTCGGCCACACGCCAGATACGCTTCAGGTTGGAGGCATAAAAGTAGGCCGCGAGGCCGTAGATCGTGTCGTTGGCCTCACGCACGACCTGATCCGCATCTTTGAAGCGAATAATCGGTGCCAGCGGCCCGAATGTCTCTTCTTGCGCGACGGTCATCTCGCTGGAGACACCGGCCAGGACTGTCGGTTGGAAAAACGTGCCATTCGTGCCGATGCGTTTGCCCCCGCATCTAATTGCGCCGCCTTTGGCGACGGCATCGGCAATATGGGATTCGATCTTGGCCAAAGCGTGCTTGTCGATGAGCGGTCCGATGTCCACTCCGGGAGCGAAACCGTCACCAACTTGAAGTTGGCGAGCCCGTTGCACGAATTTCTCGACGAACTCGTCGTGAACACCCGACTGGACGTAAAGGCGGTTCGCCGAAACGCAGGTCTGGCCGGCATTGCGGAACTTCGCCTGGATCGCACCGTCAACCGCGGCATCGATATCGGCATCATCGAAGACGATGAAAGGTGCATTGCCGCCGAGCTCAAGGCTGACTTTTTTGATCTGGTCCGAGCACTGGCGCATGAGAAGGCGCCCGATCTCAGTCGACCCGGTGAAGCTGATCTTGCGGACCTTGGGATTGGTACAAAGTTCGCGACCGACCGCGTCACCTTCGGACGCATAGATCAGGTTGACGACGCCTTCGGGAAAGCCAGCCTGATGGGCGAGGGCGAACATTGCTCCCGCCACGAGGGGCGTCTGTTCAGCGGGCTTGAGGATGATCGTGCAGCCCGCCGCCAGGGCTGGCGAGATTTTGCGCGCCACCATCGAGGCCGGGAAATTCCATGGCGTTATCGTGCCAACAACTCCGATGGGCTGCTTGATTACCAGCATTCGGCGGTCCATCGATGGTGCTGAGATCGTCTCGCCATAGACGCGATTGGCCTCCTCGGCGTACCATTGCAGATACGCCGCAGCATGCGATATCTCCGACTTGGCTTCGGCAAGCGGCTTGCCCATCTCCGCGGTGAGAATCGCGGCGAGATCGTCGGCGTGGTCGATGATCAACTGATGCCATCGCCATAGAACGTCGCTGCGCTCACGTGCGGTCAGCCCTGCCCATCCAGGCTGCGCGACATAGGCCTTGTCGATCGCAGCGCATGTCTCCTCGACACCCATGTCGGGTAATTCTGCCAGCACTTCGCCAGTCGACGGGTTGAGGACCTCGAATGTCCGCTCGCTAGTCCGCGTGCCAAGTGCCGGCAGGCGATCAATGGGTCCAAACAGGTCGGGGGATCTCAGGTGACGGATCATCGGCAGGCACAGGGGCAATACCGGATTCCTCCTCAACGCAGCAGGTATATATAGCAGGTGCGGTGTGTACTCCGCGACGTCCGGGTTCCTTATAGGGCCTCGGCCAGACAGCTGGTAGACCACGGTACCCGACTGGAAAGGGAGAATACCTGAATACGCTAGAAGATGCCTCGCGGTTCTACTAGTCGAACGATTGAACAACGGACATCGGCTTCGCCAGCCGCGCGGAGTGGATGCTGGTGGACTGCGCCTACAATCTGCGGACCACGAATCGGCGACTCTATCCACTCGAAGAGAGGCTGGCCTGAGGAGGAGCGCACCCCAAATAATGACGCCTCAACCGGCAAATGCCTGGCAAGGCCCGCGAAAACCGCTCCTCGCGGCTTTAAACAGATCCCGTTTACCGGGCGAGCGCCCGCAAGATGACAAAGAGGATGGAGAGGAACAGGGTGGCGAAGGCGCGCCGAGGGAAGACCGGCCGGCGCATTTGCATGGGGATGGAGCTTATGATCAATTCCCCGCCTGTTGCTGCGGCAAAAGATAGCCTGTGGTCGAATGGTCGAGCACCAGATAACGCGCGGCGACCGCCTTGACCTCGTCGGTGGTGACCTTGCGGACGCGGTCCGGCCTCTCGAGCACGTCCTTCACATTGCCACCGGTGGTGAGCGTCCTGCCATAAATGTTGGCGATGTGGTCCAGCTCGTCGTGCGCAAAAATCACCGAGCGGATATAGCGGTCTTTGGCCTTGTCCAGCTCGTCGCTGGTGACGCCATCCTTGGCGATCCGGGCGACTTCGGCAACGGCCGCCGCTTCGAGATCGACGAGCTTTGCATCGCCGCGCGGCGAGCCGGAGATGGTGAAATTGGTGTCGTCTAGCATGGTGCCCTGGAAGGAGGCGCCGGCCGCCGAGGCTATGCCTTGCTTGACGACAAGCTCCTGATATAGCCGGCTACGGTTACCGCCGCCGAGGATCTCGGCCAGCAGGTCGAGCGCCTCGGCCTCGCCGGGCTCTGCCGTATGATAGGACGGCACCACCCATTGAGTGGAAAAGCTCGGCACCGATACGCGCGCATCGGTCATCGTCACTGTGCGCCTGGTGTTCTGCTCCGGCTCGACCGGGCGGTTGCGCGGGGGCAGGTCCGGCCCGCGCACAACCTTGCCATAGGTTGTCTCGGCCAGCGCCTTCACCGTCTCAGGCTCTACGTCGCCGGCCACCACCAGCACGGCGTTGTTCGGTCGGTAGTATTTGTTGTAGATGGTGAATGCGTCGGTGCCGTTCAGCTTCTCCATCTCTTGCATCCAGCCGATGACCGGAATGCGGTAGGGCTGGTTCTGCCGCAACGTCGCGTTGACCTGCTCGTCCAGCAGAGCATGCGGGTTCGTCTCTCTGCGCCAACGGCGCTCCTCCAGGATCACGTCGCGCTCGGTCTTGATATCATCCTCGTTGAGGATGAGGTTGAACATGCGATCGGCCTCGAAGCCCATCATCTCACCCAACGCCGAGGGCGCCACCGTCTCGAGGAAGGTGGTGTAGTCATAGGCGGTGAAGGCGTTATTGTAGCCGCCGATGGCTGAGACGGCTCGGTCGAACTCGCCGGCGGCGTGGTTGGTCGTCGCCTTGAACATCAGATGCTTGAGGAAATGGGCAAGGCCTGATTTGCCGGGTGGCTCGTCGGCGCTGCCGATCTTGTACCAGACCATATGAGTGACGATCGGCGCGCGGTGATCGGGGATGACCACCACTTCCATGCCGTTGTCGAGCAGGAAATCCGTCACCTTGCCGCCGGCGGTGGCGGCCAGAGCCGGAGCGGTCGTCACCAGGGCCAGCGCGGTGGCAATGAACGCGTTGCGCAGCCAGGCGGACGATCGATGGCTCCGGTTGTGGTGGCTGGTCGAAAGGCAAGGTTCGAGGCAAAGTGATTTGTTCCTCCTTTTGATGAAGGCGCCGCGTCCCCGTCTCCCCGCGTGGGAGGATCGGCGGGCAGCGCCGAGCCAGATGAATAAGCTCTTCATGGGGCCAGGCCTTACTCGAGCCTCATCTTTGGATGGACCCAGGAGACCTGCGGCGGTATTTGTTGGTGAGGTGATCATGGGACGGATTCTCCTTGGTCCGCGACGCCTTGCGGATGACCAAGCATGCACCGTGCCAGATCAGAAAACCGTTCGAGGCAGTAGACAAAATCGGCTCTGCCATGTTGCGCATCCGACATTGTCGGACATCGGACAGGGCCGAACGCGACGCGCGCGCGGCTGAGAATATCTTCTTCGTTCGGAAGACGATTGGGCGCGCTGCCGGGGAGGGGTATAGGATGCGCTTCGAATGGCCGCTGCACTGACGGTGAGAATGGAGATGTTGGTCGCCCCAGCGGAACCCTGTCCTCGACAGCCAGACCGGGTCGATGCTGAAGGGCAGAGGCGTGAGCAGCCCAGCCAACTCGAGCGCGGAGCCTGCTCGCGCGCTAGGACGGATCTGATTCAAAAATCGGCGAGTTGGGCGATATCCGCGAGGCGTTGGAAAACGAAGATCGTAGGACTCGGGCGGGAAACGATGCGGTTGCGCGCTTCTGGCGTAATGCGCCTGCCGCGAGGCCGTCCTGATGAGTTGCTGCGGGAAAGAGGAGTGTTTGCGCGGGACCTTGGTTAAACGTGAGAAACAACCGTCGAGCTCGCCGTGGATGGGGGGCATGCAGGCAGGTTTGTCGCTGGAGGACAGCAGCACGGAAGCTGTCCGCGCTTGCCGTCGTCGCTGGGTACCAAACAGGAGAATTTGGCGGTCGCGATCGAATTCATCTGCGTAAATACCGCCTGGCTGTGCTCGGTTTGCCGGCGAACAGATTTTGCCTTCTTTGCGGCTGCAAACGCATCCCTGGCGGCGTGGTCCCTAAGGTCAAGAGCATCGGGTGAGTAACAGCCTGATCCTGCTCAATCTGATGCGCGCCAACCGCCTCGCCGGATTGTGGAACCGCTCGCGGGTAGCTTCTACCACAAACAGCAAGGTCATGAAATCAAGTAGGAAGTGGTCGATCGCTTGGGCGATTGTTTGGCATCGATCAACCCCTCGACCCTCTTGAAACAATCCAATTCGAAACTCCTTCAAGCGCTTGCCAAGCCGTTATGCACGAAGGTAGCTCCGTGAACTACCCGGCCTTTGACCTCGCGGCACGAGCAGCGGTCGGCCTTACGTCCCGTGCCTCCAAGCACCGGCCATAGACGTGGCGCTGAGGAGCGTTGGAAGGATCGGGCGCTTCCGGCCATGCTCGAGCGGTAGTGTAGGACAGTGCTTGCTGGCGACTACGGCCAAAATGGAGTGCGCCAGCTGATCGGGGCTTAACAATTTTTCGCTTTTTGCTGCGCCCAAGTCTCGGCTATGAGTCGGGCAGGCCTTATGGCCTGCCCACGTTGCAATTGTTAAGGAGGAACACGTATATGCCGACTGGAACGGTAAAGTGGTTCAACAGCACCAAGGGGTTTGGATTTATCCAGCCCGACAATGGCGGTCCGGATGTTTTCGTCCACATTTCCGCTGTTGAACGCGCGGGCCTCTCGACCCTCGCTGACGGCCAGAAGATCAACTATGAGATCGAGCAGGATCGCCGCACTGGCAAATCCTCCGCTGGCAGCCTCAGCAAAGCTGGTTGAAATTTTCTCCTGCGTCCTGGCAAGAGTGAGCGCATAGGTCCAGAGGTCCTCACGGCCGCTCGATAGGAGCGAGATCGCGAATTCCTCATGAAACAAAGTTTTTTGAAAGAAGGCGGGGTTGGCCCCGCCTTTTTATATGACGCGCAGATTAAGCCGGTGGCTGCAACGCTCCAGAACGAATCTCGATTGCCGAAATCAAGCCGCGACCTTCTTGCGGGTTCGCTTCGTCGGCGCCGGCGCTTCCGGCGCTTTCGGTTTGCGGCCGAGCCCCATTGTCTTGGCCAATGACGAGCGCGCCGCGGCGTAGTTCGGCGCGACCATGGGATAATCCGCCGGTAGGCCCCATTTGGCCCGATATCCATCCGGCGTCAGCCCATAGTGGGTCGACAGATGGCGCTTTAGCGATTTGAATTTCTTCCCGTCTTCAAGGGAGATGATGTAGTCCGGTGTCACCGACTTCCTGATCGGGACTGCAGGCATAAGGGCAACCGGCTCTTTTGCAGAGACACGTTCCGCCGTCCCTTTCAGAGCCGCGTGCACTTGGCCGATGAGGGCAGGGAGATCCCCCACCGGGATCGGATTGTTGGAGACATAGGCTGAGACGACATCGGCCGTGAGCTCGATGAGGGTGTCGGTGTTTTTTTCGGCTTCTTCTGTCATGAAACTCTCCAGGCGGCGTGAAACACAGTCGGCGAAGCGTCGCTTCATAGTGGCGGTCGCCGCTGAAAGCAACCAAGTCTCGACAGGATTATTGCGATGCTCGTCCAGCAGCGAGATCTATAGCGCGGTATCGCGCCGTCATGACCGTTGATGCGTTCCGTTGTTGGCGACCTGCCGCGGTGCTTGCGCATTTTCAGGCGCGTCTCGGCAGTAAGCTTTGCGCCAGACGACCAGTAATCTCGAAACGAAGCGGGCTGTTTCTGTTCGCCATCCTCTCTTTGGCTGTGAAGTCGGTGGCAGAGCAGTGGCCGCTTCCTGGTGGCGCGTGGAGGAACTATCAAGCGTTGATTCGCAATGGTCGAAACGATGTAGATTCATCCGGTGAGCCGCTCTCGCAGCAGGATGTTAGGGATTGGCCCGCTGGTAAACCGAGGACATCACGCCGCTGCTTTGCTATTGAACCGCTATCGCTGTGACAACACATTCCGCAATGGTGGGCGGGTGTAGAGGAGGCGCCTGTTCACGCAAAATAGCGGTTCAGCAGGTCGGGAGGAACGAATGAGCTCAGGAACTTTCAGCAGCCACTTTCGTAAGGCGTGCAGCGCACATCGTGCAAGAGATTGCCCGTCCTGCGGATGCTATCGATTTTCTCAACGAATGGCCAGAAGATCGCAGAGACCGATCCACGAAGCCGCCCTCAGGGCGTGCTTTGATGCATACAACGGACGAAAACCTGCGAGCGCAGCGCGCAAGAGTTTTTTCCGCTTTGCGAAACAGGTCGTCATATTGGAAGATGCAACCTCCGCGATGCAGCTCGCTGCCTGCATGTCGGACAGTGGAAAAGCGCAAGTATAGGCGTCGCAGTCGTGTGCGAGGCTGAGATTTCGCCGGCATCTGGAGCGTACTATAGCGAACAAACAATATTTTGCGCGCTATGGCGATGTTAATCATCTTGTTGTATTTGTAAATCAGCTTCTCGCGACAGGACTGCAACGCTTCCGGTGTGGAAATCACTGGGTAGGACTTGGTTCTCTCAAATTCATGACGGTAAATTGCCCTGTTATTATCGCAAAGCAGTTGTCCCATTGAAGCTGATAAACGAGGCCAAAATTGTGCTCCGTCGTCTGCCAATATTCGCTCGATGGAGGCTATAGGCGTCACAAGCCAATCAAAACAGCTACTCGGGCGCCCTTTGAAATTCGTTTAATTTCGCTCACCCCAAACGGCCCTCCACAGTCGAAAATAAGATTGTCCCGCAAAAGGTGCTAGAAGACGCGATCGCGGATCGATTTGGGCCAACGTCGATCTGGCGAAGGCACGCCGGAAATCGAGCAGGACCTGCAGCGGAACAGATAACCCGAACCGAAATCTGACACGGCGGCGGACCCGATTTCTTCTTGGTCGAAGGCGCAGAGAACCGGAGCACGGCTCCGGCGCCGAAGGTTGCCGAGCAGGGATCCTCCTCCTCCTCCTCCTCCCTGAAGTCCAATCGAGAAGAGCGATCACTTCCAAGAGGGTCCAAGCTCTGCCGCAAAAACAGGTGTCAGACCACCCGGTCCTCTCCCGCAACTGATCTAGCGCAGGGCGTTCATGAGCCGCATATCCCAGAGTGGCTGCGTGCACGACGCAGCGAGATCATTTATGAAAATCCTATTCAGTACGATGGCTGTCCCCTTGCTGACAGCCACCGCCTTTGCTGCGGATTCGATCCCCGCAGACCTCAGAGAAACGGCAATGGCTACTTTCAAGGCTTTGCCACCCACCACGCCGGCAGTCGCCAACAACCCGATCACCCCGGAAAAGATCGCTCTCGGCAAGGCACTGTTCTTCGATCCACGCGTCTCTGCGTCAGGCGTCTTGTCGTGCAACTCGTGCCACAACCTGGCCACCGGCGGCGACGACAATCACGAAACCTCGATCGGCCATGGTTGGCAGAAGGGACCGCGCAACGCGCCGACTGTACTGAACGCTGTCTTCAACATCGCCCAGTTCTGGGACGGTCGTGCCGAAGACCTGAAGGCTCAGGCGAAGGGACCGGTCCAAGCCGGCGTCGAAATGGCCAATACACCGGGTCAAGTCATCGCCACCCTCAAGTCGATGCCGCAATATGTCGATTGGTTCGATGCAGCTTTTCCGGCTGAAGCCGATCGGGTCACCTTCGACAACCTCGCCAAGGCAATCGAAGCCTTCGAGGCGACACTGGTCACGCCGGCCCCCTTCGACAGCTTCCTGAATGGCGATGACGCCGCCATGACTTCCGAACAGAAACAGGGCCTGGCGCTTTTCATGGACAAAGGCTGCTCGTCCTGCCATGGCGGTATCAACGTTGGTGGGGAAGCCTATTACCCATTCGGCCTCGTGGAACAGCCCAGCGCCGAGGTCCTGCCGGAAAAAGACAAGGGCCGATTTGCGGTCACCAATGCAGCCGACGATTCCTATGTTTTCCGCGTGGCGCCGCTGCGCAACGTTGCACTCACCGCGCCATACTTTCATTCGGGCAAGGTTTGGGATCTGAAACAGGCCGTTGCCATCATGGGAACCACCCAGCTTGGCGTGGTACTGGCGGACGAAGAAGTCGACCTGCTTGTTGCCTTCCTCAACTCGCTGACCGGAAAGGCACCCGAGGTCGCCTATCCCATCTTACCCGCCGAAACGGCGACAACACCCCGGCCTATAACGCAGATCTTAGGAAAATAAACGGCCAGCTGACTGCGGAACATCGCAATTGACAATGATTGCGACTTTTACTGGACGAGACGAGTCGCGACGTCCATGAGAACGCAAATGGCTCGTATCCAAAGTGCAGACACTGCTTCCGTCACCAGCTCGTTGCGATGGAATCATGTTTGGGATCTGGCGTGCGACATGCCAAGGAAGGCGTCTGACGCATGGGGCTCGCGCGCTGTCGATACCGCGCGGCGGCCGGCCATCGCGCTGGCGGCCGAATTGCCGCGCGCCGAAGTGATCGGCCCCCTTAGGGCGAAGGGGCAGCCACTCCGTCCTCCATGTCCAGCGATTCTTCGACTGCTTCCGGATTCCGGGCGATGGTCCAAAGGAGAGTATTCGCCGCTGCATCCGGTTTCGAGCGACCTTGCTCCCAGTTTCGAAGCGTTGCCAGATCGAGGCCATACCTCACGGAGAATGCCTCCTGAGAGAGTTTCGTGCGATCCCGGACTTCGCGAACACTTATCGGCCGCGGCGCATGAACCTTCGCGATCACGCCTGCGGACGACAGTTCATTCTTCAGTGCCAATAGGTCGTCGACGCAAGGAACCGTCACGAACGCCTTGCCGTGATCGACCATCTCCGTGAGTATCGCGTGGGCCGTCCTGAGCGGCAGCTGTCTCTTAACGAGAATCCGGGCGGCCTCAGGAGTATTCGCGCCGTGAAGAAAACTGAGGCTCAGACGGACGGGAGAGCCTGACGACACCGGGGCGACGTCCCGGGTTCGCACCCGTTGTCCGTACCGCTCCATGAATTTCGATGTAGTCGACATTAAGCTTCTCCGCGATCACTCGACCGAGCTTGCGCAATTTGGACCATCCCCACTGGAGGCATCGCGATAAAAGTACGCCAAACAACGCTAAGGAAGAACAGGCAGTGATCTGATTTCGTTCGACGCTCGTTTTCGAGAGCCGTTCTGGGTCGTTCGCAATCAACTGTGTAGGCCAGCGGAGCGAGCAAGGAGCGCCAGATCCGGACAGGGCTGAGTGGGGTGTTTCTCCGAAAGATGGGGCCATGCCCTAAGGAACACGAGATGTAGTGGACTCGTCGATTCGCGCGGTTTCGATTCGCGCACCCGGGCACAACGCTTGGATAAGTCCCATCAAATGCTCTCCGGTGGCCGTCATCTGTTTAGCTGACATTGGGCCGAGGGCTTCCAGCACGAGCCACATGGCGCGGGTATCGACCGTGACCATGGTGCGCCGCCCCTGCCGCCAGTTCCAGCGGCGGCACGTGACACCGGCATCATCGCACCAGATGACTTCGCCCGGTTCAGGATGCTCGGTTACCATTTCACCTTGCTGGATCGTGTCGAATGGCTCCGCTCCTTTCGCAATTAAAAGTCTCGGGACCCCCTGGTAGAGATCGAGATCCTCCCCGCCAATCGGAACGCCATACAACACGCTGACGGCATTGTAGGCATCAACCAGTGGGGAAATCCGCGGGAGAGAGCCATCTTTCCGCACCCGCTTGAGAAGCGCGGCGGCCGAGCACGGCGTCCGATTGGCCTTTGTGCCGAAAGCCTCGTAGGCAACGGCCCACGCCGCAAGATGCGCGTCCCTTTGGGCGTCGTCGCGAAGCGCCGCCTGTTCCGCCGCCGCAATCGTGTCGTTCAACGCCTGTGCATCCGGCACGGCGATTTCAGCGTTCCGCACCGCAATGCTGATCAGATGAAAATCCGGGTAGCGGGCCTTGATCTCGGGGTCAATCAATGGCGTGAAAGACATGGGATGCTCTTTTCTCATCTCTTTTCTCATGGGGAGGCTTTGCGCTGCGGGTCGTTCGGGAAATGTTTGAAGAAAGGTGCTTGTCGAGCGTCCAGATCTTCTGGCATCGGCATAGTGCATGCCGCACCATGCGCTGGATAATTCCATCATTCGGCCGTGGACAAGGCCTGGTAGAGATCGTCGATTATGTCTTGCGGGTGCTCGAGCCCGCTCGGCCGGCAATAAGCTGCGCCTCCGCTAGCTCCTCCATTTCATAGGAGGCAGCAGGCGCGATATGGATGTGAAGCAGCTTTCCTTGCCAGGTCATGCATCGCTCTCGGAAATTTGTCTCGCACGAAAATCTGCCGCCAAACTGGCCTGATCAACAGCACCAGTTGCATGGCGTATTCCCAGTCCAGTTGGCTTTGCAACGAAATGCGGTTCAGCCCAAGGGTCGGTTTCCTCGCCAGCACGCCACGTCCCCGCCGTTTTAGCCACCGTGTCCCGGCAACGCGTCTTGCACCTGCTTGACAACCGCTCGCAGGATCTCAACGCCCTTCTCGATCTGCCGAATGCTCAAGGCGGCATAGCCCATGACAAGCCCGACGCGATCGATGTGGCCTTCGTCCGATTGCCGCTCGTAAAGGGGCGAGATCAGGTGCAGCCCCAGGCCCGCCCCTCGGGCGGCTTCGACCAGGGTCGTTTCCTGCGACCGCGGCAGGTCGTTGAACCAAACGGCGACGTGCAGTCCGGCATCTGCTCCCTGGACAGCGATGCGATCTCCGAAGCTGCGCCGCAAGGCGCCCAACAACGTCTCCCGACGCTCGCCGTTCAGCCTGCGCACACGCCGCACATGGCTTTCGTAGCCGCCACTCTCGATCAAACAGGCCAGAGCCTCCTGTTCAGCCACCGGCGAATGCCGGTCCGCGAATTGTTTGGCGGTAGCGAAGACCTCCTGCAATTCCGTCGGGACGACGAGATAGCCGATACGCAGCATCGGCGAGAGCGTTTTGGAGATCGTGCCGAGGTAGATGACAGCCCCGTGGTCCTCGAGACTGTGCAGCGGAGGGACCGGATTGATATCGTAGCGATATTCGCTGTCGTAGTCGTCCTCGATCACATAGGCGTTGTTGTGCCGCGCCCATTCCAGAAGCTGATGGCGGCGCGCGATCGGCATGACGCCGCCCAGCGGAAACTGATGCGATGGCGTGACATAGGCCAGTCGTGCCCCGATCCCCGCCAGCAACTCCGTCTTCATCCCGTCCTCGTCGACGGTGACCGGAACGGGCGAGGCACCCGTACTGGCAAAGACCTGACGCGCCATCCTGTAGCACGGGTCCTCGATGACGAAGCGGTCGGCACGATCGAGAAGCAGGCGAGCGCACAGATCTAGGCCCTGCTGCGAACCGTTGACGATGATGATCTGCTCGAGGTCGCAGCTCAGGGTTCGGGCGCGCCAGAGATAGCCCTGGAGCGCCTGGCGCAGCCGGCGCGAGCCGCGAGGATCGTCATAGGCAAGACGCAACGGGCGCTGCCCCATCGCCTCGTTCATCGCACGTTTCCAGACCAATGCGGGGAAGTCTGACGGCGCCAGGTCGCCATAGCGGAAATCGACCTTCAGTCCAGTCGGCAGATAATCCGGCCAGGGCGGCGTGACGCGCAGTCGTTCGCCATAGGCGGACAGATGAACCGGGCCGACTCGTTTCGCGACAGTGCGGCTCGTCTCAGGACCGATCAGCGAGGATGCAACGCGAGGTCGTGCGCCTTGACGGACTTCGATGAAACCTTCCGCGGTCAGTTGCTCATAGGCGACCGTCACCGTCGTTCGCGAAACCCCAAGGTTATTTGCGAGGCCTCGGGAGGACGGCAGCTGACTACCGGTTTCATAGACGCCGCCGAGGATTTGCTCGCGAAGAGCCTCGTAGATCTGGCGTGCACCCATCGCGTGCGTGCGACCTGCAGAACCGGCACTTGAAGACTGGACCATTTCATTCATCGCCAACTGGATATTTCACATTGGCCAGTTTGCCGTCAATCTTTCGGAAACCCAAGCAAGATCTTAGAGGCCGAATGACCCGCTCCTATCAATCGGAAACCGATGCTCTCACGCGGTCGCTCAACGACACCGGTCCCGGATTCGCCACTCGGGCGATCCATCATGGCTACGATCCCGCCGGCTTTTCCAATGCCGTTCAGCCGCCAGTCTTCTTGACCTCGACCTATGGATTCGAAAGCGTGGCAGCGAACGAGGCCGGCGCCGCGCTTGGCGGAAGGCTCTATGCGCGCGAATACAATCCGACGACGGAGATCCTCGAGCAACGGCTCGCCAATCTGGAAGGAGCCGAGGCAGGTCTGGTCGTTGCCTCGGGGATGGCGGCTTTCGGGACGCTGATCCTGTCGCTCCTGTCCCAAGGCGATGAACTCATCGTCCACAGGACGCTTTATGCGAACACGCTTGCCATGGTCGAACAGGCGGTCCCCCGCTTCGGCATCAAGGTCGTCGCCGTCGACCTGTCCGATCCTCACAATCTCGATGCCGCGATCACCGAGCGGACCCGGCTTGTTTTCTTCGAGACGCCGGTGAATCCGCTGAGCCGCATCCTCGACATCGCTGCCATTGCCGAGCGCGCCCACGCGCGCGGTGTAAAGATTGCAGTCGACAGCACCTTCGCCTCCCCCGCGCTCCAGCGGCCGCTCGAACATGGGGCAGACCTCGTGCTCCACTCGCTGACCAAATACATCAATGGGCACGGCGATGCCCTTGGCGGGGCGATTCTCGGCGACGCGCAAACGCTCCGCACGCTGCACGAAACGGGCCTGCGCTACATCACCGGCGCAGCGCTCTCGCCCATGTCAGCCTTCCTGATCCTGCGCGGTCTGAAGACGCTCACGCTGCGCATGGAACGGCACAGCGCCACTGCCCTTGCGGTGGCTCAGGCGCTCGAGGCGCACCCGGCGGTGGCATGGGTGAGTTATCCCTTCCTCGACTCGCACCCTGATCAGGTGACGGCGCAAAAGCAGATGTCCCAAGGGTCGGGCATGTTGGCCTTTGGCCTCCACGCTGGGTTTGAGGGCGCGCGGCGGATGATGGACCGGCTCAACCTGATCACCCGGGCTGTCAGCCTCGGCGATGCCGACAGCCTCATCTATCATCCGGCAAGCCTGACCCGTGCTCGTCAGCCGATCCGCAAGGATGCGCATCTGGCCGATGGAGTCGGCGAGGACCTCATGCGTCTCTCGGTGGGTCTTGAAGACGTCGATGACCTAATCGCCGACCTGCGGCGGGCTCTGGACGCCTTGTGATGACCTGTCGTCCGGCCAGTCCTGCGCTCACGCACAAACCTGGAGCCTTGCCATGGCATTCCTGAGCGGTCTTTCCGCGTTTCCCATCACGCCCGCCGATCGTGACGGCCGCGTCGATACCGTTGCTCTGCGCAGGCTGATTACTCGGCTTGGCGCCGCTCAGGTCGACTCCATCGGTCTTCTCGGCAGCACCGGCACCTACATGTATCTGACGCGCGAGGAACGGCGACGGGCGCTCGCCGAGACCTTGGACGAAACCGGGGGACAAATGCCGGTCGTGGTGGGTGTGGGCGCGCTGCGCACCGACGAAGCAGTGAGGCTCGCGCAGGACGCTAAAGCCATTGGGGCTGCCGCGGGGTTGCTTGCCGCCGCCTCTTACACCCCGCTCACTGATGACGAGGTGTTCGAACATTTCTCCACGGTGGCGCGCGAAAGTGGCCTTCCGATCGTCATCTACGACAATCCAGGAACGACGCATTTCCGTTTCACCCCAGCACTCGTCAGCCGCCTGGCAAAGGTGCGGGGGATCGTCGCTATCAAGAATCCGACAGACAAGGGCGATGCGATCAAGAGCCATCTGGCCGACCAGAGGCGCACTGTGCCGGAAGGGTTCTCGATCGGCTACAGCGGCGACTGGAACGCCGCAGAGGCCATGATCGCCGGCGCCGACACATGGTACAGCGTCCTCGCCGGCATCCTGCCCGAGGTCTGCGTGAAGATCGTCACGGCGGCGCAACAGGGCGATGCGGCCGAAGCGCGACGGATCGATGCCACGCTTGCGCCGCTCTGGAGCCTCTTCAAGGAGTTCTCGAGCCTTCGCGTCGTCTATGCACTTGCCGAATTGCTCGAGATTTGCCGTGCCGACCCCCCGCGTCCCATCCTGCCTCTGCCCTCAGCAGCGAAGCGCCAGATCGCCGCCGCGTTGGAACGCTTGCCATCGGATGTCAACCGGTGAATAGCGAACCCGGCGGCCAGTGAAAGGAACTATCATGTATGTACCCGCGCATTTCGATGAACCGAGCCGAGAAGTCCTCTACGAACTGATCGAGAACAGTGCACTTGGCATGCTGATAACCCATGGCCGGAGCGGTCTCGACGCCAATCACATCCCCTTCGAACTCGACACGTCACAGGGAGAAAACGGTACCCTTTACTCCTGCGCGATTAATACACGTGCCGAAGGAAAGTGCACATTCTCACTCGAGTGACTTATTTCAAAGGATGTGATCGCGTTTTGGCACATTCACAGCCGACATGCGGCAGCCGGTAACTCACCACATGGTGAGCAACCAGGAAACCTTCCGGCCTACACTTTCTCCCGGAGCGCGCGTGCTGCAGCAACCATGTTCATGAGGGCAGGGCGGACCTCCTCCCACTTGCGGGTTTTGAGGCCACAGTCCGGGTTTACCCACAGTTGGGCATCGGACAGTCGCTCGCGGGCAAGCATGACGAGATCCGAAATCTCGCCGACTTCCGGGACCCGTGGTGAGTGAATGTCGTAGACTCCGGGCCCGATTTCATTCGGATATTTGGAGCTCGTGAAGGCGTCCAGCAGTTCCATTTTCGAGCGCGACGTCTCAATCGAAATGACATCCGCATCCATTTCAGCGATCGCGTCGATGATCTCGTTGAACTCCGAATAGCACATGTGGGTATGGATTTGAGTCGCGTCCTTTACACCCGTTGAAGCGATCCGGAAGCATTCGACAGCCCAGTCGAGATAGTCGTTCCAATCAGACTGGCGCAGTGGCAATCCTTCGCGAAACGCGGCCTCATCGATCTGGATCATCCTTGCGCCGGACCATTCGAGATCCGTCACTTCGTCGCGGATGGCGAGCGCGATCTGGCGGCATGCTTCGGAGCGGGGTACGTCGTCGCGAACAAATGACCAGTTGAGAATGGTCACTGGGCCTGTGAGCATTCCCTTCACAGGGTTTTCCGTAAGCGACTGGGCGAACTGCCACCAGCGCAGCGTCATCGGATTGGGCCTCGATACGTCGCCGAAGATGATGGGGGGCGCACGTAACGCGACCCATAGCTCTGCACCCAGGCATGCTGGGTGAAGGCGAAGCCGGACAGCTGCTCGCCGAAATGCTGTACCATGTCGTTTCGTTCGAACTCACCGTGCACCAGCACGTCCAGCCCGATCTCTTCCTGCCAGCGAATTGCAGCCTCGATCTCCTTCTTCAGGAAGGTCTCGTAGTCGACATAGCTCAGCTGGCCCTTCGCATGAGCGGCCCGCGCCCTGCGTACCTGCGGCGTCTGCGGGAAGGACCCGATGGTCGTCGTCGGGAACGGCGGCAGCCCGAGCGTGCCGGCCTGGACTCTGGAGCGCTCGGCAAAAGCGCTCTCTCGTCGCTTCATGCTGTCGTCAATGCTGGCGATCCGCCCCTCAACCAGCGGGTCATGGATCTTCGTGGATGTCACGCGAGTGGCGGCAGCCTCGGCAGACGCTTTCAACGCGCCTGCCACCGCATCCCTGCCTTGGGACAGGGCCCGGGCAAGCAACACCAACTCGTCGGTCTTCTGGGCCGCGAAGGCGAGCCACGACCTGATGTCCGCGTCGAGTTCCGTCTCCATGCGGAGGTCGATCGGCACATGCAGCATCGAGCAAGAAGGCGCGATCTCGACGCGGTCCAAGGGCCAGCCGGCGACGATCGGTTTGATGCGGTCGAGAATGGCGGGCAGGTTCGCACGCCAGACGTTGCGGCCATCGATCAAGCCAAGCGAGAGCACCAGATCCTTCGGTGCGAGCCGACCCACCGTTTCCAGCTGCTCGGGAGCGCGCACGAGATCAATATGCAGCCCGGCCAGGGGCAGAGAAACCGCGGTTTCGAGATTGTCTCCCAGCGGCCCGAAATAGGTAGCCAGCATGATCTTCAGCTCGGGCGCGGCTTTCGACAGCTGGCCATAGGCGAATTCGAACGCAGCTCGTTCGTTCGGGTTCAGATCGAGGACAAGCGCTGGCTCATCGATCTGCACCCAATCGGCGCCCGACAGCTTCAAGCTCCGCAGGAGTTGCTCGTAGACGGGCAGAAGCCGTGGTAGGAGCGCGATGGGATCGAAGCCTTCGGCAGGCGATTTAGCCAGCTTGAGGAAGGTGACCGGTCCAAGGATGACTGGGCGTGTGTGAATGCCGAGGGCTTTAGCCTCGAGGAAGTAATCAACCGGCTTCGTCGACGAAAGAGCGAACGTCTGATCATCGTCTAGTTCCGGCACAATGTAGTGATAGTTGGTGTCAAACCACTTGGTCATTTCCATCGCGGCTACGCCAGGCCGATGAGCCGCATGCTGGTGACCACCGTGCCCACAATCCTCCGTCTGACCTTGGTTGCCGCGCGCCATAGCGAAGTAGATGTCGAGTGGGACCTCGCCGCCATTCCAGCCGTAACGGGACGGAAGGGCGCCGACCATGGCTGCGGTGTCGAGCACATGGTCGTAGAGCGAGAAGTCGTTCGACGGGATTTTCGACACGCCGCGATCGCGTTGCTCCTCCCAGCTAGCGGCACGGAGCGCCTTCGCCGTCGTGAGAAGGTCGGCAGCGGACGATTTTCCGGACCAGTAGCTTTCAAGCGCGAATTTCAGTTCTCGCCGACGACCGAAGCGGGGCACGCCGAGCGTTGCTACAGGAATTTGCTGAGAGACAGTCATGCCAGACCCCGATGGTTGGGGCGTCGGTGACAAGGAAGGCGCTAGCAGGCCGGCACGAACGCCAGGCTGCAGCGGCCACCGAGACACCCCGCCCGTGGACGTAATTCGCCGTGGCAGGTCTCCTGGCTCGCGGGGTCATAGCCTCTACCCGTCTTCCCAAGGCTATTCGCCTCAGTGACATGAGTGGGGTTGGCTCGCCGCTAACAGTTGCGGGGGCAGCGCCGGCATCGCACCGGCTTCCCTCTTAGCTCCGCTGCGGCAGCGCCGTACGGAGAACCACGACGCGGGAGACAATTACAGCAGTTCGCTTCTCTGTCAACGCCGCATAAAGAAATGTTTATGTCGTTATGTTAAATTTCCGTTGGCATGTTCCAAAGGTCGCCTCGAGAGCGAAAACTGTGGAAGCCTTGAGCGGCCCGTAAATCAAAGCAATGACGCACGGCGCCCTTGTCCAGGAGGATAGGAGTTCGTCGGCTGCCGGCAGCAAACATACCGGCAAGCGCCGTGGTGCTGCTTAGCGCATCATGCGAACCACCTCGGCGTCGAACTTCGGCTCCGAGGTTCCGACCGCTTCGTTGGTGATCTGCTCGCGACCAATTCGGCTCAATGGCGAGGCTGTTGCCCATGTGGAAGCTGTTGGCCGTGATGCCCTCGGTGATATGACACAACGATTTCGGGGGGAGCACACCGGGGCCAGGCGCAGCGGCGTGTTAAGTGATCGAGGCCAATGTCTCGAACTGCTTGTTCGCAGCCCACCGGCTCAAGGTAACCCGGCTCAAACCACCGGGCCAGCTCAAGTCCTGTCCAAATGAGGCCTGAGCGGCAAATCGTCGTGCACGCGCACGGTTTGGCGTTCGATCTTGTGATGCGTCTTGGGCGGACAATCGCCACGGTGCAGCGCGCAGAAGCGGTCCCCAATTGGGAAGCCGAGGGCGGTGAGGGCAAGCCAGCGCCACAGGCGGAAGGGGACTTGGACCTGTTTGCCGTGCTGGACCACAAGTTCGCGACACAGGGCCTCAAGGAGAAGACCAAGAGTGATTATGCGCGGGACCTCGCCAAATTCATCAAAAGCAGCGGGCAGTCAAAGTTCGGCGTCGATTGACATGGAGATAGCCATCGCGGCGGACCGCCCAGGCGGACCGCAAGCCGGAATACAACCGGGTGCAGGCGGCCAAGCTCGTCCACAAGATGGCGTCGGGCACACACCGGCGATGGGAGAGCGGACCGTGGAGTGCAGGAACTTCACGCCTATCCACGCTCCCGTGGACGTGTCCTGCGGCACATCGGCAGCGATATTGAGGAGGCAGTTGAGCTTCTGGTCGAGCACTCTTACCTGCCACCACCTACGCTTAACGTCATCTCGTACTGAAAACGCACCACGCAAGGTCGAGATGTAACATGCGCCCTTCGTGGATGGTTCTAAGCTTCCTCGGGCGCGGTCAATCTGTGATAACGGTCGCTTGGAACCTCCATCACCGCGACGCGATCAAGGTTGGCGTATCGCGCTCGGTAGTAACCTTCTTCCTCCACTTCGGCGAAACTACACTGGGGAACGTCAAAGGTCGCAGCTTCCAATCCGAAGAAAGTCGTAGCGGTTTCTTCATCCAAGAAGTTCCACTCATCTTCTCCGTCGTCATACGTGACGCGAACATAGGAGGCCATGCGCACGGCTTCCTGATCACCCATCTCTGCGATGATGGCATCGCATTCTTTCTTCAGCTTTCCTGAAACCTCACCCTTATCCCAGTCATCCAAAGCCCGATAGATTTCTGGATGATAATACTCTGGCATCTCCTCTACATCGTCACCGACAAGCTCAATGGTGCGGACATATTGCGGATTTACCAAGAGTATTTTGTTGTCAAGGCTCCAACAATACAGCCATGGCCTGCTTGAGTTATTTCTACGAAGATTATGAAGTTCCTTCAACTGACGTAAAATCGATTCACGCGCCTTTTCATCGATAGGATATTGGCGGCTGCCAACAGTCGTCTTGATTCTGAGCGTGCCGTATCGCGTTTCGGCATCGGCAATTGCAAACGGGCTCGTGCGCCACTCCTCGACATCAATCTTCCAGCCCAGCAGCTCCTCGACCGTGCATTTCAACGTGAGACAAAGGTCCTTGATCTGCTCAACGTTCAACTGCGTTTTGCCTGTTTCCCAACGGCCCACAGTCTGTTGCGTCGTTGCCATCTGCTCTGCCAAATCTTTTTGAGTCATGCCCAGTCGAACCCTAAGCTCTTTCATGTTCATAACTCACCTCGCGTGTTCAACACACGCATTGTGGATGAATTAATCTAACACGTCAAGCGTGTTTAAAAATCGCAGCATGTGTTTTTAGGGCGTCTTCGAGGCTCCGGCAGCCGTTCGTGACCACTTGCGCAAGACACAGGGCTGGTACACAGCACGAATGGGCGATCAAAAATTACTGCTGAAATTCAGATAATTATTGTGGGCGAGTCTGGATCTCTCTGATCGACACGATAGTCGACCATCACCATGATCGGACCGCTTCGTGGCCGCAGGTCAAGTTGCAGCGTCGGTTCGCTGAACTTGTTGGTCGGATCCAGATTGAGCGTTTCAAAATCCGGCTGACGCAGAAGGATGCCCATCAGTCCCCCAATCACAACCAGCTGGCGGACGAGCAAGGCTCCCGAAACACCTTGGATATCCGCCAGTTCGCCCCAAAGCCAGCTTCCCGCCGCCATGCCGCCGTATGTGGCCGTCTGATAGAGAGAGGGGGCGTCCAACCACCCACCGCGGCGCCGAAAGCTGCACTGTGACGTTAAACAGCGAGAATGATTGAATCCAGGCCGCACCGGCTGGCATGAGGTTGAGACAGCTCAGCCCAACGTGCTCACTCCATGCCCGAAAGAAGCAGCTGATCGCCAATACAAAGAACGCACCGCGAATGACCCATTCGTTGGAGAGAACTTCTCGGACCCGCCCGATGAGGAGCGCGCCGCAAATCGCTCCCAGGCCGAAGAAGCCGAGCATCACGCCGTAGGTGACTGCGGTCCCTTTGATCTGTTCGCGAGCGACCAACGGCAGGAGAGCCAAAATGACAACGGCGGTGAGGCCGAAAATGAAACTCCGGCACATCACCTTGAGAAGGTTCGGCGACAAGAGCACGTAACGGAAGCCCGCCGCCATCGCACTGCCGAAAGCCTCCCGCGGCAGCGCTTGTCGTGCCCGTTCGGCTTTCCATCGCAACAGCGCAGCGATCAGAGCGAAGTAGCAAAGGACGTTGAAGAGGAACGCGAAGGCCGCACCGGCTGTGGCCACGATTATGCCGCCAATCGCCGGCCCGATGCTGCGCATGAGATTGTAGCTCATGCCGTTGAGCGCAAACCCCGCTTGGCAGGTGTTCGCGAGGCAGGATATCTCCCATGAAGGCTTGCCAAGAGGGATCGTGCAATGCCCAACCACAGCCGATTAGGAAGGTGAGACCCAGAAGGGTCCAGGGTGTCATTCCCCGCAGAGGTCAGGAACGCCAGGAAGGCGGATACGCGGACCATCAGCAGTTGCGCAGTCAACATGATCCGGCGACGGTCAAACTTGTCCGCGAGCGCTCCCGCCGCGAGCGAGAAGATCATGTAGGGGAGGGTGGTCGATGACTGGACGAGCGCCACCATTCCATGGGAGGTGGCGATGCTCGTCATCAGCCAAGCTGCCGCCGCACCTTCCACTAGGGTGCCAAGGTTCGAAATGAGTGCAGCCGACCATAGCGAACGGAAGGTCTTGTGCTCAAAAGGGACGAGTGAAGATGTTCTCTTCGCCATTGTGGGAAGCCTCGGGATTGACCGCGGGGCTGGATTTGTTTCGCCTCACTCAACCATGGCCTCGCCGTACAAGCCAAGCTGCCACAGTGCGCGCCTGCTAACCCAGAAAACTTGGCGGCCTTACAGGCATGCGCAGGACGCGCGAAGCCGCTCAAATCCCCCAGATGGGTCAGCCATCGAAGACCGGCATCACTTGCCCGTTGAGCGGCTATACGATAATGCTCCGCGCTAAGCAGGAAGCGCCAAAAATTCGAGCGGCGACTTCATTCTCCTATTCAGGAAGGAACTATGAGGCGGCAGACGCGACCATTCACCGTGGAAGTCAAACAAAAGCGCAATTATCAAAAATCCGCACGTTCCATCTGGGGCAATTTCGACATCGCCGCGGCGATGGCCGAGACAACAAAGGAAGTCGAGCCGTTAAATCGTCAGCTTGTTGACTCTACTGTAGTGGTCCTTGATGCTGAACCTTTGCACGAACCGCGAGTGGAGCATTTCATGGCCAATCCCCTGGAAACCGAGTCAGCAGTAGTTAGCGAACCGGCAGACAAAACGGAAACGCCAAAACCGAAGGCGAGAGCGCGGCGGTCGAGGAAGCCAGAAGCTGAGGCGAGCTCGCCTGCCCGCAAGAACGGCGCCAAGCCGATATCCGCGGCCACTGAAGCACCGCCGTCAGCGCGAACAGGCCGAAAGAGCTACTCCGCGAAGGATCGTGCCCAGAAGCTGGCGCAGATCGAGACCTCGATCGGCGGCGGCGCTACTCTCAAGAGTGCGGTGAAGCAAGCCGGCATCTCGGAACAGACATATTATCTTTGGAAGAAGGCGGCGGCGCCGGCGGCGGACAGTGACGGGCTGAAGGATCTCGTCGCGCTCGAGGAAGAAAACAAGCGGCTAAAGAGCCTGCTTGCCGATCGTCTCCGCAAGGAGAATGCGGAACTGAAGAAAAGGCTCGGGCTGGATTAAGAAGGGTGGGCAGCTGGTTCTTGGCTCCCCACCTACAGCAATACCGCCTGCTCGGCCTCTCGGCGCAGATTCTGCCTTGGCCTTGGGCCGATCTGCTGGATGACCAGCCCGGCTGCCAGCGAGCCGAGATCGCCGCACTGCTTCAGGCTGCGGCCTTGCGTGTAGCCGTAGAGGAAGCCGGCGGCGTAGAGGTCGCCGGCGCCTGTCGTGTCGACCAGCTCGCGGATCCTGGTGGCTTCGATGGTCACGGTCTCGTCGCCGCGCACGATCACCGAGCCCTTTTCCGAGCGGGTGACGGCGGCGATCTTGCAATCCTTGCGGATCTGGGCCAGCGCCTCGTCGAAGGACGCGGTCTGGTAGAGCGACTTGATCTCGTGGCTGTTGGCAAAGACGATGTCGACGGTGCCGGAGCGCATCAACTCTAGGAATTCGTCGCGGTAGCGGTCGACGCAGAACGAATCCGACAATGTCATCGACACTTCGCGCCCGGCGGCGTGGGCGAGCTTCGCCGTCTGCCGGATCGCCTCCTTGGCGCGCGGCGGATCCCACAGATAGCCCTCGAAATAGGTGACCGCGGCGCCCGACGCCTTGTCGGCCTCGACGTCCTCCGGGCCGAGCTCGACGCAGGCGCCGAGATAGGTGTTCATCGAGCGCTCGCCGTCCGGCGTGACGAAGATCATCGAGCGCGCTGTCGGCGGTTCGCCGTTAAGCGGCCTGGTGTCGAAGGCGACGCCCTGGGCATGGATGTCATGCGCGTAGATTTCGCCGAGCGCGTCGTTGGAGACCTTGCCGAAGAAAGCGGCGCGGCCGCCGAAGGAGGCGACACCCGCCGCCGTGTTGCCGGCGCTGCCGCCCGAGGCTTCAATGGCCGGGCCCATGCGGCTGTAGAGCAGTTCGGCGCGCCTCGTGTCGATCAAATTCATTGCGCCCTTGATGATGCCGTTGGTCTCCAGGAACGCCTCGTCGCACTGGGCGATGATGTCGACGATGGCATTTCCGATACAAAGCACGTCATAGTCCGGCATAATTCATGTCTCCGCCAAAAAACCCACCGGCTTTCTGGCATGCCGGCCGCGGGCGGGTCTGGCCAGTGGGAATGGGCTTTCCGCTTGCCAATCCGTTCGGCGCCAGCCCCTCACGGGGCGGCAAGTCCTGCCTCACGACGCAATTCGTCGGCCCTGTCTGTCTTCTCCCAGGTGAAGTCAGGCTCTTCACGGCCGAAATGGCCATAGGTCGCGGTCTTGCGGTATATAGGGCGTAAGAGATCAAGCATCTTGATAATGCCCTTCGGTCTGAGATCAAACAACTCAAGAATGAGGCGCTCGATCCTTCTTTCCTCAACCCTCGCTGTCCCGAACGTGTTGACCATGACAGAAACCGGACTGGCCACGCCGATTGCGTAAGCAAGCTGCACCTCGCAGACGTCCGCAAGTCCGCTAGCGACGATATTCTTTGCGACATACCGGGCCGCATAGGCAGCTGAGCGGTCAACCTTGGACGGGTCCTTTCCCGAAAAAGCGCCGCCGCCGTGACGACCCATCCCACCATACGAATCGACGATGATCTTGCGTCCAGTGAGACCGCAGTCGCCGCGCGGCCCGCCGACTACGAACCTCCCCGTCGGGTTGACCAGAATTCTGATGCCTTCCGTCTCCAGGTGGGTCGGCAGGACAGGCTTTATGATTTCCTCAATGACGCCCTCGCGGACCGTCTCTTGCGAGACCTGCTCGTCATGTTGGGTCGATACGACGATGGTATCCAGGGCGACCGGGCGCAACCCCTCATAGCGCACTGAGACTTGGGATTTCATGTCAGGACGCAACCAGCCAAGCTGTCGTGCTTTCCGGACATCTGCCTGTCGTTTCGTCAAGCGATGAGCGAGCTGGATCGGCAAAGGCATCAAGGTATCGGTTTCGCGGCATGCGTAGCCGAACATGAGGCCCTGATCTCCCGCTCCCTGCTGGAGGTCCTGCCCTCGTCCCTCGTCAACGCCCTGGCTAATGTCGGGCGATTGCTCGGTGAGTGCATGAACGACGGAGCAACGCCGGCCGTCAAAGCCGACGGCCTCATCGTCGTATCCAATATCGAGAATCGTATCGCGCGCAACTTGGCTATAATCCACCCGCGCATCGCTGGTAATCTCGCCAGCCAGAACGACTATCCCTGATTTTACCAACGCTTCACAGGCGACGCGCGCCTTGGGATCGGTGCGGAGGATGGCATCGAGGATGGCATCCGAGATGTTGTCGGCCAACTTATCCGGGTGTCCCGCGCCAACCGATTCGGAAGAGAACACGAACTGCCTAGCCATGAAATGCCTCGTTTCGGGTGTTGGAGTTGTATGGGGCATTTTGCTTAGCCCACCTGTTGGTGATGCCCGGGACCTCGAACGCAGCACACAAATCGGCAACGTCTCTTCGCACGCAGGCATGGAGATCTTCGTCATCAGGCCGCCGGAGGACGCAGTCAATGAAGCCAGCAATTTGCACCATTTCCACATCGCGCATGCCCATGGACGTCACTGCTGGCGACCCCAAGCGAATTCCGCTTGTGACCGCCGGATCCCGCGGGTCGCCAGGCACCATTTAAAGTTCGTAATGATGCCTGCCTTCGCTAACCGCTCGGCATAGGCCTTGCCTGATAGTGGTCGATCGCGAAGATCAAGGATCAGCATGTGATTGTCAGTGCCCCCGGTGACCAGGTCATAACCTCGGTCCAGAAGCGCGTGGGCCAGAGGCCGCCAAGCGAGACCGTCCGCAAGTGTCGGGCGGCGCGATGGCGCCGTCGGCGGAGTTGTCCATGGTGGTTTCGCGCTCCAATTGGATCTATTTCACGGTCAAGCATGCGATCCCCTTCGACGGCGCGTCTTGTGTCGCTTCGAGCCGTTGAAGGTCTCGTTTGTGATAGCCATCGCCGTGGGGCAGGAGATCAACCAACAACTGAACCAGCCCGCCGTCCTTACCTGCTGCTTTGAGATGGTACGAGCACCACGGGCGTTGTTCGTTGCAGTTAAGAAAGTCGGCTCTGGCCAGCAGCCGGACGTGTCGTACAACGTGCTCACGACGCAGACCCAGAATCTCCGCTAGCTGGCAGACAGTTAGGTCCGCGTGCGCGCAAAGACCTAGGATTCGAAGGCGATCTAAATGCGCTGCCGTCCGTAGGCGACTGACCAGTGTCAGCATTGGTCAGGACCAAGCCACTTGGAAAGCCTGGGCACTCGTCCTACTGAATTTGTCATTTCGCGTTCTCCACAGATGTTGCGGCTTTCGAACCAAATTATATAGTTGATTGTCCACCGACCGGACCATGTCGGTGGCCGTGAAGATACTGTTTTGAGCCGATATGGCTGTGTCGAACAAACAAGATGGGCGCTCTTCTTGCCATTGCCTTTAGCCGAAAATTGCACGCAGTTCGGCGGGTCGGAGAATAAGCGGCGCCACGGTTTGGACCCCACTGACCTCAGACGTTGCAATAAGCCTACCATTCACAGCGAACCGGAGTTGCTAAGAGTCTATGAATTTCCTTGAAGGATCTGTTGCAACGTTTGCCCAGCCCGCTCGTGCTCCCGGTTTGCAGCGGTCAATCTCGAGCAGACTGACCGTGATGCAAAGATGACAAAGAAGGTTCCCTTTCAATCCGATCTTCTTCCGGCGCCAAGGGATACGGCCTCGTCCCGTGTAGTAAAGCGTAGTGAGAAGATTCCATGTGCGGTCAGCTTGATCCTGGATTTTACGCTCGCTGGACTGCTTGATTTTGCGGGGAATGGTGACCCTATCGTCCAGCACGTCCTCCCAAACGAGCTGAGCTCAAGGAGGCTCATGCCGTCGAATGGTGAGATTTTGCGGGGCTCATCGGCTTTGAAATATGTGTCGATCAAGTGCCGCATATCAGCCTCGTAGCCCTTCAGATCGAGGCTTTCGTTGCTGGCCAGACGCACAGTGTCCCGCGCATTCAGGTAATGCTCGACCTGTTTCTTGATGCGGGCAACGTGGGCGTTGTTGTAGCCTGCGGCATCCATTTCATCCGCGATATTAGCATACGCCCGCAGCAGCCCTGCGGTTGCCTTGTACAGGGCCGCGCGCTGAGGTTCGCGCTCTTTAAGGTCTGACGCGATTTCGGTGTTGCCGCAGAAGAAGTGGATGTATTCCAGTTCTCCTTTCGGCGGCTCCACACGCTCGCAAAGCAGGACAATGCGTTCCAGGGTTTGATCGAGACGTTCTTTTCCTTTTTTCAGACGGTCCTTTAGCAGCACATCCGGAGCCGGCCCGTCGTCGGAATGATCAAGTTCCGACGTATAGACCGCGATCGCATTCTCAACCTTTCTTGAACAGGCCCTTGTAGGCGACGATATAACCGAAATCCTTGTCCTCGCCGTCAAGCCGATTGGTCCGGCAAATCGCTTGGAACAGGCCGTGGTCCTGCATAGACGTGTCTATGTAGACATAGGTGCAGGGTGGCGCATCGAAAGCTGTGAGCAGCTTGTCGACGACCACCAGCAGCTTCATGTTCGCCGGCTCCTTGGTGAAAAGAGCCTTGGCCGCCTCCTCGGTTTTGGACAAACCGCCCATGGCCTCAACGCCCTTCAGCAACTCGGTGTAGGTGTTGTAAATGACCTGCCGGTCGATATCGGTGTTGGCGCCCGTCTCTTCCTTTGTGATGTCCTGCGCATTCGGATTGTACGATGTGATCAGGGCGCACTTGTTGCGGAACGGGGTCTTTTGAAAAAGCTCGAAGTACTTGCAGGCTTCGTAGATGCTGGAGGCCACGGGAATTGCGTTGCCGCGTTCGCTTGACAGGCGGGGCTTCACGCTGAAATCGAAGACGATGTCGCTGACGACACGATCGATGCGGGATCGCGAGCTGAGCACGTTTTACATCGTGCCCCATTTCTTTTTTAGCTCATCCCTTTGCCAGTCATTCAGGGCCTTGGTTTTGGCATCGAACCACTGATCAATTTTGTCCTCTGAACCCAGGCGCTGGTCGATATCGCGTGCTTCATAAACGAGGTCGAGAACGACTTCGTCCTCCACCGCCTCGCTGAATTTGTAGGTGTGGATGATGTATCCCTTGCGCACAAGGTTGCGCCGGAGTTCGGCTTCGGCGTTGCCGCGGAAGAGAACGCCTGCGGCAGAATGCGGGCGCCCTTACCGGCGCTCTTCAGAGACCGGACGATGTGTAGCAGGTAGGCGTAATCGCCCTGCTTGGCGGGCGGTACGCCGAACGACTTAAAGCGATCATGCTCATCATGAAGCGGGTCAAGCCCGGTGCTCCAGCGCTTGTCGCTGAAGGGCGGATTGGCGACGACGTAATCAAGGGTCTTGAGCGCATCGCCGTCGCGGAATTTGGGATCGGTGAGGGTGTTGCCCTGCATGATCATCGCGGTGGGTGTGTTGTGCAGGATCATGTTCATGCGCGCGAGACCGCTGGTGGCCGAATCCTTCTCCTGCCCGTAGAGCGTGACATTGATCCCGGCCTCGTCGGCCTGCGGCTGACTTCGGCGGGGGTGTAGAACTGGCCTTTGCTCTTTCCGCTCTCAGTCGCGAAATGGCGCATCAGATATTCGTAGGCATCGCCGAGAATGTCGTCGCCATCGGCGCTCGTTGCTGCCGAACTGGTAACGTCCGGTCATCAGCACATCCGGGGCCATGTCGCCGGGGCATCGCTGCCCCCATATTCTTCCGCGGCCTTGCGGAATAGCCGCCATAACATCCTTTGGAATATCGCTTCTTTTCATCATCCCCCTTAATCACGTACATTCACTGCAACAGGTTCAAGTCGAGCAGCGACGGGGCATACTATTCGATAAAGCGCCGGGCATGCTTCATCCCGTCTCTGAGTTCCGCTTCGCTAATTTCGTGAGCGCGATGGATGATCCCGTCACGCCGCCCGACCAACGCACTCAGATTGTCGCGGTGGGACAGCCGTTGCGGCGCGTGCAGCACCCCGATCCGTTGCAACGCAGCCTGCAGAGCGCCGAGCGCTTCCCGGCGGCCGAGCGTCTCAGTGCCGTTTTCGCGGAAGGCTGACAGCGCCAAATCTTCCCGCCGCTCAAACAGCCCATAGAGGAACATTTCCACAGCATGCACGGTCGCTATGGCAGCAAGCCGCCGATTATTGGTGCCGCCTTCCAGCTGCAGCTCTTCTGCCTTGCGGAAGAAGTCGCGCGCCATCAGGAGAAAGCCATCGACCTGCGGCAGCATCTCGTTTTGGCGCGCGAGATATTCAAGCATCAAGGCCGCGACAAAATCCTCTGCCCACGGCTCTGCCTGCCAGCCTCCCAGCACGGTCTGACCGGAGACCAGCCAGGCATCTCCAGCCGCCAGCACGTGGGGCACGTCATCGACAAAATCAGACCGGCGAATAGCCTCCATCGCGAGTGTCGTGGCGATGACCTCGGGATCGTCGTCGCCCGCGTCGCGCGCAAGCGCGCCTGTGTCAGGAATAACTTGTGTGATCAGCCATGACACGGCTTTCCGAATTGCGTCGTGGTAGCGGTCATCGCCAAGCCGCTGAAGGGCGACTGTCGCAAGGGCCGTGGCGCGCAGGCCGGGCCGGGGAACCCCTTCTCTAGTTTCATTCCAGTAGCCCCCACCCTCCTGGCGGCGCACGAGGCGATCAGTCAGGACCGCAATTTCCCGGCGCAGATCGCCGATAAGTTTCGGGCTTCGCGAACAGCGCCAGAGTGCGTAGCCGATATCTTCAACCGGGGCGGCGGCTTCTCCCTCGCCAGTGCCGAGCGCGATCATACCGTTGCGCATTCGGCCAGCGCGCCGTCAAGGCGCCCCGCTTCCGTCGCGCTGCCGTAAAGGTCCAGGAACCACGCCAGCGAATAAGACCAGTCGGCAGGCAAGTCCTGCCCATTGTGATCCCTTGCGACGACGGCCACGACGGCGTTGCGGCCTTCGGGCGTGCGGGGCTCTATCCCAAGGATCGGGTATAATTCGGGTGTCGGCTGCTGAAGGATACGCGCCGGCACGAGCGACAGTGCTTTCTCCAGCGAGGGAGGAAAATCCTCCAGTTCTTCGGCCAGTTCGGCAGCTTCTCTCCTTCGTCCCTCGCGGCGCGCTTCTACATATTCTGCCGCAACCACGGCAACGGTGCGCTGCGCCCGTTCAGCGGTGCCGGTGGCAATCAGCTTGGCCGGAATGTCACCATCCTTGATCGCCCAGTGCGTACGGTGCTGTTGAACTGTTGAATGCCCAGCCGGTCCGCAATTCTCAACACCGCTGACCGGTCGAGAAAGGCATGTTCCGGATCGGGCTCGAAGGTGAAGGCCAGTTCGTGTCCGCGCCGAACGATATTGCGTATGCGGCCGTCCCGGACCACGCGCGCGTGCGGGCCTCCCGCCCCGACTTCGTACATCAACAGCGCCGGGTTTTCCTCCAGCCGGCGCAATGTTTCAGGGCGCGCGAGGTCGATAGCCTCGGCCTCGGCGCCGCTATATTCCTTGAACCGGTCAATGGTTGACGTGAACGGCGGCGTTTCCCACCACTCGCCGCGGCCCGAGACAAGCAAGTTAAACATGGCACACCACCGACCTCACGCCGCCTTCTCCATAGACCACTTCACCCGTTCGGCGAGAAAGGCGGCGAATGTTTTCACATTCATATTGCCGCTCGCCTCCTCCAGCCCTGCGAGGTAGGCCTTCCGGTCATCGACTCTGACGACTGTCCAGGGGTAACCGCCTGAAGCCAGCATCGCGTTCATGAGGAACCGCGCCATCCGTCCGTTGCCGTCCGGATAGGGGTGCACATAGCCCACAAGCCAATGCCCCAGCACGGCACGCACGGAGGCCTCCTTCTCCGCCTCCAGCAGGTCGAACAGCTCATTCATACCATCGGCCACCGCTCCGGTACGCGGCGGCACGTGCTGCGAGCCGCGCAGGTACACAGGGTGATTGCGATATCCCGCAAGCGCGCTGGCTTTGAGGATCCCGGCGGTCACTGACGGCGCGAACAGCTCCCGGTACCACTCCCGGTGAGTGTCCCGCGTCAACGCGCCGGCTGGCTTGCCGTTGATGATCGCGGCAACAGAGTCTTTGACCTTCTGGAATGCGAGGTAGTAGCCACGCGCGGCAAGCGCATCCCGGTTCTTGCGGTCCTCTTCATCAATCTCCGGATTCCAGCTCCCCTCGCGCACCCGGTCGATGAGTTCCGGGGTGACGCTGTACCCTTCTATCGACAGCGAATGGTAGGCGTCGCTTTCGTAGATATCCTCGACGAACTTCATATAGGCGTCTTTGTCGGACGGCAGTCCGGGTGCCTTCGGGAATATCTCGATGATGGCTTCGCGCTGCGATTGCCAGATCGCGCGCAGGCGGGCGACCAACGGCGGTACGCCCGTCGCAATGGTTGTCACTCCAATTTGTCCCGCGAACGGATCGGATTCGCGCACGTCATAGCCGGCGGCTTTGAAGGCGGCCACGATTTCATCGGCAAAGGAGGCGCGTCCTACGCGACGGAAGGCCCCCGCAAGCCGTCCCGCCACGGCGGAATGGCCGCCATCAAGCAGCAGGGCCAGAATGGTTGATACGTCGCGCACCGACGCCATGGCGATCTGCATCTCGATAGGGGCGCGCTGGAAGAACGCTTCCGGCACCCGGGTAAGGGCGGCCTCGACAGTGAACACGCGCTGGCCGTTTTTCTCTGTCAGTTCGGCCGGCATCTCCTTGACCTTGAGGTCATAGAGCGAAGTGCCGAACAGCAGGTCGATTTTGTTATTCGTGCCTTTGGGGGTGTTCACCACCACCTGAGGCGGAATAGTGGGCGCTTCCGCGTGCAGAAGCAGCGACTGCTCCGGTGACAGGAACCAGTACTTGCCGAACCGGTCATTGCAGTAAAGGGAGCAGAACTCCCAGAAGCTCGCGTACCAGGGGGTGGTGTCTTGCTGCTGTGCCTGCGGGCCGGTCGACATGAGCCAGCCTTTGATAACATCGCGCAGGAACCCGTTCTGCAGCAGCCGCTCCCGGTGGACGCGGGTCAGCTCATCTGATTTGAATATGCGCCGCCCACCCTCCTGCAGCTCTTTGAGGACGGCCAGTGATACAGCGAGTTTTTCATGGGGCTTGGCCATGGCCGTGCCTTTGCAACTTTTTTAGAGCTGTGCGATTGCAAGTATATAGTGCTGATAGGCGACAAGTCAATGATGCTGTGGAGTTGCAAGTTTTTTAGGTCGTGCGATAACAAGTTTTTTATGCGATAATCGGCAAGTGCGATCGTTTCCATAGCCGCGCGAAGGATCGTTACCCGGATGAGCCGAGACCCAGCTCCCTCTTCTCGGACGAATTCCGGCGTGACGAAATCGGGAATGGCTGCGCCGAAGCTTTCGCCGTCGCGTTGCAGCTTGCCTCGAAGGATCTCGCGGCCGAGGTTCTCGCGGATGGCGACGAATTCCATTTCGGGGGTGATGATGCCGGTGCGCGCATAGGCAAGCTGGGTCACTGCCTTGCCCGACTTGGCCCTGAGCGGCCGGTTGCGCACGGGAAATTCCGGCGTCAGGCGTTCGCCCGTCGCGAATCCGTTGTCCTCCGGCCGGACATGGCGGCCGTCACAGCCCTCGACATCGCCGCGCGCCAAAATCCATTCGTGGCGAAGTCGGGCCAGGCCTTTTTCGATGCTGGTTTCGACAGTCGGGTCGGTATAGGGGCCGGACGGATCGTAGACGGTGACGGGCGGTTCGCCGGCCGTCGGGTGGACGGAGATTTCGCGCATCGGCACGTTGATGTGCGGATAGAGGACGCCGGACCTATGGATTTTCCGTGAGGCAGGCAGCGGTCCCGTCGAGACGGCGGGGCTGAGGGCATTCATCTTGAGGCTCCTTTGCTCGTTGCATTGGAAACCCAGTTCTGTGCCGGGAGGATGAAAAGACGCTTCTGTCGACCTGCCGAAACAGGACCTCGGGCGTAAACTCCCGCAAAGCGCTTGCACCGTCCCTACGCCAGTATGAACTGGATCAGGTTCAACGGGTCACTGCGCCGCGAAAGCCAGCAGTATCTCAGCCCCTTGCCGGGACTCCCCTGGTGAATGCCTCAAATTGAGCGGGCCGGAACTATCTCGTCAAGCGCATTCGGCCCGCGCCGGTGATCGTCGGGCGATCGGCGGCCAGGCGCAAGATCGGATGGAGCGTCGCCTGAGAATCGTCTGTTCCTCGATCAGCCTCGCTTATGCTCTGGAGCTTGTTCTCTCGCGCCCGAATTTCCGCGGGGATGGCTGAACGGAGGCGATCCATTTGCGATTTTCAAGTGCGTCGGGCCGCACCCCCACAATCGCTCAACAAGTCGAACACGTCTTGACCCGACTGGGCCTTCAAGTTCGGACCTGAAACCTGGCCGGGTACTGCTGGATGGCAGGGTCCGTCAAGCGGGCGGAAGGGATGAGGAAATGAAAGAGCTGCAGATCAAAACACAGCGATGAATATCGCCTGCGCGATCATCCGGACCAGATCTGATATGAAACATCGTCCGGCCCCGAGATCGAGGCTCCAATCTCGTATAGCTTCCATGCGACGTTCTCTTGGAGTGTTGCGGGATTGGTCCGCTCAACCGGATCTCGGAGCTCAACCCTTTCATCCGTTAGAATGAGCGTTCGAAACGCAGGATTCCGCCGACACTGCTCTTCTTGTTGGCGTTGGTCCAATTCACGTTGGAAGCGTCCAGCTTGCCGACGGCGAAGTTACCGTATCGGCCATAGTCGAGTTCCGCCGTAACTGTGAAATCTGGAAGAAACGCATAGGCGACGTTTGCAGCGACACCATGGTTCTTGAGCTGATCACCGGAGAGCTGAAGCTTGAACGAAGTTGTCTCGTTGAGCTCGTAAGCGGCGCCAGCCCAGAAAGCCCAGTTCCCGCCCCAAATCTTATAGAAGCCGCGACCATGAGCGTCGATCGCGTTCGTGGAGTCGTCGTTGAGCTTGCCCCTGGAACCGTAGCCGAACATTCCGAACAGCAACAGTTTGTTGGTGACATTGATGTCGACACGGACCTTGGCGGCCACCGATTCGTAGTTGCTATCGTAAGCGGCAACGCCGGTGATCGCGCCCCAGCCATGTGTGTATTTCAAGCCGCCGACTACGTGCGGAGCGTAGCTGTCGATTGTGCCGACCACGCCCGAGCCTTCTTCGAGCGAAACCACGGCCGAAAAGCCGTTCCCGACGTCGAAGTAGTACTGAACCACATTGGTATCGAAAGGGCCGTACGGAACCGGCGTCTGGTTGAGTACGTCACCCGCGCCGCCAATAAACATGTCGAAGGCCGACCAGTCCTTACCAACTCGGAGGTCACCAAGCTGAATCCAGGCGAAAGTCAAAGTGCTGTCTCCGTTGAAGGCATAGGGCCGAGAACTGTCCGAAACCGAAGCGCCGCGGTTGCCGAAGTTCATGCGGGTTTCGGTGTAGGTCTTCAACGTGCCGAGTTCGGTCTCCTGGCCGGTCCAAGTTTTCAATGTGAAGCGCGTGTTGTTTTGCCATGTGCCCTGATCCTCACCAGTCCTCACATCCGAGGTTCTTGCGTGATCAACCAATCCGACATGGCCCAAGCCGACGTCGTAACGGACATAGCCGCCGATGCGCACGCAGGTCTCAGTGCCTGAAATGTAGACGTAGCCCGAGCCGTAGACGTCGCAGACTTTAACGTACTCAGTCGGGTCAGGCTCGGCAACGGCGGTCACGGCGCGAGCGTCGGAAACGGCAATCAGTGCCGCAGTTGAGCCGAGGAGGAGGCTCCTAATGTTCATTGTTGATCTCCGTTCAAAGAGTAAAAGGAATGGACGTCAGTGATGAACTCTTGCTAAGGAAACAGTCGATAACGACGCGCATTGAGTTGAATTTGAGCAGTTTTAATGCGCTCGTCACGCCAGATATTCATCAAAAATTGAGAATATGATTGGGTGTTATTGTTACAAATATGCGATTGTTATTACAAATATAATAATCGCCGAAACGACGCCATCCAACATTTCTGTACAAATCATCCCCGTCATCTCCGCTAGTTGTGGGCGGGCCGTCACAAAGGCTTCTACTGCAAATGACGTGCCATCCTGACGACGCAGCTGCGGCTTGAAGCTCAAGTGTGCCGGCGGACCTTGGTTCGCTCTTCCTTCCTTTTTGCCTTGCGGATCAACCCAAGCACGAACGGCAAACGTTTCGGCTACGGTTCGTCTGTTCGCTTCGCGACAGTTTCGTTCAATGGCGACAGCTTTGTTTGCTGTGAGCCCCGACGTTGAGACATCATGCGGCGGCACCGCTCGGTACGACGCCGTCATTTTGGCGAGCGCGATGATCGGTAATCACGCGCTGACGCGCAGCCTTGCCTCCACCACGGAGTCAGTAGGCGCGCCGGCCTTGGCATTGCGGCCGACCTGACGGTCGCGTCGAGCAGCCTCTCGTCCTGATAGACGGCGCGCCACAGCTAATGCTTCTTGCCAGCAATTCACACAACGAGCTCATCGAGATGCCAGAGATCACTATGGGGCTGCGCTAGCTGGCGAGCAAAGTCTGGTCCCAACGCCGTGTTATCTCGTTGGATGCGGCAGCCGCGCTCAGCAGAATCTACTCGACCAGGCGCAGGCTGAAGGGAAGGGATGGTGGAACCAAACGGTGCGCGTGAGGGTCGCGGCGGGAACAGCCATGGCCAGTCGCTGACCGTCCAGCCAAGACTGAACGGCCGCTATTGCTGAGAAATACAAGTTTCGAGCCCAAAGCGGAACGGACTGACATAGCGCAAAGACACAGGCGAGCGCAGCGGTAAGGTTGGCGGTTATCAGCATGGGACGGTAACTGTTGCAGACCACAAAATATCGCGAGGCCGGCCTGCCTTGGTACACTATCTATCCGACTGTGTCAGAGTTCTCTGGGGCGGTCGGCGCCGAGGCTTATGAGGAATGGCTCAGGAACCTGCCGGCTGACGATCCGGTGTCGCTCTATTTCCACGTTCCGTTCTGCCGATCAGCTTGCTGGTATTGTGGCTTCCCCACCACCATCACCCGCCATGATGCGCCGATCCTCAACTATCTGGCGGCCCTGCGTGACGAGATCCGTTTGGTCTCGGAGCGAGCGCCGCAGACGCTGCCCGTGAGCGACATGCATTTCGGCGGCGGAACGCCGTCTCTCATAGGACCAGCCGAGTTCCTGGCTCTGATGGAGTTCCTGCGACGCCGCTTCGCTCTCACGAAAACAGCTACGGTTGCCGTCGAGATTGATCCGCGCACGTTCACGGCCGAGATGGCCGAGGCCTTAGGAGCAGCCGGCGTGAACCGTGTGAGTCTGGGCGTGCAGAGCTTCGATCCCATTGTTCAAAAAGCAATCAACCGGGTTCAGAGTGAGGCGCAGACGTCGGCTGCCGTGGAGATGCTGCGCCGGCATGGAGTAAGCCGCATCAACTTCGACCTCATCTTCGGTCTCCCGCATCAAACGGTGCAGTCCTGCGTCGAGACCGCGAGGGCGGCGGTCGCAATGCGCCCCGACCGGCTTGCGGTGTTCGGCTATGCGCACATCCCGTCGCTTATAAAGAATCAGCGCCTCATCGAGGAGGCAGTTCTTCCGGGCAGCGCTGCCCGCGCCGAACAGTATGCGGCCGTGGCCGCGACGCTGATTGCGGCCGGCTACCGCGAGATCGGACTCGACCATTTCGCCTTGCCGGACGACGAGCTCGCGCTGGCACAGAAAACGGGTCGCCTGCGGCGTAACTCGCTGGGCTACTCGGCCACCACCTGCAGAACCCTGATCGGTTTCGGCGCGTCGGCTATCGGCCGCGTCGGCGAGGGGTACGTCCAAAACGAAGTTACACGGGATTCCTACATCCAGCACATCGCAGCTGGCCGTCTGGCGACGTCAAAGGGCTATCGCCTCACCGACGACGACCGCGTGCGAGCCGCAATTATCGAGCGACTAATGTGCGATCTCGAGGCCGATGTGCAGGCAATCTGTGCCGCCCACGGATCTGATCCGATCCGTCTTCTCGATTCAGCTGAACGCTTGGCGATGCTGGCCGAGGACGGGATAGTGGACTTCGAAAACGGTTTTGTCCGCGTACGGCGGGAGCATCGCTTTGTAATTCGCGCTGTCGCTGCCGCGTTCGATGCTTTTCTCGATCGGGATGGCCGTAAGCATAGCCACAGGTGAGGGCAAGCATCCAACCGGAAGCTAAACTCGACGCCCTTGGCCGAGGCCTGTCATGAAGCGCGCGTCAAGGATGCGAAAAGCAGAGCTGATCCGCCTATTTCATCTCATCTTGAATGACATCGACCTCGTGGCTGCCACCGAGGCGTTTCCATATTGATCGTGGTAGGTGCGGGACATCTGGGTGTTTCGCCGTGAGCGCATGAATATCCCCGCCATGTGATGGGTCAGGAAATCGCGGTGGCTGCAATCAGCCCGTCCATCGATGACAGACCGCGGCCACGCCGCTTCGCGAGGCCCGTCAGGTCGCCCCAGGCCAGGGCAACCAGTTCGTCCACGGGCAGGACTCTCGGCTCGAAGCGCTGCGGCAGGTCCCGGGCGAGCCATCCGGCCAGTGCGTCACGTTTCCGACCTATGTCCATGAGGGCAGCGCCGCGCCGGATCTCGGCGATCGACACAACGCTGATAAATGAGCGGTCTTCATCGAGCCCGTCATCCATTCCAGCGCGCGCGCGTCAGGGCTCGGCCTCGTCACCTCGGAGAGGCCATTAGTGTCGAGCAAGAGCCTCACAATGGCAGACCATGCGGTTCATCGCGTAGCCGCTCGATGTTCAGTTCGGCGTTGCGCAGCGGCGATGCGCAGCGAGTGCCCAGAAAACAGCAGCCAGCTCCCCTTCCGGAAGATCGGAGCGGACGCCACGCAAAAAGCGCCAAATCCTTGCCGCCGGCGGTCTGTGTGTTTGCGCGCTGGCGGCTTTGGTGTACTCCTGTGCCGTTTCGACGAGGCTTCCAGCCGGACCGGCAGGGGAGGAGGCTTTGGCGGCGCGGCCGGCACACGGCCCACCTCGAGGACGAGATCGGCGATGTCGGGCAGATCCTCGGTCGCCTCACAAATCGGTGAGGTCGTCGGGACACCGTCTTCCACTTTTGTTGATCAGCCGCCTTCCTGGCCATGTTCCGAGACAATAAGGCGCCAGTGCGCCGCCGCCTCGATTAACCCAAGACGCGCAAGGATCTTTTGCCGGAGACAACGAGGTCACCATCCTGCGGTGCCGCGTTGCGTCACAGTCGGCATGAGATGTGCAAAGTGGACCGTCGTCAAACGTCAAACAGAGGCGTTGGTGACTGGACTGAACGACCAGAAGGGGCTGCTTGCGCCCTTTCGGACTTCACAAAGTTCGAAAATGGCGTCGTTTCAGGGCATAATCGCCGCTTGTCAAAATGTTTGCGACAAGTCCGGTGAAAGCCTACCGAGTATCTTGTGCTTGGGGGGCGGTTAGTTCCGATAAACTAAGCGGCATACACATGCTAATCTATTTGATTTACGGGCCGACCTGCAGCGGCAAAACAGACGCGGCAATCCAAATTGCACGAGAGACCGGATGGCCGGTCATTGCGCTGGATCGTGTACAATGCTGTCCTCAAATCGCCACCGGCAGCGGGCGTCCCTCGGATTCCGAACTGCAATCTACCCAGCGGATCTACTTGGACTCGCGCCCGCTAACCGCGGGCATCATCGACGCCGAGACCGCCCATCGTAAGCTGATAATGCAAGTGGATGAGCGTAGTTCCCAGCCGGGGCTCATCCTCGAAGGCGGTTCGATCTCCCTTCTCAATTTAATGGCGCGAAGTCAGCATTGGGATGGCGCTTTTCGGTGGCATGTAAGGCGGTTGCGGCTCGGCAACTCGGACGCCTTTCTGGAGAGAGCCAAGCGTCGGGTCACAGACATGTTTGTCACAAGAGAAGGACAACCTTCATTGCTGCAGGAACTTGCGGATCAGTGGAAGGAAGATGCAGTCCGTCCCACTTTGGAAGACGTTGACGGATATCGTTGCGCCATTCGTTTTGCGAGAGAGCACAGCTTGGCAATCAGCGAAATGCCGTGCCTTCGCAAAGAGCTCCAACAAGATCTTGTAGAGGCGATTGCGAGAGAATATCTCGAATATGCGCGTTGGCAAGAACGCGACTTTCCAGAATGGCAAACTGAGTGAGCAAGCCTCCCCGGACCTCGCCTGCGGTGCGGGCACGGTAGCTCCTGAGAATTGCGCTAAGTGGTTTGCTGAAGCAAGCTAGTGCCAGGCGACATTAGGTCCGTGTGGCAGCGGAAGGATTGCTTTCGCCACGGTGACTGCGGAGGAGGCGACATGGCTGCACTGCTCATTTCAGGCATGGGACGGAATGTACCGATGACAAAGTGCTGCGCTCTTCGTAGCGACCGCTACCGTGGCTGACTCGCGAACTACTATCCGCCAGCCCAGTCTGTGGCGTCGTCTCGGCTTTCATCGCCACCGCCTTCGCCCAGGAAACGCCCGAGGCCGCAAGCGTCGCCGTGGCAGTGCGGCACCCGGCAAGATGGGTGGTCATCGGCCCTATCTGATCGACGGGGAGCACCGTGCTTTCGTCCTGGGCGAGGTTGAGCGAGATGCCAACATGACGCTTCATCAATTGACGGCGGCACTGGCTGAACGTGGTCTCCTGCGAGCGTCGGTCGCTTCCTGCACCGCGAGGGCAAGAGCTTCAAAAAAACCGTTCTGCCGGCCGAGCAGCTCAAGCCAAAGCTGATGCGCGGGTGTGCGCAATGGATGCGCTATCAGACCCGCATTGACCCTACGCGCCTGGTCTCCCTGGATGAAACATGGGTCAAGACCAACATGGCGCCGTTGCGCGGCTGGGGTGTGCGCGGCAAGCGGCTGATGGCCCACGCACCATATGGCCATTGGAAGACGATGACCTTCATCACCGCGCTGCGGCATGATCGGGTGGAGGCGCCTTGGGTCATTGACGGACCCATCAATACGCAGGCCTTTCGCGTCTATGTCGAAACCGAACTCAACAAAACACTGAAGCCGGGCGACATCGTCATTCTCGACAATCCCGGTTCTCACAAGGGCCAAGCCGTCCGCGACATCGTCAGGGCTGCTGGCGCAAGGCGGGTCAAGCCCGCGAGAGCGGCAATTTTGTTCCGGCTATCACCCTCTCGTCGAGAACGGCGTGACGGAAGCGATAAAGTTGCGCCGGCCGGCCGCCGGTTTCCGCGGTTGTCTCACCGGTCTCCTCGACCAGCTCCTGCTGCTCGATCAGCCGGCGAAAGTTCGGCTTACGCACGAGCCTGCCGGCAAGCGCCTCCACGGTGCGCTGCAGCTGCAAAAGCGTGAAGACCGGCGGCATCAGTTCGAATACGACCGGCCGATATTTGATCTTGGAGCGCAGCCGCGCAATGCCGGTCGCCAGGATGCGACGATGATCGGCGATCATCGATCTGCCCGAGACCCAGGTGGGCGCAGCGGAATGTCCGGCGCGTATTGCTTCCTCCACCAGGGCGGCTTCGTAGAGCAGCTCATAACGTTGAAGCGCGAGTTCCTCGTTCCAATGGCGGTCGTCAAAGCCGAAGGCGATCGCCGCCCGCCGTCGTCGGTCGAGGCGGGTCGTACTGTCGTCAGTGCCATCCGCCCATTCCATCAGGCGCGGCCGCAATTCGTCCAACACGACCGCCGGTGTGCCGGAGCGGTGATCCTCCCACGGGAAATAGTCGTACCAGCTTCCCCAGTGTCGCCCGGCCGGGTCGCCAGCTTCGTCTTGGTGGGTGAGCGCCAGATAGCTGATAGAGACCACGCGGTCGTCAGCGCCAACCCTGTCGCGATCGGCGAAGGTGTAGAGCTGTTCGATATAGCCGAGCGGCTGGCCGGTCTGTTGTTCCACCCATCCCCTGAGGCCCGACTGCAGCGAACGGTGAGCAAGCTCGAACGGGCCCGAGGGCAGGGCGTTTGCCTGCGGGATGGTCAGAACGCAGGGGGCGCTGCTGTCCATGGCGACCACAACGGCGATTAAGTCCGCATTGACGTCGTTGGCCTTGCCTCCAGCTCCGCCTTTCCTAATCCCTTTTGCGCGTTCGTCCATGGTCCCCGAGGTTGTTGAGCAGAGCCCTGCCGCGTAGGCCGCTGAACCGATTGAATTCCGTTTTTGTCTGATAATTGTCGGCGCGTCAACACCACCCGTCGTGGCGATTTTAGCTCTTCGCAGCTGCATAAAAAGTGCCAACGCGACATCCGTGCTTGGGGAAGGAGGCCCATTGAGTGCGCCGATTCAAAGCTCGTCGATCGACATTGCGACGTTGTTCTCGTCGGCGACAGCGCGGCATAGTTCTCCACGGCTTGGCGTCGACGCTGGGCGTGACGCTGGAGATGATGATCATGCACGGTCAGACCTGCGCCGTAGCCTGGAGCCGGCGCAAATGGTCGTCGACCCGCCGTTCGGTTCCTTTTGAAGAAACCCGGAGCAGGCTTTCCGGAATGCCTGATAAAGCCCTTCCAGTGCGCCCGCGCCAGCATCATCGCACTCTCACTCCAACACAACCTATGCGAGTCAGTAAATCGACTCGGCGGCACTATTGTTTCAGGGGAAATGAATCTAGTTTCAAAGGGTTCGGCCGATAGGCCGGGCACAGCTGCGGTCTTCACGGCCTTTTTGACATAAACGCGTCGCCCGATTGAGATTATCTTGACGGTAGCGCAGTGCGCCATCCATGCCAGTCGAGATGATCATGGGCAAATATCGAGACCATCGCGAGCCACGCCGGCATCGCTATGACGATGACCCCGTTTCCTTTTCGGAACGGACTTCCGAGCCAAGCTATTTTCAGCGCCCGCCGACCGTGACGGCAGATCCTGTCGATGCGGAGGTATTGTGGTTCACAGTCAGCAAGGGTTTTGGCTTCGTCAAACTGTCGGACGGCACGGAGGCCTATCTGCACGTGCGAGTGTTAGAGGCGGCCGGAACCCGGGATGTTGCCGCGGGAACGCCTCTCAAGATCACGGTCGAAAAAAGTCCAAAAGGTCATCAAGTCGCGCAGGTGCTGGAGATCGGCGATCTCCGCGCGAAAACTCCGTCACATACGCGCGTCGCTGGAGGGACCTTCGTTGAAACCGGTGCGCAGCTGGAGAGCGGGGGCACGGTCAAGTGGTACAAACCCGAAAAGGGCTTCGGCTTCATTGCTCCTGACAACGGTGAGAAGGACGTCTTCGTTCATGCCAGCGCCCTGACGCGCTCAGGGCTCAGCGTGCTGGTGGCGGGACAGAAGGTGTTTGTCGAATGCGGGCAAGGCAAGAAAGGCTGGGAAGTCCGGAGCATTCGCCTTGCCTAGACGGCGATGCATTGCTCGCCTCGAAGGATGCCGGAGAGCGTCGGGCGGCCGCTCGAGCCCGCGTAGCAGAAACCGACATTGTCGAAGCGCAGCACGCCGTCGGTGACGACGAGATCCCTGGCGCCCGCCGCGTCCTCGATGTCAAGTTCGGCGTCGAGCAACTCGAACAGCCGCGTGCCGCAGGTCGAGGCGCGCGCGAACGAGTTGACCATCAATCCGAGCTAGCGCACGGCATCTGTAGAATGGTCATGAAGGTGAGCAACAGGGCCAGCGTGCCGACGCTGATTTGACCTGCGATCAGTTTCTGGCCACCGAACCAGAGCACCAGGCCCATGGCGGTCAGGAACGAGAAATTCATGGCGCTGGTGTTGCCGACACGGATGTCAACGCGCTCATTGGCGAGATCAAGGCGCGTCCTGCTTGGCGCGGTCGAACTTTTCCAGCTCGTGCGGCTGCGCGGCGAAGGCACGCACGACACGGATGCCGCCGAGATTCTCATCCATCACCCGGATCTTTAACGATCGCTGATGCCCAGATATGGGAAGGTCAGGCTTCAATGACGGGGAAGGTGAAGGATTGACTGGTCGGGTTTCCGGGCCGAGCTTGTCGGCCGCTCAATCGAAAGCGTCATTTGAGGCGCTTTCTCTCCCGCGTGTAACTGGAAGACACGCTCGTCCAGTTCCTTGTCTACTTCCGTGAGACGATGATTGAGGCGAAGGTAGTCGGTCCAGGTCGGCGTTCGGAACGTTTCTGTCCACTGCATAGGCTTCTGAAGGTTGCGCTGGAGCGTCCAGTTCCGAGCACCGACGCGGCTGTGTACATGACGCCGCTGCCGCATGAGGTCGAGGAAGGCCTCGACATTTCTCTCGGCTATCAGATATTCGATCTTGACCACGATCGGGCCGCTTCTCGGCTTCAAACTGAGAGCGACAGCTGGGGCGGCGAATTCCTCCAAAGGATCGGGCTCGGACTCGCGGCGCTCGCGAAGAGGAAACAGAACGCCGGCTGCAGCAACGAGCAGCAGGGCCGCAGCGGAACCCTCTAGCGCCCAGGTCAGCGAATGGTTCTGGGAAACGGTGCCCCACACCCAGCTGCCGGCCGCTATGCCGCCGTCTATCAATGCATAGTAGATGGAGATCGTGCGCCCCACGACCCAGCGCGGGCTTGCCAGCTGCACGCTCACGCCAACCCCGGACCAGGCAGTGACCCAGCCTGCGCCGCCCAAAGCAAGTGCAATTGCCGCCACGACGATCGAAGAGGTCAGCGCCAGGGAGAGGGAGCACGCCGCGCAGGCGACGCAGGAGAGCCTCATCAGCTGTTCTTGCGACAAGCTCCGTCTGAACAGGCTGTTGGAGAGGCCGGCGAAGACCGCGCCTGTTCCGAAACCTGCCATGAGCGTGCCATAGGCGAGCGGGCCTCCTCCCAACTGGTCGCGGACAATCAGCGGCAGCAGCGCGAGTATGGCGATGCTCGCCAGGCCAAAGAGGGTTCCGCGTGCGATCGCCGCTTTGATTTCCGATGACATCGCCGTGAAGCGCAGCCCGTCATAGATGGCCCTCCTCATCGACTCGCGCGGAAGAGGCGACGAGCGGACCTTCCACTTGCAGCGCCATATGGTGGCCAAGGGTACCAAATAGGTGAGGGTGGTCACGGTAAAAGCGGCCAAAAGCCCGAAGGAGGCAACCACGATGCCGCCGAGCGCCGGGCCCACGGTCCGTACGGTGTTGAAGCCAACGGAAAGGAGGGTAACGGCAGCGGGAACATCGCGCCGGTCCACCATATCGCCAACCGACGCCTGCCAGGCGGGATCGTTGAGAGCGCCGCCGCATGCGATTAAAAAGCTGAAGCCGAGAATCATCCATGGGTCGACAAAGCCCAGCGCTACAACAGCGGTCAGCATCGCAGATGCTATCACCATAAGGCAGCGGCCGGCGAACATAACCCTGCGACGGCTGAAATTGTCAGCGAGAACCCCGGCGAACACGGACAAAATGAAAGCGGGCAGGTTCGATGAAGCCTGCACCAGCGCAACCATCAGATCGGAAGTCGAGATGGTAGCCATCAGCCAACTGATGGCAACAGTCTGCATCAACCAGCCGAGGCTCGAGACTTGCGTGGCGAGCCAGATCGACCGAAAGGTGGGCTGCAAAAGTGGCGCAAAGGTCGTTGGTGCAGCCAAATCTTCATTTGATCCAGCCACCCTACTCATTTTGCCAACCTTTGCTTTCCGTTATTGCCGTTTCCCATGTAATCTAGGCTGAACCGTGGCGGCTAGAAGAATAGAGAGAAACTGTTTGCCTTGCGGCACAGTTCCTCGTGATTAAGGGTTGCGGCCGAGACGCATGCCCGAGCCGGCTCACCCCGCCTTCGAAGACATCACCTGGGTGGAGCCCGGATTCTTGCTTGTAGTTTGACGCAGCATGCTTCATCAACGCGCACTTTGCCGAGCGATGCCTTTTCGCGAAACGCGACGATGTTCTTTCGTCGGAAACTCTCTCCAACGGCGTTCGATGCGCTGAGTCTGGCTTGGGGCGAGGTGAGGGCTTGCAGATCTTAGACAGGATTGATTCCTGATAGACGCAGACGGTTGCCGGGCCGCGATCGAAGAGGCGCGCGCCTTGCTGCTTCAGCTTGAACAAAAGTCTCACGCGCTCACACATGCCATCGACGACTTTCTGCTCGATCTGATGAGGCTGACTTTCATTGTTGAATGTTATGGACGCGGCTTTGAACTTTTGGCGCGAACGCTTGCCCGTAGAAGACTGGCAAAGGTCAGACTTTTTGTCGGGGGCGGTGGACTCCGCCAGGGGAGAAATGACACCCAAAGCCTGATGGCTGAAGCGACGGTCGCCCCGCGTTCCGCACAGTGGCGAAGGTAACGGCACGGCTCTTCGGCAAATGGCGCATCCTCATGGTAGCGTCTGGCCGTTCCCTCTGATGCCTCGGCCTCCCACACCTATCCGAACAGGCCCGATCCTGGAGGGTCCTCGAAGCGGGCATGAGGGCGATAGGCCGCGTGGTTGGGGTACCAAGCGTAGGCGCGGTATTGGGCTGGAAATTGGCGATGCGCGACGAAGAAGTCCGAGATCAACTCGTGCAATGGCAATTCCTAACACCGTGGACGTGTTGGAGCAGCCTCATCCTCCTAGTCAGGAACGTCATCAAGGTTATAGGATTGATGCGCGGCGAACCCTCGGAACTCAGGATCATGTTGACATCGCTGTTCGACAGAGCCGACTTGGCGCAAGGAAGCCACATCGTTTCGGAATTGCTTATCGCATGGTCTATCGTCGGCCTAGTCAAACCCTTGGCGCGGCGAGGAAGCGGCGGTCGTCGGCGTGATGCATGACGGGAGTCGGCGGCGCCTCACCATAGGCGAAATGCAGGAACCAAAGGAAAGGACCACCTGCATGGAATTGCGAACCGCGTCCTCGGCGTCTGAGCCGCGACCCTTGCCAAGGATCATTCAACCCGCGACGTAGAGCTTCAAGCCAGCCTTGGACATGCGAACCGCGCTACCATCGTTGCAGAGGAGCCGTCCACCAGATGGTTCCATTTGTAGTCCGCGCCTTTGGTCGACATAGCGGACTGGCTCTGGCCACCGGCAAGGTTGAAGAGTGTTCCGTTGTTGCAGTCGTACTTGGCCTACGTGAACCAGATGCCTGAGCACGCGGTCGCGTTTCAGGGTTGATCTACTCGTAAAAAGGAATTGTCTTAGGCGGAAGGCCGCACTTAATACCACTATCCTATTGGCGCCCCATCGGGTTCCCGGATTGAGCAAGTCCGGATCACTATTTTATGCCGCTGCCAGCGTTGTATCCGCCATGTGCACGCGCGCTGCCGCTGCCAGCAGGTCGGTCTGGGTGATCAGCCCAATAATGCGTCGCTCGGCGTCGACGATGACCACGGCATGGCTGCGGCCGTCGGTGAGGACCGGCAGCAGGCTCATCGCCGGCGTACCGGGAGAGGCGGTGCCAGCCTTCGACATCACAGCCCTCACCGCGTCGGTCGCCTTCGTCAGCTCGCGCAGGCCAACTACACCGACCAGCCCGCCCTCGGCGTCGGTCACCGGCAGCGTCCGGATGTTGTGATCGAGCAGCAAATGACGCGCCTGGTCGGCAGGCGCATGTTCATCGACCGAAATCACATCGCGCGACATGATGTCCTCGCACAGCAGGGTGCGGTGGGAGCGCACCATCGCCTGCAACTCGACCTGCCGCAGCAGCCGCTCAAGATCGTTGCGGTCGATATCGAAGGTTTCCTCCAGCGCGCCGAGCGCGGCATCGATATCCTCGGGCTGGAAGCCGACCCGCTCCCGCGCCGGCGGATCGATGGTTCCATGCGCGCTTTTAAGGGCGGGGGCCGCCACATGTGGATAGTTGCGCCGCGACAGTTTATGGATGCCGTAGCCGAGTGCGACCAGCACGATCGAGTTCAGCGCTACCGGAACGAAGGGAAACAGCAAGCCGGAACTGAAGACGGCCGGTCCGCCGAACACCGCAGTTAAGGCGGCGGCGCCACCCGGCGGATGCAGGCAGCGCGTGAACGACATGGCGGCGATGGCCAGCGCCACCGCAATGCCGGTAGCAAGAACGGGTTCACGCACGAAATGCGCCACGATCACCCCGACCAGCGCCGAAATCGTATTGCCACCGATAATCGACCAAGGTTGCGCCAGCGGGCTTGAAGGCACGGCAAAGAGCAGCACGGCCGATGCTCCCATTGGAGCAACCAGCAGTGCGACATGTGGGCCAGACCCGTTCGCCAGCGCACTGATCACGCCAGTCAATGCGATGCCGATCATGGCCCCGATGCAGGCGAGCAGCCGCTCGCGCAGCGTTGCACCGGCAAGGATCGGAACAAAGAGACGAAACGCCATGGCATACCCTTGGGCGAGTGGTCGGAACTCCGCGCTCCGCAATGCAGGCAAAGCCACAGATTTGGAAGTTAAGCCAATTCGGAAAGTCGGCTCACGGGGAAATACTTTTGCGCGAAACGGCCATTGCCAAATGGGTGCAGACATTTTGATCGGCTAGAGAAGGCAGACGGCACGCTGATCCGCTCGAGCGCAGCTAGAGGCCAAGGGCTGCCGTGCCGCGGGCAGCCGGAAATGGGGATGGTCGGAGGTCGAGCTGGGATGGACACTAAGGAATTCAGAGGCTTCGAAAAGCGTGCTGACAATGTGGCATGGCAAGACAAATCAGGCCCTTGTCGCTCCACTTCCGAGGCGAACTCCAGCGGAGTACAGCTTCTACGCGGTGCTTGGTCTGCCTGTCCTTGCCACCATCGGATTCGTTGGCGTCATGCTGAAACGTCCACCTGTAGCCGCTGAGAAGACGACTGCCGCCAGTGCCGTCGTGGAACCGCTATATGACGGCGGCTTGGTTACAGAGCCGGCTCGTGTCGATCGGGCGGGGGAGCCTGATGTGACGTACATGGTCCAGAAAGTGGCCAATGAAGGTGCTGGCATCGTCAACGTGATCAGGTCACGTAATAGCGGTAATACAACCGCGACCACGAGCCTCTCAGGCGTTCGATGAGGCGAGAAAATCCGATCACCAGACCAAGCGCGATTCCGCCACACTGCCACACACGAAACCGATCAGGTCACGTTCCAGGCTCACCAGAAGATTGGAGCCGAGGCCACCTCGGCTGAACTCTGCCATGCCGCGGGCCGCCACCTCTTCCAGCCGCGGTAGAAAACGTGGGTCAGCAGCGCCGGCATGGGCGAGCAACTCCCAAATCGCGAGCAGCGCCATCAGCACCGCAAGCGGCCGCAGATGTCGGCCGATGAAGCGGAAGGCCGGCGGTGCGATGGAAGCGCCGCGACAGCCTATCCCGACCTGCAATCGTGATCAGGCTGATCGTGGGGTCTCCGGACGCCAGCGTTGCAGATAGTTTTCGGCAAGCGTAGCAGGCCGTGGATCACCAATCCGCTCAGGCCGACCACGATCATGGCCGAAAAGACGAGTTCCAATTGAAAGAGCTGACGACCATAGGCCATCAGGTATCGGAGCCCTTCGAACGATGCGATGAGTTCTACCGCAACCAGGGTCTGCCAGCCGTTAGCAAGGCCTTCTCGCAGCCCTGTAAAGATCGACGGCACGGCGGAAGGCAGCACGATCATCGTGAGTTTCGACCAGCGGCTGAACGAAAGGACACGGCCAGACCCGTCTCACGACGACGCCGTTGCGCTTCGCCGCCATCAGCTGGGTAGAGGACTTGCACCTCCAAGCTGTCGATCATGCTCGGCACACAAAAAAGGGCGGCATTGCTGCCGCCCTTTCCGCTGTAGGTTGATAGGGGGCTGGATTAGAAATCCATACCGCCCATGCCGCCCATGCCACCGCCGGGCATACCAGCCGGCATGCCGCCGCCAGCCGACTCCTTCTTCGGAGCCTCGGCGATCATAGCTTCGGTGGTGACCAGCAGGCCGGCGACCGAGGCCGCGTCCTGCAGAGCCGTGCGCACAACCTTGACCGGATCGACGATACCCATGGCGATCATGTCGCCATATTCGCCGGTCTGGGCGTTGAAGCCGAAGGTCGCGCCCTTGTTCTCAAGGATCTTGCCGGCAACGATCGATGCTTCCGCACCGGCGTTGGCCGCGATCTGGCGGGCCGGAGCCTGCAGCGCGCGACGCACGATTGCGATGCCCGCGGTCTGGTCGGAGTTAGCGCCGGTGACGGTGATGGCCAGCGAAGCGCGCAGCAGGGCGACGCCGCCGCCGGGAACGATGCCTTCTTCGACGGCCGCACGGGTCGCGTTGAGGGCGTCATCGACGCGGTCCTTCTTTTCCTTGACTTCCACTTCGGTCGCACCGCCGACGCGGATGACGGCAACGCCGCCCGCCAGCTTGGCGAGACGTTCCTGCAGCTTCTCCTTGTCGTAGTCCGAGGTGGTCTCCTCGATCTGCTGCTTGATCTGGGCGACGCGGCCCTGGATTTCTTCCTTCTTGCCGGCGCCGTCGACGATGGTGGTGTTCTCCTTGGAGATCGACACCTTCTTGGCGCGGCCGAGCATGTTGAGGCCGACATTCTCGAGCTTGATGCCGAGGTCTTCGGAAATGACCTGGCCACCGGTGAGGATGGCGATGTCTTCCAGCATGGCCTTGCGGCGATCACCGAAGCCCGGCGCCTTGACGGCAGCGATCTTCAGGCCGCCACGCAGCTTGTTGACGACCAGCGTGGCCAGGGCCTCGCCTTCGACGTCTTCCGAGATGATGACCAGCGGCTTCGAGGTCTGCACGACAGCCTCGAGGATCGGCAGCATGGCCTGCAGGTTGGAGAGCTTCTTCTCGTGGAGCAGGATGTAGGCGTCTTCCAGATCCGCAACCATCTTCTCGGCGTTGGTGACGAAGTAGGGCGACAGATAGCCGCGGTCGAACTGCATGCCTTCGACGACCTCGAGCTCGGTCTCGGCGGTCTTGGCTTCCTCGACCGTGATGACGCCTTCATTGCCGACCTTCTGCATCGCTTCCGCGATCATCGAGCCGACCGAAACATCGCCATTGCCGGCGATGGTGCCGACCTGGGCAACCTCTTCCGAGGTCTTGATCTTCTTGGCGTTCTTGATCAGCGTCGCGACGACGTCTGCGACGGCGAGGTCGATGCCGCGCTTGAGGTCCATCGGGTTCATGCCGGCGGCAACCGCCTTGTGGCCTTCCTGGACGATCGACTGTGCCAGGACGGTCGCGGTCGTGGTGCCGTCGCCTGCGATGTCGTTGGTCTTCGAAGCAACTTCGCGGACCATCTGCGCGCCCATGTTCTCGAACTTGTCCTCAAGCTCGATTTCCTTGGCGACAGTGACGCCGTCCTTGGTGATGCGCGGTGCGCCGAACGACTTGTCGATGACGACGTTGCGGCCCTTGGGGCCGAGCGTGACCTTCACCGCGTCGGCGAGGATGTTGACGCCGCGCAGCATGCGCTCACGAGCGTCGCGGGAGAATTTTACGTCTTTGGCAGCCATTTGTTACTCCTGGGCATTTCGCCCGAAATTCAGATTGGATGGTGCGGATGAAAGGCGGCGGCGTGTCAGCCGATGACGCCCATGATGTCCGCTTCCTTCATGATCAGAAGGTCTTCGCCGTTGAGCTTGACTTCGGTGCCCGACCACTTGCCGAACAGGATGCGGTCGCCGGCCTTGACGTCCAGCGGGACGAGCTTGCCGACCTCGTCACGGGCGCCGGAACCGACGGCGATGATCTCGCCTTCCTGCGGCTTTTCCTTCGCCGTGTCGGGGATGATGATCCCGCCGGCGGTCTTCGCTTCGGACTCGACGCGGCGAACGACCACGCGGTCATGCAGCGGCCGGAAATTCGACTTTGCCATTTTTGGATTTCCCTGGTGCGGATGTTGAACGGTTCTCCGTTGCCGGAGCGTGTTTATCACTCACCAGAAGCGAGTGCTAACGCGGCAGTGAGATAGGCCGTAGGCTCCTGCTAGTCAAGACGGAAGAGGGACGGGCGAAGAGCAAACGAGCGTGGAAGCACCGAGCGTTTTACGTGAACGACGTCGGAGATCGGACATGGATGGGGCGGCTCACCATTTGCAACTGAAGGCTTTATTCATTTGGCACGATTGGCGCAGCGAATGATCCGCAAACGTTGCGCGCGACCGATATAATGAGAGGTGAGCGCCATCAGGATTCCTGCGTTAACCGTCCACTCGGTCTTTACGGTGTGGCCGCCGCGCGGGCGCCAGGACTCCGGCCATCCCGATAGTCACCAATCCAATCTGCGGAGAACAGGAGGCAAGATGAGAGCGACAGTCAGCACGAACTCGAATTTGAAATGTTTGGCCAAAGCAACTGCCATCGCCTTGCTCTGGACGGTCACGGCTACATCGGCGGACGAAGGTATGTGGATGCCGGGCCAGACTGCGGAAGTGTGCGCGGCCATGCGCGCGGATGGGCTCCAGATCGATCCCGCCCAGCTGGGCCGTCTAGACGCTGACCCGCTCAACGCGATCGTATCACTGGGCGGATGCTCCGCCTCGTTCGTCAGTCCACAAGGGCTGGTCGCAACCAATCATCATTGCGTGTTAGAATCCATCCAATACCACAGCAAGGAGGGCCAGGACTATCTCACAGACGGCTTTCTGGCGAAGAGCCCTGGGTGAAGAATTGCCCGCGGCGCCAGGCAGCCGCAGCTATGTGATCGAGGACATGCGGGATGTGACCGCCGAAATGCTCAAGAGCGTCTCGGACAAGCTGAACGGGTTTGCCCGCTATGAGCGGCTCGCCACGAACAAAAAGGCCCTGATCGCCGCATGTGAAGGACAGCCCATCGCCGTTGCGACGTATGGCGGCGTCTCCTACTATCTCCTCCAGAAGCTCGAAATTGAGGACGTGCGCCTCGTCTATGCGCCCGCGCTCGGCATCGGCAACTTCGGCGGCCAAACGGACAACTGGATGTGGCTGCGCCACACGGGCCACTTCGGCTTTTATCGCGCCTATGTCGCTCCTGATGGTTCCTCCCGGCCATATGCGCGCGACAATGTGCCTTACCGGCCGGAGAGTTGGCTATCCATAGCCTGTGAAGGCGTCAAGGAAGGCGACCTTGTGATGGTCGCCGGCTTTCCCGGCGCAACCCACCAGTTCCTGACCGCAGTCCGGTTCAACTTCGCGCAATTCGAACCGCGGTTGCAGCGTTCGCTCTCGGATTATCCCGCCCAGATCAATCAGGCAACGGCAGGCAATCGCGAGGCGCAGATCCATTGACCGCCCGCTTCACAAATTGGCTCGGCCTAAAACGCATGGGAAAAGCAGAAAAGGCAACAGATCGGCACCAGAATGAATATGGCCGCGCGAACTGACAGACGCGCCAACAATCGGCATCTCGCATGGTGGCACTGGACGTGGCTCCCACCCTGCTGGCGCGACTCCCCATCAGGTCGTCGGGGTTTCGCTGGCGAAAAAAACTTCCGCGTGTCTCTGCGCGATCCATCCCGCTTGCGCGTGCCTAGTCAACCAAAAAACTGACCATCTGCAGGATCAGGATCAGCAAAAAAAAGCCAAAGGCAGACGCCAAAACAGCTGCCAGCAGGACGATGCGTTGTTTCTTCACCCACAGTTCCCCCGGGAGAGAGTCTAAGGATAATCCTTAAAAAAGGCGCCATGGAACAAGGCGCCCCACGCTCATTTGTGCAAGTTTAAAGTTTAGCTTGCCTGATTTATGTAATTAGACGGTTTCTTTTATGCACCACTTTTCCAAGTACTTGTACAAATCTGAACTTATCGCACATTTAGACGAACTGTACATTAGATAGCGACTTTGACGCACGCGTTTACTGGCGGTATACATCCTTCACCGTTGCCGCAAGGCATTGGCCCAGGCGCGCGGCACCTCCTTCACGACAAAGGTTGAAAGCCCGTCCTCGGGCGTTTCATTTCCAAGATCACTTCGATCCACTCATACGGGCTTCCCGAGCGAGACCGTGGGTTCGGACGGTGCGAATGAATTTCTCGTTATAATCGAATTGATTATAAGGGATATTTCTACGTTGAGTATAAAGGAAGTCAAGCCCGCGCCAGCGGCAATTTTGTCCGGGCGACCTCCGTTTCGTCGAGGACATGGTGGCGGAAGCGATAAAGCTTCGCCGGCCGACCGCCGGTATCAAATGCACTTTCGCCGGTCTCCGCCACCAGTTCCTGCTGCTCCATCAACCGGCGAAAGTTCTGCTGAAGCGCCCCTGCCGATCTAATCGTCAACGCCGTCCGCGTCAGCGCATTGCCATCGGTCAGAAAGCCGACGACATTGTTGATGACGAACGTAACGATCCGCGGCTTCAGACAGGAATGTGCGCTTCGTCCAGATGGATGGAGTGGGCTGGCAGGTTCCGGGCGGCCGCGCCGTTGAGGAGGCAGCATCGAGAGCCGCGCTCGCCGAGGATGACATAGGTCGAGATTCGTGCGCCGGAAGTCTTGCTCCATGTCTCCACGAATCCATTGGCAGGATCCCGGGTTCTTCGCGTGGTCAGGGTCGAGCAGTATCGAACCGTGGTAGTTGAGCTTTGCTCGGTGACGTGGATGCCGTGCAGCTTGCCGGCGACTATTTTCGCATTGGTCCCGTTGTCCTATTCATCTCACAAAGTCAGTCCTGATGTTGAGCAGCTTCGCTGGGCTAAATCCCGACGACGAGCGCCCCGCCGCTGAGTCCCGCACCTGCCGCCGCCAGGAGTATTTTCTCGCCCGGCCGAAACGGCTCCGCTTGATTGGCGAGCGACAGTGAGAGCGGGATCGTCGCGGCGGAAGAGTTGCCATATTCGGCGATCGTTTTGACGATCAGGTGATCGGCAACGCCGAGGTTTCGCCCGACCGCATCGAAAATGCGAGCATTGGCCTGATGCGGTACGAACCGGTCGACATCCTGCGGTCGCACTCCGGCAGCGGCTAGCGCGCTTGTCGAGCAATCGGTCATCATCTCGACGGCCTTTGCGAACACTTCGCGGCCGTCGGTCATCGTCATTCGGGTTTGCGCGAGGTCGAGGTTACCGTGGAACGGCTTGTTGCTTCCTCCTGCGGGAATCTGGATCAGCCCGTATCGCGAGCCGTCCGAATCCACGGAGGCACCGAGAATCCCCCGATCAGTATCCTCGCACGGACCGATCACGAGGGCGCCGGCGGCATCGGCAAACAGCACGGCGCTGGCGCGCTCAGAGGGATTGATGCGGCGGCTGAGGATATTGGCGGCGATAACAAGGCTCGATTTGCCGTGCAGGCGGGTAAATCCGTCCGCAAACATCAGCGCATAGATGAAACCGGCGCAGGCGCCGGTCAGATCGACAGCGCCGGCGCGGCCGAGCCCCAGCCGATGTGCGACCAGAGGCGCGCTGGGCGGCAGGAGGTGATCGGGCGTCGAGGTGGCAAGCAGCAGCAGACCGATGTCGTGGCGCGCAATGCCGGCGTTCGCCAAAGCGATGTCGCCGGCTTGCGTGGCCAAGCCAGACAGCGTGTCTTCGTCCGTTGCCCAGAAGCGCGAACGAATTCCGGTACGCCGCTCGATCCAGCCAGGTTCGAGCCCGAGATTGCTCTCGATTTCGGCATTCGCCACCTTTCGCCCCGGCGCATGATGACCGAACCCGAGAAGGCGCGACGACCTGCTCATGGCCTCGAACCGAAGCGTTCGCCGGCCTCCTCGATCGCGTCATGGAGCCGATCGAGCTCGTCGCCGGTGATGCAATAGGGCGGTAAGAGATAAAGGACATTGCCGAGCGGGCGCACAAGCAGGCCGAGCTCGAGGAAAAATGCGCGCAGCTTAGGTCCGATCTCGGCCAGATAGCCGGCAGAGCCGGCGCGCAGGTCGAGAGCCAGGATCGTGCCGATCGCGCGGCTGTCGGTGAAGTTGGCATTGTCGCGAAAGCGTCGAAACCCGGCGGCCTGCCTCGCGCTCAGCGCCGCGATCCGCTCGGCCACCGGCTCGTCCCGCCAGATCTCGACATTGGCAAGTGCAGCCGCGCAGGCAATCGGGTTGGCGGTGTAGGAACTCGAGTGGAAAAACGTCTTCTTGCGATCCGCCGAACAATGAGCATGGAAGATGGCATCGGTGGCAAGCGTGGCGGCCAGCGGGATTGCGCCACCGGTCAGGCCCTTCGAGGTGCACAGCATGTCCGGAGAGATGTTCGCCTGCTCGCAGGCGAACATGCTCCCGGTGCGGCCCCAGCCGGTCATCACCTCGTCGGCGATCAGCAGCGTGCCGGAGGCTTCGGCAATCTTCTTCAATCCGGTCAGAACCGAGGCCGGATACATCAGCATGCCGCCGGCGCCAAGCACGAGCGGTTCGACGATCAGCGCGGCGGCGCGCCGGTCGCGGCTGACGGCCTCGAACCGATCCAGTGTTTCCTGCTCGCGCCCGGCGGCCGGGAAGGGAATGGTGTCGACCTCGAACAGCAAGGGTTCGTAGGCGGCGTTAAACACGCCGCGGGCGCCGACGCTCATCGTGCCGATGGTGTCGCCGTGATAGCTGTGCTCCATGACGACGATGCGCGAGCGCGGCGCGCCGGTGTTGCGGAAATGGCCGAGCGCCATCTTCAGCGCGACTTCGACGGAGGTCGAGCCGCTGTCCGAATAGAACACCCAGTCGAGTCCGGAGGGAGCGAGACCGACAAGCGCCTTGGCCAGGCGTTCGGCCGGTTCGTGCGTGAAGCCAGCGAAGATGATCTGGTCGAGGCTCGAGGCGGTCGTCTCGATCGCCTTTATAATGCGGGGATGGCGGTGGCCATGGGTGACGACCCACCAGGAGGAAATGGCGTCCAGAATGCGCGCGCCATTGGCTTTGTGGAGATACGCGCCTTCAGTCAGGACGATTTCAGGGATCGCCGGCTCGAGCGCGTGCTGGGTGAAGGGATGCCACACACGGGATTGCGGCATCATCCGCCTCCGGCAATCAAAGCGAGGTCGAAGCCGGCAATCATCGCTTGTCTCAGCGTTTTGTCCGTCAGCGGATCGAGGTGCGGCAGCCTGCCGAGTTGCGGCACGTCGCCGAATTCCACGATCGTCCGTTGCGTATCGGTCATCTCATCGCCGATGAAGGCGATGCCAGCCAGCGGGATAGCGCGCGCCCGCAGGGCCTCGATCGACAGCAGGGTGTGATTGATTGTTCCGAGCGCGGTGCGGGCGCACAGAATGACCGGCAACTGCCATTGCTCGAATATGTCGATGAACCTTGTCCGGCGGTTCAGCGGCACCATCAGCCCGCCGGCGCCTTCGATGACGAGCGGTGTCGGCAGGACCGGAAACGAAAGATCGGCAGCCTCGATCGAAACGTCGTCGATTTCGGCCGAACGATGCGGCGAAAGCGGGCTCTTCAAGCGGTAGGCTTCCGGCAGCACGCGCCCCGACGGCAGCCCGGCAAGTCGCGCAACCGCCTCGCTGTCGGTCTCGCCGTCGAGACCCGATTGCACCGGCTTCCAGTAGAAACCGTCAAGCAGGCCGGCAAGCCCGGCCGAAAACACCGTCTTGCCAATTCCGGTGTCTGTTCCGGTGATGACGATGCGCTTGGTCATGTCGCCTCCGGTCATGTCTGGGCCAACACCTCGACGAGCGCCTCGACCATGGCGGAAATGTCGGCTTCGCCGATATTGAGCGTCAGTGAGATGCGCAGCCGCGACGTGCCCTCGGGCACGGTTGGCGGACGAATGCCGCGTATGTCGAAGCCGCGGGCCTGCAGGCGCGCCGCCACTGCCATGGTGCGCCTGACATCGCCGATCACCAAGGGCTGGATCTGAGAGCCACTTGGTATCACGCCGCAGCGATCGACCAATTGGCGGCCTGCGAGGGCGACGCGTTCATGCAGCTGAACACGCCGCATAGGCTCGTCGGCGAGCATTGCGAGCGCTTCGCGCGCCGCGACCGCCATCAGCGGCGATGGCGCGGTGGCGTAGATGAATGGCCGGCAACGGTTGATCAGATACTCGCACAGTGTCCTCGGCCCGGTCACGAGCCCACCAGATGCGCCGAGCGCCTTGCCGCAGGTGTGGAGCGCGACGATGTTGTCGCGGCCCTCGAAAGCGGCGGCCAGCCCCCGGCCGTCCGGTCCCCAGACGCCGGTCGCGTGCGCCTCGTCAATGACGATGAATGCGTTGTGCCGATCGGCAAGCGCGGCCAGGCTCTCCAAAGGCGCGCAGTCGCCATCCATGCTGTATAGGCTTTCCACCGCAATCCAGACGCATCCCATGCCGCCTTCGGCGCGCCAACGCTTGATCGCGTCCTCGACAGCATCGACGTCGTTGTGCGCGGCCAGCTTGAACTCGGCACGTCCGGCCTGTGCCCCCTCATGCATGCTGGCATGGGCGAGCTCATCGAGGACCAAAAGGTCGCCCTTCTGCGGCAGCGCCGTCAGCAGAGCGAAGTTGGCGATGTAGCCGCTGCCGAAGAACAGCGCGCGGTCGGCTCCAAAGAATGCCGCCGCGTCTGCCTCGAGCTGCTCGTGTTCCGGTGCATTGCCGCGCAACAGCCGCGACCCGGTGGCGCCAACCGACGTGCCCCGCGCAATCGCCGCCGCAACCGCTTCGCCAAGTCTTTTGGAGGCGGCAAGCCCGAGATAGTCGTTCGACGAGAAGTCGCGCCCGGCGCGCGGCTTCAGCGTCCGCAGCCGGTCCTTGCGCGCCAGTCCCTGCAAGGTCGCCTCATAGCGGGCAAGCGGTGCCCCGTTCATTGCGCCTCGAGTTCCATCGGCTCGATGCCAAGGCGCCGGAACAGCAGGGTATCCTTGTCCTCACCGGGATTGTCCGCCGTCAGCAGCGTGTCGCCGACGAAGATCGAGTTGGCGCCGGCAAAAAAGCACAGCGCCTGCATCTCGTCGGTCATGGCCGTACGGCCGGCGGAAAGACGGATATGCGATTTCGGCATCATGATGCGCGCCAGCGCGATCACGCGCACGAACTCGATCGGCTCGATGGGCTTGGCGTCGGCAAGCGGGGTGCCGGGGATCGGGATCAGCATGTTGATCGGAACGCTTTGCGGATGTTCCGGCAGGTTGGCCAGCGTCACCAGCATGCCGATCCGGTCCACCGGCTCCTCGCCCATGCCGACAATGCCGCCGCAGCAGACCTTGATGCCGGATTGGCGAACGTGCTCGAGCGTCTCGAGCCGCTCGGCAAAGCTCCGCGTGCTGATGATCTCGCTATAGTAGCGTTCCGACGTATCGATGTTGTGGTTGTAAAAGTCGAGACCAGCCTGCTTCAGTCGAGCGGCTTGCTCAAGATCGAGCATGCCGAGCGTCATGCAGGTCTCCATGCCCAGCGCCTTGACGCCTTCGACCATCGCCACCACCGCATCCATGTCGCGCGCCTTGGGGTTTCGCCAGGCCGCGCCCATGCAATAGCGGGTTGCGCCGGCGTCACGCGCCTTGGTCGCCTCGGCGACGACGCGCCGGACCTCCATCAGCTTCGACGCCTTCAGGCCGGTCTCGTGATGCGCCGACTGGCTGCAATAGCCGCAATCCTCCGGGCATCCGCCCGTCTTGATGCTGAGCAGCCGGCTGAGCTGGACCTTGTTGGGATCGAAATTCTGGCGGTGCACGGTTTGCGCGAGGAAGAGGAGATTGTTGAAGGGGGCATCGTGAAGTGCCTGAGCCTTCTCCAGGGTCCACGCTCCAGGGTCAGGGGATTGAGCCTGTGGCGATGTCTGCGTTGGACTGGCTGTTTGCATGTCCATGCTGTTCCTCCGGTTCTGCCTTGCTTTGCTGTCTGATTGACGACGATCGGAAAGGACAGTTGATTCGATCCTGTTCGTTCCTCAGACAATCATGAGCCCCAATAGTCGAGGCCGATATCCAGGATCGGCGCGCTGTGGGTCAGTCCGCCGACCGAAATCAGATCAACGCCGGTCGCGGCAATCGCTCGCGCTGTATCGGATGCGATCCCGCCAGAAGCCTCGGTGATAGCACGGCCGCCAACGATTGCGACGGCCCGGCGAAGATCGGCGAGGGACATGTTGTCGAGCAGAACCGCATCGGGAGCGAAGCCAAGTACCTCCTCCAATTGGGCCAGCGTATCGACCTCGACTTCGATCTTGACGAGATGACCGGCCCGTCTTCGTGCTCGCTCGAGCGCCGGGCGAACGCCGCCTGCGATGGCGATGTGGTTGTCCTTGATCAGAATTGCGTCGTCGAGGCCGAAACGGTGATTGGATCCGCCACCCGCGCGCACCGCATACTTTTCGACTGCCCTCAATCCGGGCGTCGTCTTGCGCGTGCAGACGATCTTCGCGCCATATCCACGAACCGCAGCGACGATCGATGCCGTTGCTGTAGCGATGCCGCTCAGATGGCACAAAAAATTGAGTGCCGTCCGTTCGGCTGTGAGAATGGCCCGGGCAGGGCCAACCACTGATGCAATGACCTCTCCATCCATGACATTGCAGCCGTCTGCCCGCTCCACCGAAATTTCGACATCAGGATCAATCAAGCGGAAAGCGAGCATCGCCAGATCGAGGCCGGCGACAACTCCGGACTGGCGCGCCGCCAGCACGGTTCCCGCTTGGTGTGCCTTCGGGATGATGGCCTCCGTGGTCAAGTCGCCGGCTCTGCCAAGGTCTTCAAGAAGAGCTGCCCTTACAAGCGGCTCAAGCATGACCGTGGGAAGCGGTGAGAGCGTCATCATTTTGCCCCTTCGAGGCTTGGCGAGTGTCCGAGTTCCCGCGCAGCGGCCAAGGCGGCTTCGAGGGTGATTTCGGACCGTCGGGCGACAGTCGCATGATGAGGAAAGTCTGTCCGGTAATGAGCGCCGCGGCTTTCTTCGCGCAACAGGGCGGCAACCGCGATCATTAGCCCGACAGCCGCCGGATCCGAGGCCGCGTCCTTGCTTTCGGCGAGCGGCAACAAGGCATATGCGGCTGCTTTCAGACCTTCACCATCCCGGACGATGCCGAGTGCGCGCGACAGGAAAACACGCACGGGTATCGGAGCGGGCGATGGGTGAACGTCCGCAACCGCAGGCCTTGTTCTGCGAGCAGGCGTTCCGGCGACACTTTCAGCGACCCAGCGCGCGCACACGACGGCCTCGGTCAAGGAATTGCTGGCGAGCCTGTTGGCGCCATGCAGTCCTGTCGAAGCGACTTCGCCGCAGGCCCACAGCCCCTTGACGGACGTCCTACCGGAGCCGTCCACGGCAACGCCACCCATGTGGTAGTGTTGGGCCGGACGAATGGGGATGAGATCGCGCGCGGGATTGATGCCGGCTCCACGACAGGCTGATGCAATTGTCGGGAAGTGTCGAGCAAATTCCGGGCCAGGCCGTTGCCGCGCGTCGAGAAAAACACGGTGGCCGTTGGCAAGATGGTTCCAGACGGCGCGCGCCAAGACATCACGAGGCGCAAGTTCCGCCCCTGACACGCTCTGGAGAAAAGCCTGGCCGGTTTCGTCGATCAGGGCAGCACCTTCGCCGCGGACGGCCTCGCTGACCAGCGCCATAGGGCGTTCCGGGCCGTCAAGCGCGGTCGGGTGGAACTGGATGAACTCGAGGTCGGCAAGGACAGCTCCAGCGCGGGCCGCAAGCGCCAGGCCCTGTCCGCAACTGCCCGAAGGATTGGTGGTGTCGAGAAACAGTCCCCCGATCCCACCGGTGGCGAGGACGACCCGCCGTGAGCCGAAGAAGACAGGTCCTATCGAACCGCTCGCCGAGACGCCTCGGATCGCATTCTCTCGCACCGCCAGTCGGCGCGCTTCCACGCCCTCCACGACAACAATCGACGGAGTGGAACGCACAGCCGCGATCAGGGCACGCATGATCTCACGCCCGGTGCCGTCACCATGCGCATGAACGATGCGACGTCGGCTGTGTGCGGCCTCCAATCCGAGGCACAGTGATCCTTTCGACGTACGGTCGAAGGGAACCCCAAAGCCCGCAAGCCCCTCTATCGCCTTGGGCGCGGCTTGGAGGATGCGGCTCGCCACGTCTGTGTCGCAGAGACCATCCCCGGCGGCAAGCGTATCGGCCAGGTGCAGTTCCGGATCGTCGTCTTCGCCGAAACTTGCAGCCAGACCACCCTGTGCCCACGTGCTCGAATTGTCAGCTCCCAGCAGCGTCCTGGACAGAAGCAGCACCGGCTCCGGCGCCAGTTGAAGCGCGGTCATCAGTCCGGCGATGCCGCCGCCGATGATGATCGGCCGCCCGAAGATGCTGCGGACATCGGCGCTCAAATTGCCAGCATCCGTTCGACCGCAAGCCGCGCGCGCCCGGCGATCCCGGGTTCGATGGTTACGATATGGTGGTTCTGCTCGAGCGCCATGCGGATGTTGGCAAGCGTGATCCGCTTCATGTGCGGGCACAAATTGCAGGGCCGGATGAACTCGACCTCTGGGTGCGCTAACGCGACGTTGTCGCTCATCGAACATTCCGTCATCAGCACGACACGTGCCGGCCTTTGCCTTTCGACATAGTCGGACATGGCAGCGGTCGAGCCGGAAAAATCTGCTTCAGCCACGACGTCGGGCGGGCATTCGGGATGCGCGAGCACGATCACGCCGGGATGGCTTTCGCGCAACTCGCGGATGTCGGCCGGTGTAAAGCGCTCATGCACCTCGCAATGCCCTTTCCAGGCGATGATCTGCACATCGGTCTGGGCGGCGATATTCTGGGCCAGATATTCGTCCGGCAACATGATCACCTGGGGAACGCCAAGGGATTGGACGACCGCCTTGGCGTTGCCGGATGTACAGCAGATATCCGACTCGGCTTTCACTTCGGCCGACGTGTTGACATAAGTGATGATCGGCACGCCGGGATAACGCTGGCGCATCAAGCGCACGTCTTCTGCCGTGATCGATTCCGCCAACGAACAGCCTGCCCGCAGGTCGGGAATGAGCACCGTCTTTTGCGGATTGAGCAGCTTGGCCGTTTCGGCCATGAAATGTACGCCGGCCAGCACGATGACTTGCGCCTCGATCGTCGCAGCCGTGCGGGCCAGTGCCAAGCTGTCGCCGACGATGTCGGCCACGCAATGGAAGATCTCGGGGGTCTGATAGTTGTGCGCCAGGATGATGGCGTTGCGCTCGCGCTTCAGTGCAAGGATCGCCTCGATATCCTCGACGAAAGCCGGCCATTCGATCGGCGGGATCACTCGTCGGACGCGCTCGTAGAGAAACGCGGTCGCAGGCAGCACGGCGCTCATCGACCCCTCCAGCTTATACTCTAGTTGAAAATAACCAGCATATACTTGCTGTGAGTATAAGCGATGTCAACCCCGCGCCAGCGGCAATTTTGTCCCGGCGATGACCCTCTCGTCGAGAACGGCGTGGCGGAACCGGTAAAGCTTCGCTGGCCGGCCGCCGGTCTCCGCGGTTGCCTCTCCGGTCTCTTCGACCAGCTCCTGCTGCTCGATCAGCCGGCGAAAGTTCGGCTTACGCACGAGCCTGCCGGCAAGCGCCTCCACGGTTCGCTGCAGCTGCAAAAGCGTGAAGACCGGCGGCATCAGCTCAAAGACGACCGGCCGGTATTTGATCTTGGAGCGCAGCCGCGCAATGCCGGTCGCCACGATGCGGCGATGATCGGCGACCATAGACTTGCTGGGCACCAGCGGAGGCAGCGTCGCGTCCCGTCCGCTTCCGGCCTCTTGGACCAGGCCTGCTTCGTAGACTAACTCATAGCGTTGAAGCGTGAGTTCCTCGTTCCAAAGGCGGTCGTCGAAGCCGAAGGCTATCGTCGCCCGCTGCCAGCGTTCACGTCGCGTGGCCGCGTCGCTGACGCCGTCTGCCCATTCAATCAGGCGCGGTCGCAGAACGTCCAGCACGACCGGAGGCGTGCCGGAGCGGTGGTCCTCCCATGGAAAATATTCATACCAGCTCTGCCAGCCGCACTTGGGCGAGCCAGCTGCCTGTTCCTTGCGGGTCAATGCGAGATAGCTGATGGAGATGACGCGCTGCTGGCGCTCGGCGCCGATGCGATCCCGATCCGCGAAGGTGTAGAGTTGCTCAATATACCCCAGCGGATGGCCGGTCTGCTGCTCGACCCACCCCCTCAAACCGGATTGCAGCGATCGGTGCTCAAGCGCAAATGGTCCGGAGGGAAGGGTGTCCGCCTGGCCGATGGTGAGGACACAGGGTTCACTGTCGTTTACGGCGACGACAAAGGCGATCAGGTCCACTTTGACTTCGTCGGCCTTGACGGCGGCTCTGTCTTTCCTGGGTCCTTTTGCCTGATCGTCCATGTTCGCGAAAGTGGTTGGCCAGCTCGGGGGCGCCTGAATCGATTTAAGTGTAAGCGCGCCTGTCCGCACGTCAACACCGCACAGCTGCACGGCCATTTTTAGCTCTTCGCACTTGCACAAAAATGTGGCAAACGCGACACCCGCGGTTGGTAACGTTGGGGAAGGAGGGTCCATTGAGTGCGTTTGGTGACACCAAGGCGATCACACCGCCGGATATTCGTTCGCGCAAAGGTGGGACGCCGCTCGTCTGCCTTACCGCCTACACGACGCCAGTCGCCCGGCTTGTCGATCCCCATTGCGATGTGGTGCTGGTCGGCGACAGCGTCGGCATGGTTCTCCACGGCCTGCCCTCGACGCTCGGTGTGACGCTGGAGATGATGATCACGCACGGCCAGGCCGTGCGCCGTGGCCTCGAGCAGGCGCTGATGGTCGTCGACCTGCCGTTCGGTTCCTTCGAGGAAAGCCCCGAGCAGGCTTTCCGCAATGCCGCGCGCGTCATGGCCGAGACCGGCTGCGCGGCCGTCAAGCTCGAAGGCGGCGAAACGATGGCAGAGACGATCGGCTTCCTCGCCGCGCGCGGCGTGCCGGTCATGGCCCATGTCGGCTTGACGCCGCAGGCGATCAACACCATCGGTGGCTACCGCGTGCAGGGCAGAGGCGGGGATGCCGAGCGCATCAGGCGCGACGCGCTTGCGGTAAGCGAAGCGGGCGCCTTTGCGGTCGTGCTGGAGAAGGTTCCCGAGGCGCTCGCCCGCCGGATCACCGGGGAGGTGGCGACCCCGACCATTGGCATCGGTGCCTCGGCAGCCTGTGACGGCCAGATTCTCGTCGTCGACGACATGCTGGGCCTCTTCGGCGACTTCCGGCCCAAATTCGTCAAGCGCTATGCTGAAATGGGGGAGGCCGCTGCGGCTGCGATCGCGGCCTATGCGCGGGAAGTGAAGGAGCGCCAGTTTCCGGCCGCCGAGCACGTGTTTGCCGATGCGCGCAAGCCCGCCGACGCGGACGCCACCAAGAGCGGAGAAGCAGCGTGAGCGTGCCGATTGTCAGGAGCGTTGCCCAGCTTCGCGAAATTGTCGCCGCATGGCGCCGCGAGAGCGTGAGGATTGCCGTGGTGCCAACGATGGGCGTCCTGCATGAGGGCCATCTCAGCCTGGTGCGCGCGGCACTCGAGAAGGCCGACCGGGTGATCGTGACGCTCTTCGTCAACCCGAAGCAATTCAACAGCCAGGCCGATCTCGCCGCGTATCCGAGCACCGAGGACGAGGATGCCGCCAAGCTGGCACCGCTTGGCGCGCACCTGCTTTATGCGCCGGATGCAGAGGAAATGTATCCGGCGGCCTTCGCCACGACCGTTTCGGTGTCCGGTGTCAGCGAGGGCCTGTGCGGTGCCTTCCGGCCGGGACATTTTGATGGCGTGGCGACCGTCGTCGCCAAGCTCTTCCTGCAGACCAGCGCTGACTTCGGCTTCTTTGGCGAAAAGGACTTTCAGCAGCTTCAGCTAGTCAGGCGTATGGCCCGGGACCTGGATATTCCAATCACCATTGTTCCTTGTCCGACAGTCCGCGAAGCCGACGGTCTTGCACTATCATCGCGCAATGTCCGGCTCTCGCCAGCAGAGCGTGCTGTTGCCCCCGAGCTATCATCGGTCTTGCTCGAGACGGCTGAGCGGCTTGCCCGCGACTCGCCCGTCCTGCCAACGCTTGCCGAAGCGCGCGCAGCAATTCTGGCTGCGGGCTATGGCGAGGTCGAATACCTGGAACTTCGCGACGAGGCAGATCTGCGACCGATGACAAGCCTTGACCGACCTGCACGCTTGCTTGTCGCGGCCTGGCTCGGCGGTACACGTCTCATAGACAACGTCAGAATATCACGGGTTTCAACAGGTTAACGGGGTTCTCGGCACGCGCTGTATCCGTCCGGGATCGTTTAAAACAAGGTCTCTGCCTGGCATCGAGCGATCACGGAGGTTACGCAAAGCGCAAATGCATCGCGTGTTTGAGAACTTCGTCGAGCAACTGTCTGCAAGTGTTGATGCTGCCGATCTCCGTGAGGCAATGGCATCCGCTGCAGCCGGCTTCGATTTTCCGCTATTCGCCTATTTCACTTACCCGTCGGCCTCCGGCGACGCCCCGCAATTGATCTCAAACTATCCTTCATCCTGGACATCACGTTATCTGCAACAGCGATACCACAGTCTTGATCCGGTCATCCTGCGCGGGCTGCAAGGCTGGGATACCTTCGATTGGGGGGTGGATCGCGCTCGGCACTGTCTGCCGAATTCGCAGCAACAAATTCTGGAGAGTGCGGCTGAGTTTGGCATCCGCGGCGGCCTGACGATGTCCATGCATGATCATCGCGGCCGGTTTGCTGCCCTGACCTTTGCTTCCGACGAGTCCCGTCCGCCTCTGTTGCGGTCACTGACACGTTACGAAAAAGCATTGCAGCTGGTGGCCATCAACTTTCATATCCATGTCCGGCGCAGGCTCGCCGACGATCGCGTGGTGGATGGTGTAACGCTCACCCCGCGGGAGTTCGAGTGCCTGAAATGGGCGGCGCGCGGCAAGTCGGCTTGGGTTATCAGCCAGCTTCTCGGCGTCTCAAAGCGCACCGTGACCTTTCATCTGGAAAACGCCAAGGCAAAGCTTGGCGTTCGAACGATCAACCAGGCCGTTGCACGACTGGCTGCCTCCGGCCAGGCGAGATCCTGATTCGTCGGCCACGATAGCTGTAAACCTCTACAGGCTGCATCGCTGCCGGCTTTGCCCTTCGATGGCGGGAACACATCCCGCACGGAGGCGACCATGATGCAGCTGATAACACCAGACCTTTACGACGAGTTCGCAAGCGAGCTCAAAGAGATGCACGGGCTCAGGTTTCGGGTGTTCAAGGAAAGGCTCGATTGGGAAGTTGATACCGAAGACCAGATGGAAACAGACCCGTTTGATGGTCTGAAGCCTGTCTATCTGCTCCTCAAGGGATCCGACTGGCGAATTCGCGGTTGCGTGCGTCTTTTGCCCAGCACCGGACCCACAATGTTGCGCGACACGTTCCCGGTGCTGCTGGGTGCTGACGTCGTGCCCTCGACCTCCGACATATGGGAGAGCAGTCGTTTCGCGCTCGATCTTCCTCCCTCGGCGCCCAAGGCAGCGGGCGGACTGGCCCAGGCAACCTACGAGCTCTTCGCGGGCATGATCGAGTTCGGCTTGGCCAAGGATCTGACCCGGATAGTAACGGTGACGGACACGCGCATGGAACGGATCCTTCGCCTCGCGACGTGGCCATTGTCGCGCATCGGACAACCCAAGTCCGTCGGCAAAACGGAGGCGGTGGCCGGGTTTCTCGAGATTTCCCGCGCGAGCCTTTTGCGCATCCGCAGCAGGGGACGTCTGAGCGGACCGGTACTGTGGCAACCGGTTCTAGGCCCGTCGGCATAGCGCCATTGTGGACACCTGAGCCGTGAAGGATGCTGGTCTGCCCAAGGAAGCGACGGTCGGTCTTGTATGCTGGCCGGACTGGCGTCGTCACGAAGCTTACCACTACGCCAGACGATTGCCACGCACTGCCTGGGCCTGGGAGTTTCTTCGGCGCAATCCACAATTTCAGCGCGACCACGCCAAAATGGCACCGTCCGCCTACATTGTCGGAGCCCAGGCCGACATGAAGATAATCGAGTTGACGACAGGATCATCTTTCCTAAGACAATGGAGCCTCCTTTTTCGCGGACGCGCCACAGTCGGACGCTACGTCGGCAAGGGTCTTTTGGGATCCACGCGACTGCGCCCGTATTCTACGAGCGGCCGCGGAGCCGGTTGGGCTCGACCACGATTTTGAACCGCTTGATCTCCCTTCGCTCTCATGCTGCAAGGACATCCTGCTGACACCTGCCGGCGTGCAGCACGTGCTGCTGAGGGAGGACTGCCGGAGTCTGCAGATCGCCCTTTCCGGTGCATCCGTTCTCCGCCCGTTGCGGCTATATGTCGACGCGATCGTGCAGCCGCAGCACCTGAAGTTCCATGTCGCTGCCCTTCAGTTCCTCAACGACATCAATGGTTGCGGCCGCCTGGCAGCTGCTTGCTTTCCGCCGGAACCCCGCGGAGCGCGTCTGCGTATCGTGCTCCAGGCTTTGGATGGCTCGCTTGCGGGAGCATCTCATCAGGAGATCGCCATTGCCCTGTTCGGGAGACGCCGTGTCGAAGAAGATTGGTCTCATCCAGGTAGCCATCTTCGCGATCAGGTGCGTCGCGCCATCCAACGTGGCCGCTACCTGATGGGCGGCGGCTATAGACAGTTCCTGATGTAATTCGGGTGACAGCTTGGTGATTGTCTTATTCGAAAACGCGCAGGCATCAATCTCCATTTCTCACTGCTATTGTGCCTTGTACAAGACGTGACACGCGCCTCTTCCGCTGCGGGAATCGGGTTTGAGTAATACGGACCAAGCACTGAGAACCAACGTTTTCGTGATAGTGCATTCATGCCCCGAGAATCCTGATGACCGTTACGAACCCCGACAAAGCCGGCGCTGACTGAAACGGTCGCTGAACGTGCTCTGTGGCCTGCGCCGCCTGACTCTCGGTTTCGGCCATGCCGACTAACAGCGTATTGATAGGCCATCGCGGGCTAAGCTCTACCGGCGAAAGCCGCGTCAAAGCGGCAGGCAATCAGAAACTAGATCGGCGGCGACGATGATTATGATCAACGTGACGAACACGTGAACCATGCCGACGGCGCCGACGTTGCCGATGATGATGATGCCGACCATGCGTCGCTGATGCTGCCTAACTACAGTGCTGTGTGATCATGCCGATCACCGCGTGACCACGAGCGGCGGCGGTTCGTGGTCAGGTGCGTGGCCGGGATGATCGCGCATGGCCGATTGTTCCTTCGTGCCGCGGGTGTGGGCTTGCGTTCGGTCATGAGGACGTCAGGCGCAACGAAGAAGTTAGATCAGGGCCCCAAACGCGGCTTATCCATGGGGTGGATGATAGCTATCCCTACAATCAATTATACCAATATTACCCAATACTACTAGAAGATCCCCCAATGAAAGCGGCCGGATGGGTATCCGTCTCGCGTAGGCTGAAGCTGCCGGCAAGAATGGGAAGACGAACATGTGCGGGATTGTTGGCATCGTTGGGCAACAGCCGGTGTCGGATCGGTTGGTCGACGCATTGAAGCGTTTGGAATATCGCGGCTATGATTCCGCCGGCGTTGCGACGATCACCGAAGGTGCCTTGCACCGCCGGCGCGCCGAGGGCAAGCTCGTCAATCTCGAGAGGAGACTGAAGGAAGAGCCGCTGAGCGGGAACATCGGCATCGGCCACACGCGTTGGGCAACCCATGGGGCCTCGACGGAACGCAATGCGCACCCGCACTTTGCCGACGGTGTCGCCGTCGTCCATAACGGCATCATCGAGAATTTCACCGAGCTGAAGGACGAATTGGCGGCGGCTGGCGCCGAGTTCCAGACCGACACCGACACCGAGGTCATCGCGCATCTCTTGGCAAGACACCGCCGGGAGGGCATGAGACGGCAAGAGGCGATGCGTGCCATGCTGAAACGCGTCAGGGGCGCCTATGCGCTTGCCGTCCTCTTCGAAGATGATCCGTCGACCATCATGGCGGCGCGCAACGGACCACCGCTGGCGATCGGTCACGGCGACGGCGAGATGTTCCTGGGCTCCGACGCGATCGCGCTTGCTCCCTTCACCAATGAAATTACCTATCTCATCGAGGGCGACTGGGCCATTGTCGGCAATTCGGGCGCCCATATCTTCGATTTCGACGGCCATCCCGTCGAGCGTCCGCGCCATACCTCCACGGCCGCGGCCGATCTGGCCAGCAAGGGCAATCATCGCCACTTCATGGAGAAGGAAATCTACGAGCAGCCCGAAGTCATCGCCCATGCTCTCCGTCACTATAGCAACATCATAGAGAATCGCGCCGACATGGTTTCTGGCATCGATTTCGCCAGGATCCCGAGCTTGGCGATCTCGGCCTGCGGGACCGCCTATCTCGCCGGACTGATCGGAAAATACTGGTTCGAGCGCTATGCGCGCCTGACGGTTGAAATCGACGTTGCGTCCGAATTCCGTTACCGCGAGATCCCGTTGTCGCCGCAGTCGGCGGCTCTTTTCGTTTCGCAGTCCGGCGAAACCGCCGATACGCTCGCATCGTTGAGGTACTGCAAGGAGCGTGGGCTGAAAATTGGCGCTATCGTCAATGCCTGCGAATCGACCATCGCTCGGGAGGCCGATGCGGTCTTCCCGATCCTTGCCGGACCGGAGATCGGCGTCGCCTCCACCAAGGCGTTTACATGCCAGCTTGCCGTTCTAGCCGCACTCGCCATCGGCGCCGCCAGAGCCCGCGGGACCGTAACCGAAGACGAGCTGCAGGCGCTCGTCAGGAGCCTCGCCGAAGTGCCGCGCGTCATGGGCCAGGTACTCAACAGCATCCAGCCGGAGATCGAGTTCCTGTCGCGCGAACTGTCAAAGTGTCGTGACGTCCTGTATCTCGGCCGTGGCACCAGTTTCCCGCTAGCGATGGAAGGTGCGCTGAAGCTCAAGGAGATTTCCTACATCCATGCCGAGGGCTATGCGGCGGGTGAATTGAAGCACGGTCCGATCGCATTGATAGACGACAACATGCCAGTGATCGTCATCGCGCCCCATGATCGCTTTTTCGACAAGACCGTCTCCAACATGCAGGAAGTGGCTGCCCGTGGAGGGCGGATTATCCTCATCACCGATGAAAAAGGGGCAGCCGCATCGAAAATCGACACCATGCACACGCTCGTGCTGCCGGCTGTCGACGAGATTATCGCGCCGATGATCTTCTCGCTGCCGATACAGCTTCTTGCCTACCACACGGCGCTCTTCATGGGCACAGATGTAGACCAGCCGCGCAATCTCGCAAAATCGGTCACGGTCGAATGATTGTGAACCTTTATAGGTGGCGATGCTTGTCCATCTTCGCTGCATCGGCGGTGGAAATTGGTCGAAGGTATCAGCGTCCGCGAGGCTGGGTGGACGGTGCCGCGAATAGCCACTGGAGGCGTCAGTGAGAGTTCGAGTTGCTGTTCAAGAAAGCCATCGGGGAGAATGAGTCGTGTAGGATCGCAGGTCGAATGCGCTACAGCCGATCAGGCCATCTCATGGCGGGCAGGTTCTTAGAACTTGATCAGTAGCAGGTGAGCCGCCATATTCCGACCCGGCTGCCAATTTCAAGTGGCCCATTCCATGGATGAGGCCGGTCCGGCCGAATGGACGTCCATTTTTTTGATTTGCTGGGTGTGCGCCAGGGTCGGGGAGGAAATCTCCCGATTTGTCAGGCGCTCCCATCTTCTTGGAGATGTTTATGAAGGATTCGCGCATTCCCGAGCCAGTCTTGACGGCTATGTCGCAGGGGACCCACATCATCCGCGCTTATCGTGAGCACCTTGGGTATTCAATCGAGGACCTCGCGGTCGCGTGCGGGCTTGCCGCTCAGGAAATCCAAAACATCGAGCGGGGTCTAAAGTACAATAAGGGCTATCGGAATCGGATAGCGAGATCGCTGTCCATACCTGTGGGAATTCTTGAGGCAGAGTCGGACATATCGGACGCCGCCTGATCAGTCGGATAATCTGCAATGGGTGGAAGACCGTTCTTGTGATGTGACGTTTGCGGCTGATAGTCGTCGCTTGATTCCGTTGGACGCGAATGCCTTCTGGCGCAGTACCGCCAAGAGAATTCTCGTCCACTGTCCGAGTCAGGAACTGCACACGGGCTCGCCGAACAGGAAGTTGGAACGCTTCGTCATGCTGTCTTAGGCGATATAGCCGCCCGGAGTGCTGCGACACGTGCACGATAGCATTGGCTCGCGAGGATGGATTGCTAACGGCGAACCCATGCTGGTCGGCAAGGCGATATTGGCTGGAGCATCAACTCGGCCGACGAGAGTGGCCCCCCATCCTAGGCAGGATCGGCCGACATGGCCGGCATCGCGAGCCGCTCTGAAAAGAGCACAGCGGGCATCCAGACGCTGCCGGGTTGACTATTGGTGTCGGAACCGCAAAAAGGGGCCGCTCTTCATGAGTGGCGTGGGGCGGCCCCCGAACCCCACCCCCCCCCCCCGGCTGCCGGCGCGCTTCTAGCCGCCTTGATGCACGGCGATAAGCTTTTGACGGCCTGAAGCGACGTTGTGGTCGCCGTTGCGGTGCTTTTCCACGCGCCTCGTCAGGCGCCGGGATTGCTCCGTCGTGATGGCAGGCGGGGGTTTGCAGGTTGCGGTCGACGGGTTCGTTTCGGGGCGTCTGCCCCCATCGTTATGTCGCGAGTTGGGGGATGCGATCGAGGACGATGCGCAGGATGCGCTGGTCGGGGCACGATGTCGGCAGGTGCAGGCGGATTTGCGATTTCATCTCGACCACCCGCGCAGCGATTTTGATGAGGCGCAATCGCAGCGTGTCGAATTGGGCGACGGCAAAGCTCGAGCGCCTCGGCATCGCGGCCCGCAAGCCCCACATCAACCAGTAAGCACCGGCATGCAGGAATAGCCGGAACTGGTTGGCCGTCGCTCTTGTGCAGGACGTTCGGTCGGCGGCGAGATGCGTCTTCCACGACTTGATGTGGTTCTCGGCCGCGCCGCGCCGGCAGTAGACATCCTCGTAGAGCGCCTTGGCCTTCCCACCGGCAAGGTTGGTGACGACGAAGCGGATATCGCCACCTTGGGCGCCGACCTCGACCCGCGCGATGATGCGCTCGACGCGGCTCCAACTAGCGGCGCCGTCAACGAACTCCTTGAACCTGCGGACCTTGCCTGTCTTGGCCGACGCTTCGAAGCGCGCCGTCGTGCTGGCCTCCAGATCCGCGACATGCTTGCGCAGGGTCGTGGGGGGCGCGAGGCCAAAGATGAAGTCGACGTCGTTGGCGCGGCACCGGTCGATGACCTGCGGGTTGCAATAATGGCTATCGCCGCGGAGCAGGATTCGAATGTTCGGCCAGTTGATCCGGATCGCCCGCACC
>NZ_JAMYOU010000023.1:0-79070 GCF_040319995.1 Mesorhizobium sp. M0815 | reverse complement strand
CGACAACGTCGCAAAGAACTTCTACAAGCCGTGGACTGGCAACTTTGCCGTCTGGGGCGGCGGCAGCTATGCCGTCAACAAGAAGACCTCTTTGAACGCCCAGGTCTCCTATACCGACGACAAAGACTTCGCCGTTGCGGCCAACGTCGCCTACACCATCGTTCCTGGTTACACGATCACCGCCGAAGTCGATTATTACGACAATTTCGATGCCGACGATGCCGACGCAATCGGCGGCATCTTCCGCTTCCAGCGCTCGTTCTGATCAAACGACGATCTCGCAAAAACGGCCCGTAGCGATACGCTACGGGCCGTTTTGGTTTGGCGGCGGATAAGTCGCTCATCTTGATTTCGCCATCGAACCGGTGACAAGCTCTGGTCATGGAATGGCGCGACGAGGGAATCATTCTCGGCACCCGCAAGCATGGCGAAACCAGCGCCATTCTCGAGGTGATGACACGTGCGCATGGCCGCCATCTCGGTCTCGTGCGCGGCGGCCGTTCGCGCAAGCAGCAGCCGGTCTTGCAGCCCGGCAACCGCGTCGACCTGTTGTGGCGGGCGCGGCTCGACGAACATCTCGGCACCTTCCAGGCCGAGGCCATCGAAATGAACGCCGCCCGGCTGATGGACAGCGCCGTTGCCGTTTACGGCTTGCAGACGATGGCCGCGCATTTGCGTCTTCTGCCGGAGCGCGATGCCCATCGCGGTCTCTATGAGACGCTCGCGGTCATGATCGCCCATCTCGACGATGCCGATGCCGCCGGCGAGCTGGTGGCCCGCTTCGAGCTGCTGGTTCTCGACGAACTCGGTTTCGGCCTCGATCTCAGCCAGTGTGCGGCGACCGGCACCAGGCAGGATCTTGCCTACGTCTCGCCGAAATCCGGCCGCGCCGTGTCGCGGGCGGCGGGCGCGCCGTGGCGCGACAAGATGCTGGCGCTGCCTGCCTTCCTGCAGCGCGGTTCGGGCCTACGCGCCGATCCGGCGGCGATCGACGACGCCTTCCGGCTGACCGGCTTCTTTTTGACCCGCCATGTCTACGAGCCGCGCGGTATCGAACCACCCGGCGCCCGCGCCGGCTTCCTCGCCGCCTTGCGCAAGCATTATGCGGGCGGCAAGGCAATCGCCGGGGAAACCGCCGTCGGCGAAGCCATCAGGTGAGCGAAGTGGAACTCTACCCCGGCCGGGTTTCGCCGCTTGGCCTCGACATTATTTGACGCGGCCGATCACACCAGGGACCGGCGAGGTGGTGTGCGAGGGCAAAGTGGTGCACAAGGGCCGCACGCTGGCGGTTTCGGAAGCGGCGCTGAAGGATGCCAACGGCAAGCTGCTGGCTTTCGGCACCGAAACGTGCTCGATCTTTCCGGCGGCCAATCTGGCGGCACGTTGAATGGACCGGCCGTCTGGCCGCCGCATTTGAATGTCACTGAACATTGAATGTCAGTGACGACTGGCCTGGTTTGGGGGAACCGCCATGTTTGAAAGCCTGATTGGCCTCGTCGCCATCATCGCGCTGTTCGTCATCATTTCACGCCAGCAGAGCCGTATCGGCCTGATCGAGCGCGAGCTTGGCGCGTTGCGCAGCCTCGTGCTTTCGGGCGCGCCTGTCCTGCCGCCGCAAGCCAAGGAACCGGCTGCAAACGACAGCAAACCGGCGGATGGCGCAATCCCGCCGGCGGCGGCAGCCGACATGGCCGCATCGCCAGGGGCCGAGACCGCAGCGGTCGCATCAGCCACAGAGGCAGAAGCCGATACCGCGGCGCCGTCCGCACCCGAGCCGGCGCAACCGGCGGCAGCGGCGAAAGCCGCCCGCCAATCCGACGTCGAAACGGCGCTCGGTACCCGCTGGGCGGTATGGGTTGGTGGCATCGCGTTGGCGCTGGGCGGCCTGTTCCTCATCCGCTACACGATTGAGGCCGGCATTTTCGGGCCACGCGTGCGGCTTTTCATGGCGGCGGCACTTGGGCTGGTGCTGGTCGCCGGCGGCGAGTTCATCCGGCGCACCGGCTTCAGGGTGCCGGTGCAAGGTGCCGCCGGTGCCTATATCCCGGCGATCCTGACGGCGGCCGGCGCTTTCATCCTGTTCGGCACCGTCTACGCCGCGTACAGCATTTACGGTTTCATCGGCCCGGCGCTCGCTTTCACGCTGCTCGGCGCCATCGGGGTGGCGACGATCGCGGCAAGCCTGGTCCACGGTCAGGCGCTGGCCGGCGTCGGCCTGCTCGGCGCCATGGTGACGCCGCTACTCGTCGCCTCGCAGGCGCCCAATCCGTGGGCGCTGTTTGGCTATCTGGCGATCGTGCTCGCCGCCACCGGCGTCATTGCCCGCATCCGCGGCTGGAGGCTCTTGATGGCCGCAGCCTTCGTCGCCACCGGCATCTGGACCATCTTCTACATGACCGAGGCGCCGGTAACGAACCTTTCCGTCATCCTCTTTATCGACGTGGTGACACTGGCCGTGCTCGCCTTCGTCTGGCTTGGCCGTCGCAGCGAAGCGGTCGCCGGCAGCGGCTTCGACTGGCCGTCGATCGCGCCGGGGTTCTTCGTCGCTCTTTCAGCGCTGGCCCTGTTCGTCGATCCGGTCTTTGCCGCCGCCGGCGATGCCTTGCAGGGCGCGGCCCTTATCGTAGCCCTGGTGGCGGTAGCGCTCTACCGTCCGCGAGCGCTTGCACTGCTGCACGCCGCCGGGCTGGCGACGGTGCTGGTCTATCTCGGCATCATTCCGCCGACCACGGTCGCCGCCGATTTTTCGGGCGGCGCTCTCGGTGTCGATGGCGTGCCGGTTGTGGCGTCTGATGCCTTGATGCTCAGGATCGGCATCGCGCTGGGCCTGGTCTTCATCGGCGCCGGCTTTTGGGCAGCGCGCCGTTTTGCGGCTCCTGGCTGGCTGCGCGCCGCCACATGGGCGGCATGGAGCGCTGTCGCGCCACTGGTCATCCTGCTGGCGCTCTGGTTCACCTTCGGCAATCTCGACCGTGACCTTGCTTATGCGGCCGCAGCGGCCGTTTTGGTCGGGATCTTCGTCGCCGGCGGCGAATGGATAGCGCGCGGCGAAGCGCCGCCGCTGACCGGCGGCGCTGCCGTCTCCTTCGCGCTCGCCGGCGCGGCGATTGCCGGCCTGCTGATGTTGCATATGGCCTTTGGTTCCGGCTGGACAACCATCCTGCTCGGAGCAGCCGCCGTTGTGCCGGCGCTGGCGACGCGCTGGCGCAGCTATCCGGTGCTTGGCTGGATTTCGGTCGGTGCGGTGATCGCAGTGCTCGGCCGTGCCGCCTTCGACCCGACCATCGTCGGTGCCGAGTTCCTGTCGAAAACACCGGTATTTAACTGGCTGCTGCTCGGATATGGCGTGCCGGCGCTCGCCTTCGGCTTTGCCGCCTGGCAACTCGCCCGCACCACCAATGGCCGGCCGCGCCTCGCCATGGAGGCCGGCGCCGCGCTGTTTGCGCTGCTCACCGTCGCCATGCTGGTGCGCCATGCCATGCATGGTGGCGTCATCGACAGCGGCACGATGACACTTGCCGAACAGGCGATCTATACGCTGATCGCCATCGGCGCCGGTGCAATCCTGGTCGCCATCGACATGCGCTCGCCAAGCTCGGTGCTACGTTACGGCTCGATGGCTGCCGGGGTGCTCTCGGTCGCCTTCATCGTCATCCGGCATTTTGTGGTGCTGAACCCGCTGCTGACGGATGAATCGACCGGCGGCATTCCGGTGTTCAACCTTCTGTTCCTCGCCTATCTGTTGCCGGCAGTCGCGACGGGCGCACTGGCGCTCTATACCCGCGACAAGCGGCCGAAATGGTATGCGGCCATGCTTGCGGTTGTGGCGGCGGTGCTCGCCTTCGTCTATGCCACGCTGTCGGTCAGGAGGCTGTTCAAGGGCGAGTTCATCGGCCTGTGGAGCGGCCTCGGCCAGGTCGAGACCTATACCTATTCGGCGCTCTGGTTGGCCATCGGCGTGGTGCTGCTCACCGCCGGTGTCTGGCTGAAGTCGCAGGTGCTGCGCATAGCGTCTGCGGCGCTGATCGCGGTCGCCGTGCTCAAGGTCTTCGTCTTCGATATGTCGGAGCTGGAAGGCGTGTTGCGGGCGCTGTCCTTCATCGGCCTCGGCGCGGTGCTCATCGGCATCGGCTTGTTTTATCAGCGGCTGCTGACAAGGGCGGCGAAAGAAAAGCTCGAGACGAGCAATAGCTGACGATTTCAATTTGGCCGGGAATAAAGCTGGCATCGGCAGCGTTATTCAGTTGCTTGGGTGACCGGGGCGGCGGACCGCTTCGCGCTGGCCGCTTGCGCCGCGCCGCAAAGGCGCGTTCAATCACCACGGACAGGGGCTCCAGAACCAGCGGTCATGGACGAAAAGAAGGCAGCAATCCTTGGTGAAATACCGCGTTTGCGCCGCTATGCACGCTCGCTGTTGCGCGACCGCGATTCCGCCGACGATCTCGTCCAGGATTGTCTCGAGCGGGCGCTTGTGCGGCTCGACAATTGGCAGACAGGAGAAAGCCCCAGGAGGTGGCTGTTTACGATCATGCATCATTTGTTCATCGACCAGATGCGCAAGGTGAACCGGCGCGGCGAGGCGGCGATGCTGCCGCTCGAGGCAAGCGAGGCGCAGGCAGCACCCGCCGAGCAGGTCGAGAGCATCGCCTCGCGCGAGATCGTCGACGCGCTGCAGGCGATCAGCCCTGACCGGCGCGCGGCACTTGTGATGGTCGCCATCGAAGGGTTTTCCTATGCCGAAGCCGCCAACATCCTTGGGGTTCCCGCCGGCACCTTGATGTCCCGCATCGCGCGCGGGCGTGAGGAACTGCGCGCGCTGCTGGATGATACCGCGCGCCGCCGCTCGATAAGGATCGTCGAGAAATGAGCCGGCGCGATTTCTCCGAACGCGACATCCACATGGCTCTCGATGGCGAGTTGCCGGGCGACGAGCGGACGGCCTATGAGGCATGGCTCGAGGCCAATGCCGAGATGAAGGCCAAGAGTGCACGCTACGCCGCCGACCGGGCAGCATTGCGCGCAGCCTTTAACGGCGTGCTGGACGAATCCGTACCGGTGCGGCTGAACAAGGTGGTGCTTGGCGAGGCGTCGGTGGTCAGAGCGGCGCCGTCGCGCTCGCGTTGGTGGCTTGCGGTCGCCGCTGCCGCCATGCTGGTGATTGGCGGTGCTGGCGGCTATCTTGCCGGCATCGGCGGCCTCGGCCTGGAAAATACGGCCGAGGACCAGCTTGCCGAAGAAGCGATCGCCGCCCACGTCATCTATGCCGCCGAAAAGCGGCATGCGGTGGAAGTGCCGGCAAGCGACAAGGATCATTTGCAGAGCTGGTTGTCGAACCAGGTGGGTTTGAAGCTCGTCGCGCCGGATCTGGCAGCGCAGGGATTCCAACTGGTCGGTGGCCGGCTGCTGCCTGCCGGCCAGGGCAAGGCCGCGATGCTGCTTTACGAGGACGACAAGGGCGCGCGCATTTCGCTCTTCGTCACCGCCGAATCGGCTGCCAAGGCCAAGGGCACCTATGGGTCGGAAGAAGATGGTCCTGCGGCTGTCTACTGGCTGGACAAGGGTTATGGCTGCGCCGTCGTCGGCTCGCTGCCGCGCGAGCGGCTGGCCGCGGTGGCCAAGAGCGCCTATGGCCAGCTTCTGGCGGCCTTGCAAAGCTGAGCAGGATCTCATTTTTCCGGAGCCGCGCCGATGCCGAAACACGGAGGTCGCTCAAAGCCTTTGCGCGACCTGTCTGCTGTCAAAACTGTCACAATTCGGCCCTAATCGAGGTGCGATAGCGCTTGCTTAATGCTGGCACTTCGGCTGGTGTGACCGATGTTTAGACTAGGGTCGTTTCCACAACCCAATCGAGGTTTTCTGAGCCCGCATGCCTGCCGAGATTCGCAAGGCCCGCGCGTCCGACGTCGATGACCTCGCCGCCATCGAAAAAGCTGTTTTCTCGAGCGACCGCATTTCTCGCCGTTCCTTTCGCCAACTGATCGAACGCGACACCGCCGAACTGCTGGTTGGCGAAAGCGATGGCCGCGTCGCCGGCTATGCAGTCGTGCTGTTTCGCAAGGGCAGCGGCGTCGCGCGGCTCTATTCGATCGCCGTCGGTCCATTTTTCGGCGGCCGTGGCGTTGGCCGCCTTCTGCTGGAAGAGGCCGAGACCGCTGCTTTCGAGCACGGCCGCATGATGCTTCGTTTGGAAGTCCGCGAGGACAACCCGCGCGCGATCCAGATCTACGAGCGGAGCGGCTACCGCAAGATCGGCCGCGAACCGGACTATTACGAGGATGGCGCCACGGCGCTGCGCTATGAAAAGACCTTGCGTGGCGACATTCCGGTCGCCACCGAAGTGCCGTTTTATCAGCAGACTTGCGAATTCACTTGCGGACCATGCTGCCTGATGATGGCGATGGCTTACTTCGGCCCCGGCTTCGTGCCGGACCCGGTGATGGAAATCCGGCTGTGGCGTGAGGCGACGACCGTTTTCATGATGTCCGGCCCCGGCGGCTGCGAGCCGTTCGGGCTGGCCGTCGCCGGCTATGAGAGCGGGCTTGCTGCTGAGATCTATGTGTCCTTCTATGGCGCGCTTTTCCTGCAATCGGTGCGCAGCGAAGACAAGCGCCGGGTGATGGAGCTGGCGCAGGTCGACTTTCGCCGCCGCGCGGAACTTTACGGCATCCCGGTGAATTACCGTTCATTCGGGCTTGACGACATTCGCACCGCGATCGCAGAGGGAAAACTGGTACTGGTCCTGATCAGCGGCTTCCTGATGTTCGGCAAGAAGGTTCCGCACTGGGTATTGGCCATTGGTGACGATGGCGATCATATCCTGATCCACGACCCCTGGGTCGAGGACGAGCGGCAGGAGACGATCCTCGATGCTGCCAACATTCCCGTGCCTTACGGCATCTTCATGAACATGGCGCAATTCGGCCGCGACGGATTGCGCGCCGCCATCACTCTCGGAAAGCGCGACAGCCAATGACCTGGGTCATCCTTACCGGCCGGCAGAACGATCTCGACCAGGTGGCGACGCCGCACAAGATTATCACCAATCGCGACTACCTTGCCCATCCGGCACTGTTTCGCGGGCAGCGGCCGAAGGTCATCAACCTATCGAACAATTACGGCTACCAGAGCCGCGGGTATTACGCCTCGCTGCTCGCCGGTTCGCGCGGCCACAAGGTCATCCCGACGGTCGAAACGATGATCGACCTGTCGGAGCGCAAGCTCTATGAGCATGCGTTGCCGGAACTCGAACTCGCACTCAACAAGTGCCGCAAGGATTTGGGCGGCGCTTTCCCGCAGAAGGTCTGCATTTTCTTCGGCATAGGACCGTCCAGGATCTGGGACCGCTTCGCCAAGCTGCTGTTCGACTGGTTTCGTGCCCCGGCGCTCGAGGTCCACATCAGGGACAGCGCCGAATGGGCCTCGATCCGCAAAATTGGCTTCCATCCCCTGGCCAGGATGACCGAGGACGAGGAAACGCACTTTCTCCAGTGCCTGGAGACCTACACCAACCGCGAGTGGCGCGACACCAAGGGCCGCACGCCGGCGCGCTACACTTTCGCCACGCTGGTCGATCCGCATGAGGAACTGCCGCCGTCGGAGATTTCGTCGCTGCGCCACTGGGCCAAGATCGCTGAAAAGATGGGCGTCGAAATCGAGCCGATCACCAAGCGGGATCTGGCCAAGCTCGCCAACTACGACGCGCTGTTCATCCGCGAGACCACCTCGATCTCCAACCACACCTACCGCTTTGCCCGCCGCGCCCAGCAGGAAGGCATGCCGGTCATCGACGATCCGCTGTCGATGATCCGCTGCACCAACAAGGTCTATCTCAACGAGCTGATGACCTACAACAAGGTACCGGTGCCGCCGACGGTGATGATAGCCGGCATCTCGGATCTGGAAGTTGCGGCGCAGACGCTGGGCTTCCCCCTGGTGCTGAAGATCCCGGACTCCTCGTTTTCGCGCGGCGTCAAGAAATGCGGCACCTTCGAAGAGTTAAAGACGCTCGCAACCGAATGGCTGGAGGATTCCGACCTCCTGATCGCGCAAAAATTCATTCCGACGGAATATGATTGGCGCGTCGGTGTCCTCGGCGGCCAACCCTTGTTTGCCGTCCATTATCTGATGGCCAAGAAGCATTGGCAGATCGTCAATCATAAGGCCAACGGCAAGCCCGACCAGGGCGGCATCAAGACCTTCACCCTGAAGGAAGCGCCGGCCCATGTCGTCGAGACGGCGGTGAGCGCGGCGCGCTGCATCGGCGACGGCCTCTACGGAGTCGACCTCAAGGAGACCAGGGACGGCGTCTTCGTCATCGAGGTCAACGATAACCCCAACCTCGACCACGGCTGGGAAGACTCCGGCGAAAAAGACGAGGTCTGGGTGCGGCTGACGCAGTGGTTCCTGGAGCGATTGGACCGGCCGGGCCGATGACATCCGAATTGAGGGGAAAAAGATGCTGTTCTTCGTAACCGAGGATTTTCGCGGCTGCGACCGTAAGGAGATCTACCGCCGTTTCCGCGACCAGGGCCGCCTGAAGCCGGACGCGCTGCTCGTGCACCACAGCTGGATCGCAGCGGATATGAGCCGCTGCTTCCTGCTGGTGGAGGCCGATGACGTCACACTCCTGCAGCGGTGGGTCATCGAATGGGCGGATCTGGTCGAATTCGAGATCGTTCCCGTGGCGACGAACAAGGATATGGTGGAGGCGTTGAGCGGACATCTCTGACCTGCGCGCGCTTCGACGAGGTATATCCAGACATTGTATTGATGGCAGATGTCCAGGCTGAGCCGATGACTGGCTCGCCCGGCTGTCGCACTTAGCCGGATTGCCTGATCGTCGCGTTCGACTTCAGCAGCCGGTTGATGTCCGACGCTTTCGATGGCACGCCGATCAAATAGCCCTGGGCCTCGACGCAGCCCTCCTTTTGCAGGAATTCAAGCTGCGCTTCGGTCTCGACACCCTCGGCGGTGACGGTGATGCCCAGCTGTGCGCCAAGCCCGATGATGGTGCGCACGATCGCCGCGGTATCGCGACTGTCGATGTCACGGGTGAAAGAGCGATCGATCTTGATCTTGTCGACGGGAAAGCGCCTGAGGTAGCCGAGCGAGGAATAGCCGGTGCCGAAATCGTCCAGCGCTATGCGGACACCCAGATCGCGCAGCTGCCTCAGTGTCTTGAGCACCAGATCGCTCTCGTCCATCAGCACCGTTTCGGTGATTTCCAGTTCAAGCCGGTTGGCCGGCACGCCCGAGAACGCCAGCGCCGAGATGACGCTGCGGGCAAAGGTGCCGCTTTTGATCTGCACGGCGGAGACATTGACTGCGATGCGCAAAGGCGCCCAGCCTGCCGCGGTCGTGCAGGCTTTCCGCAGCGCCCATTCTCCAAGCGGCACGATCAGCCCGGTCTCCTCGGCGGCCGGAATGAAGTCGTCCGGACGCACCAGGCCGCGGACTGGCGAACGCCAGCGCATCAAGGCTTCGGCACCGACGATTTCGCCGGAGGCGATGTTCATGATCGGCTGGAAATCCAGCTCGAATTCCCGGCGTGACAGCGCCGCCCTGAGATCGATTTCGAGCGCCCGGCGCGCGCGCACCATCGCATCCATGGCTGGTTCGAAGAAACGGTAGAGGTTGCGCCCTTCGCTCTTTGCCCGATAGAGCGCCATATCGGCGTTTTTCAGCAAAGTGTCGGTGTCCTTGCCGTCATTCGGAAACAGCGCGATGCCAACACTGATGCCGACGGGCATGTCGTGTCGCTTGTCGCGAAACGGCTTTCCGATGATCTCGACGATGCGTTTGGCCAGTTTTTCCGCATCGCCCGGGCTTTTGAGATTGAACTGGATTATGACGAATTCGTCGCCGCCGAAGCGAGCGACAACGTCCGTTTCATTGCGCAGGCACCGTTGCAGCCGTTCGGCCACGCATTTCAGCAGCCAGTCGCCGGAAGGGTGGCCCCAAGTATCGTTGACCGCCTTGAAGTGATCGAGGTCGAGCGAGAATATCGCCAGCGATCCGTCTTTCGTCTCGCTAAGGGCTTGGTCGAGCCGTTCGCGAAGCATCGAGCGATTGGGCAGGTTGGTCAGTGTGTCGTGATGCGCAAGGTGGGTCATGCGCTCTTCCACGCGCCTGCGCTCGGTCACGTCGTCGAATGTCGCGACCCAGCCGCCGCCGCTCATCGGCCGGCGTGCAACCAGCAGCGTTCTGCCATCGGCAAGATGGCGATGCGTTACGTGTGTTTTGCCCGCCCGCAGGCAGGCTTCGATTTGCGAAATTTCGCTGTCGGGGTCGAGCTTTGTGTAAATGCCCAGTTCCAGCAGCCGCTTAAAGGCATCACGGTGGCTCATGCCAAGCGGGAGGTCGGCCGGCCTGACATGGTAAAGTTCCAGAAAACGTTCGTTGCGCACGATCAGCTTGCCGTCCGCGTCGTACATCAAAAGTCCTTGCGACATGTTGGCAAGTGCCGCGTCGAAACGGCGGTGCTGCTCCTTCAACTCCTGCTCGGCGCGCCGTTGCTCGGTGATATCCTCGTAGATCGATACCCAACCGCCCGACGCCAGCGGCCGGTGCGAAATGTTGACGATACGCCCGTCTGCAAGCGTTTCCTCATAGGTGGAAGGTTTTGCCTGGTCGATATAGGGCTTGCGAATGGCATAGAGTTGCTCAGCGCTTTGCGAGGCGATGCCGATGTCCACGCTGTGCTGGAGGATGTCGAAAAACCGGATGCCGGGCCGTACCACTTCGGCGTCGAGGCGAAAGATACTGATGTAGTTCCTATTGCAGATGATCATCCGTTCATCGGCATCGAACATGCACAGGCCATGCGACATGTTCTCGACCGCTGCCGAAAAACGCTCGTTCTGTTCGCGCACTTCGTCTTCAATCCGTTGCGGCAGACCAACGCCTTTGACCCGTCGTCGGCGGACGGACGAACCTGCCTTGATACCGGCAACGGGCATGTAGCGCGCCTATGGACCGTGGTTAACCACGGCACTCTTGTCCTTGCCGGTTAATTTACCGTTTTCAGCCGGCTGGAACGGCAGTCTGGCGTCGCGACTTCTCGATCGCCGCAAACCGTTTGAGAAAGGCATTCTGCGCCCAGGTCACCGAGCGCGGCGTGACATCGAAGCGCTCGGCATTGAAGCCGCGCGGCCGGCCGAAGAACTCCGTCGCCTCTGCCGTTGAAAAACCCGCAAGCAGCGTCGCTTCGAAATAAGCGGCGATCTGATCCGCTCGCTTGATCTCCTTGCGCAGTCCCGCGTCGAGTTCCGCTGGCAGCGAAAAGCGCAGATGGATGGCGCGCTGCAGCCTGATCTCGCAGTCCCTGTAGCTGCCGCCCATCACGGACTTGAACGGCGAGATCATGTCGCCGATGACATATTCCGGCGCGTCGTGCAGCAGCGCCGCCAACCGCGCATCGGCGTCGGCATCCGGCACCAGCTCGCCGACAAGCGTTTCGACCAGCAGCGAATGCTGGGCGACCGAAAAGGCGTGCTCGCCTCTGGTCTGGCCGTTCCAGCGCGCGACGCGGGCAAGGCCGTGAGCGATATCTGAGATCTCGATGTCGAGCGGCGAGGGGTCGAGAAGATCGAGCCGTCGCCCGGACAGCATGCGCTGCCAGGCGCGCGGCGGCGCCCCGGCGCGATCGGCCGCCATCAGGCCTCCTCCGCGCCGACGGCTTCCAGCGGAAAGCTGAATTTCGCCCAGGGCGGGATGGTGAGCGACACGGCGACGTCGTCAGCCAGGATCGGCAGGCCGGCGTCGAACGCTGCCTTGACCCGGTCAATGCGGGCAATGGCGAGGCCTGTCGTGCCGGCGGTCGAGCCAAGCGTGCCGACAGGCCGCCCCTCCACGGTCAACTCTGCGCCCGAGGCGGGCAGGGAGCGTCCGGCCGAGACAATCAACACCCGGCGCCGGGCAGTGCCGCGATGCTGCATGCGCGAGACGACCTCCTGGCCGACATAGCAGCCCTTCTTGAAGCCGACGCCGCCGATCTCGTCGAGCAGCACGTCATGCGGAAACGCATCGCCGAGCTGATAGTCGCTGCCGCTTTCGGCAATGCCATGGGCGATGCGAAAGGCTTGCCATGCGGCAAGGTCGCCTCCTTCTGCGGTGCCATCATAGAAGCGCTTGACGATAGAATCGACGAACCGCGCATCAGCAAACGGTGCCGATTCAAATTGCGAGGCAGTTGAAGCGCTTTCCCATAGGACGGTCACAACCGGGTGATCTAGCTTGGCAATTTGGACTTTGGCGCGCAACTTGTAGAGCGTCAGCCGGCGCATGAAATCGTCAGCGGTCTCGGCACGGCATTCGAGGCGGAAAGCATTTTCGCCGGCGCGCGAGATCAAGAAGTCGAACAGGACCTTGCCTTGCGGCGTCAGCAGGGCGCCGGGCTTTGCTTCGCTGCTGCCGAGCACGTCGAGGTCGGTAGTCAGGATATTCTGCAAGAAGTGCCCGGCATCCGGCCCAGACACGGAAAGGAGTGCGCGATCTCTGAGCGAGGCAAAGGGCATGGTGGGAAAACGAGCCTGATCTTGCAAAACTGTCGGCCATTACGTAAGCCGCTGGCACTTCCCCCGCAAGAGACCTGATCCGCATGGCCCCCATCTACGATCTCATCCTGACAGGTGGCACCGTGGTCAACCACGATGGCGAGGGTTTTCGCGACGTCGGCATCAATGGTGGGCGCGTCGCTGCCATCGGCGATCTCCGCCAGGCGTCGGCCGGCGAGACAATCGACTGCCGCGGATTGCATATCCTGCCGGGCGTCGTCGATAGCCAGGTGCATTTCCGCGAGCCGGGACTGGAGCACAAGGAAGATTTGGGGACGGGCTCGCGGGCAGCGGTGCTTGGCGGCGTCACCGCCGTCTTCGAGATGCCGAACACCAATCCGCTGACCACCAGCGAGGCGACTCTTGCCGACAAGGTGCGGCGGGCCACCGGCCGCATGCATTGCGACTTTGCCTTCTGGGTCGGCGGGACCCGCGACAATGCAAAAGACGCCGGCGATCTCGAGCGGCTGCCGGGTGCGGCCGGCATAAAAGTGTTCATGGGCTCGTCCACCGGCGACCTGCTGGTCGAGGACGACGAAGGCGTTGCCTCGATCCTGAGGAACACACGCCGCCGCGCCGCCTTTCACTCCGAGGACGAGTTCCGGCTGCGCGAGCGGCTCGGCGAGCGCATCGAGGGCGATCCGTCCTCACATCCGGTGTGGCGCGACGAGATCGCCGCATTGCGCTGCACCGAGCGCCTGGTGCGCATCGCGCGCCAGGTCCGTGCCCGGATCCATGTGCTGCACATCTCGACCGCCGAAGAGATAGGCTTCCTCGAACAGCACAAGGATGTCGCGACTTGCGAGGCGACGCCGCATCATCTGACGCTGAGCGCAGATGACTATGCGCAGTTAGGCACGCTGATCCAGATGAACCCGCCGGTGCGCGCCGCGCGCCATCGCGAGGGGGTCTGGCAGGGCATTGCGCAAGGCGTTGTCGATGTCCTCGGCTCCGACCATGCGCCGCACACGCTGGCCGAGAAGGCAAAACCTTATCCGGCGTCGCCGTCAGGCATGACCGGCGTGCAGACTTTGGTGCCGATCATGCTGGATCATGTCAACGCCGGCCGGCTGACGTTGCAGCGCTTTGTCGACCTGACCAGCCATGGCCCACAGCGCATTTTCGGCATCGCCAGGAAAGGCCGTATTGCCGCCGGCTACGATGCCGATCTGACCATCGTCGACCTGAAGCGCCGCGAGATCATCGCCAACGCCCAGCAAGGCTCCAAGGCCGGTTGGACGCCTTATGACGGCAGGCAGGTGACCGGCTGGCCGGTCGGCACTATCGTTCGGGGCCGGCGCGTGATGTGGGAAGGCGAGATTGCCACGCCAGGCCAAGGCAGGGCGGTGGAGTTTTCCGAGGCGTTGGCGGGCTAAGCTCCCTGCCTCAATAAGAGCCAGGCCTGACCACTCAATCCCCAGCGACGAAGAACGTCCATTGCCCGGTCGGCGTGATGCCGACGCGGTAGAAAATGTAGGCGCCGAACTGCTTCATGTTGTCATAGTCGCTGGCAGTGACGATCTTGAATAACTCGACCCGCTGCCTGGCATCGAGCTTGTCCAACGGCAGGGCGAAAAAATACGGCCAGACGTAGAGATCCTGCGGCGTGCCTGCATCGACATGGACATAGCCGGCATTGAGCACCTCTTCCAGGATGGCGAGGATTTCCTGGCCTTCCGTGTCGCCTGAAAGCCCTTTCAGGAAGGCGATCGGGTCGCCCTCCATGTCGCCCAGCGACAATTGGGTCATCATGTCGCCCGTGCCGATCAGCGGCCGCAGTCTTTCGATGTCGCCGCTTTTGCACGCCTCGACGATCAGATCGTGCATGCGCCTGACCGGTTCCGGCAACTTGGCAAGGTCGTAAACGACTTCGGGCACAGGCGCGTCCGGATCGACATGCGGATTGGCCATGCCGCCATCGTCCGCTGGCCCTTTCGGTTCGGTTTGCCTTGGCTCGTCGGACGGAGTCGGCTGGCTGGCTGCAGGTGGCGTCGTGCCGAGCGGGCCGGGCATCGGCACGGTACTTCCGGGCGGCGACATGTCGCCGTCGGGCGGCGGCGTGACCGGCGAAGGCAGGTCTTCGCGCTTGATCTCGCTGAGGGCGTGAGCGGGACTGCTCGCAAGAAACAGTGCAAGGGGAATCGTGGCGCAGGAGGCGATAAGCCAAATGCTGAGGACCAGGCCGCGCGGCTTGCCTGATATCGAAAAATTCACCGCCTGCTACTCCCTGGTTCCAGGCCCACTCATGTGCCCGGACATGATGTGCCCGGACATGATGTCCGGCGACGCGCCGTCGTCAAAGAACCGGGGTCAGTGCCGCAGCCTTTCGGGCTCGAAGGCCCCGGCAATCACCTTTTCGCGCATGCGATCGAGCAGGGCAAGCGCCGAGGTCTCGCCATTGGTTCGCAGCATCTCGCCGAATGCCGTTTCGAGGGCTGCCTCGGCGATGATTTCCGGCTCGATCCCCGCCGACAATCCTTCCGCCCAGGCTTCGCTGTGGCTTTCCACGGCGGTCAGGCGCTTTTCTTCCCTGACCAGCGCGTCGATGTCGTTGACGCCATGTTCCATTGCGATGTCCACCCTTTCAAGCGGTGATCCGTTGGATAGGGATCAAGCTTGAGTTGTCCCATTTACACGCAGGCGAAGTAAGTACTTGTAAATGCGACATTTTTTTGGTCGTTTTCTACAAAACCCGTCGCATTAAGCAAACCTGCGTCCGATCCGTTTCAAACTTAGCCGATTAGGCCGGCCAAGGGGACGGAAACCTTCAGTTTGAGTTAATTTCACATCTGCGCGCTAACGTTTCGTTAACATAGTTGCAAAAGTGCAACATCAGGTTTGCACCAAGACCTCACCCGAGGCAAGCGGAGAAGTGTCGAACGCGTCCGCCGCCAACAGCGCCGACGCTTGATTCCGCTTTGCCGGAACGGCAGCTGCCGCCGTCAGTTCCCGTAGCGCGAGGCGATGTCGCGAGACAGTGTCTCGCCTTCCTTCATGTAGCGGCTGATGGCTTCCGTCGCCGAGGCGGTGCATTGCGTATAACTGCCGCCGAAGGATCGGTAGCCGCGGTTGAAGCTGGCGATGAAGCGGGCGCGCCGCTCAGGGTTCGGATTTTCTGATGCGATCAGTTTTTCCATCTCGGCCCGCCACCGGTCGCCCTTCTCGCCGCATAGATTGCGCAGGAAATGCAACGAGCCGAGCACTTCCGCCAGCCGCAACAGCCCGGGCTCGAACGGCGCCTCGGCGGCAATGGCAGGACGCAAGCCGACAACCACACTAACGGCGAGGCAGGCGGCGAGAAACGGTGATGTGCGGTTCATGAGCCCTTGTGCTGAAACAATTTGTTGCCTGCAAGGCGATTCTCAAGCTCAGTTCGCGCCGCCCTTGCTGGTGGCCAGCAGGTCGTCGGCGATATCAAACACTGCATCGGCAAGCTGCATCGCTGTCATTTCGGCCAGTGTATAGAAGGCGGCGGTTTCGGCGTCGTCACTGGCCACCGCCTCGCCGCCGGCATAGTTGGCCCCAAACACCGTCAGCCGGTAGTCGACCGGATGCCCGTCGCCGCTGCCGTCGATGTGGATTTCCCGCAGCGGCCGGTAGTTGCGCGCCTGCAATCCGGTCTCTTCCAGCAATTCGCGCCTTGCTGCCTGTTCCAGCGTCTCGCCGGCTTCGACCTTGCCACCGGGAAAGGCATAAAGGCCCTGCGAGGGCGGTCTGGCCCGATTGACCAGCAGCACCGTGTTCTCGCGCACGACGCAGACCGAGACTGCCGGAATGATCTTACGTGCTTCCATGGGTTCCCGATCGCTCGATTGGCATAGCCCGTTGTGGACCGGCCGTCGGCGAACAGCTTTAGCGGTTGCGAAAGGCAGGTTCCATGGTCACTTTCACATGTCACCCATTCGAGAGCTGAATTCATGTGCGGACGCTTTGCCTTGACCGCCACTCCGGACCAGACCGCCGCCCTTCTCGGTCTGGCGGAGTTGGAGGAGTTTCCGCCCCGCTACAATATCGCGCCGACGCAGCCGGTGCTGATGGCGCTCGCCGGATTGCCGCAGGCGCCGGGCTCGAACCTGCCCGACCGCCGCTCGATGCTGGTGCGCTGGGGCCTGATCCCGGCCTGGGTCAAGGATACGCGTAACTTCCCGCTGCTGTTCAACGCGCGTTCTGAGGGGGCTTCGGAAAAGCCGTCGTTTCGCGCTGCCATGCGCCATCGCCGCGCCCTGGTACCGGCTTCGGGATTCTACGAATGGCACCAAACCGCTGGCAGAAGAGGGCAGCCCTATTGGATGCGGCCAAAGCATGGAGGGCTTGTCGCCTTCGCCGGGCTGATTGAGACGTATGCCGAGCCGGGTGGCTCGGAAATGGACACCGGCGCCATTCTGACCGCCCACGCCAATGCCGATACTGCCCATATCCACGACCGCATGCCGGTGGTGATCCATCCCGAGGATTTCGCGCGCTGGCTGGATTGCCGCACGCTCGAGCCGCGTGATGTGGCCGATCTGCTGAGACCCACCCGGCCCGATTTCTTCGAAGCGATCCCGGTTTCCGACCTCGTCAACAAGGTCGCCAATACCGGGCCGGAGATTCAGGAGAAGGGCGTCGTCGAGCCTGAGCCCGAGAAGGTCAAGCGCCAGAAGTCCGGCGCGAACGACAGTCAAATGACATTATTTTAGCGAAAGCTACTATTTCCAGGACACCGTGAGCGCCTCAATCTTCACCCGACGGCATTCTCAGGCAGCGCGTGGCGACACGATCTTCTGTGCCGGCTTCTTCTTCTTCGCGGTGTGCAGAAGAGCTGCGACGATTGCTGCCGGGCCGATCGCCCGGTAATGGCTGGCGAGCGCCGGTTGCTTGGCGCGGTTGGATTCTTGCTTAGGCATTATTCTCTTCCCTGGTAACGTCTTCGTGTCTGCGTTTGCTGGCCGAATCCGACCAAATCGTGACGCTTGCTGATCTAGCCGGCGAATGTTTCATGACAGTGCCGATCTGTTTAATAAAATGTTTCAGTGGCTCATTTCCTGTGAGCCAACGATATTTTTGGCGAAGGTAGCGACTTGACGGCAACACCGGGCAAGGCGATAAAGCCGGCCATGAAAACGTCTTTCGCCATTTGTGGCATTTGCATTATCGACTAGCCTCGCGCTGGTCCTGGACGTTTTCGCCTCATCTCCTCCCAGATTGGACAAACGCCCCGGCCAGCAGGCTGGAGCTCGATTTTGCGCCTCGGCGTGACCGACTCCATCCAGAGCACGATCCCAAAAGATCATGCTCAAACAAAGTAACGCACCGGAACGCACGTATGTCTGAAGCATCGAAGAGCCTGCGCCTCTACAACACGCTAACGCGGAGCAAGGAGGATTTCTTCCCGATCGATCCGCGCAACGTGCGCATGTATGTCTGCGGCCCGACGGTCTACGACTTCGCCCATATCGGCAATGCGCGGCCGGTGATCGTCTTCGACGTGCTGTTCCGTTTGCTGCGCCATCTCTACGGGCAAGCGCATGTCACTTACGTCCGCAACATCACCGACGTCGACGACAAGATCAACGCTCGCGCGCTGCGCGATTTCGGCGGCGAGATTGCCTTGGGCAAGCTGTCGCTGAACGAAGCGATCAGGCGGGTCACCGAAAAGACCGCCGATCAGTTCCACAAGGACGTGGCGGCGCTCGGTTGCCTGGAACCGACGGTCGAGCCGCGCGCCACCGAGTTCGTCGAGCCTAGGCCCGACGGCAAGGTCGACATGATCCTCTTGATTCAACGCTTGATCGAACGCGGCCATGCCTATGTCGCAGCTGGAGAAGTCCTGTTCGACACCGCTTCCATGCCGGACTACGGACAGTTGTCGAAGCGCAATCTCGACGAGCAGCAGGCAGGCGCCCGCGTCGCCGTCGATGCGCACAAGAAGAACCCGCAGGATTTCGTGCTGTGGAAATTGTCTTCGCCCGAGGAACCGGGCTGGGAGAGTCCGTGGGGCAGGGGTCGGCCGGGCTGGCACATCGAGTGCTCGGCGATGTCGGCCGCCTATCTCGGCGAGGTGTTCGACATCCATGGCGGTGGTCTCGACCTGATCTTTCCACACCACGAGAACGAGATCGCCCAGTCACGTTGCGCCCACGGCACCGAAACGATGGCCAAGGTGTGGATGCACAACGGTTTCCTGCAGGTCGAGGGCCAGAAGATGTCCAAGAGCCTGGGCAATTTCTATTCGATCACCGAACTGCTGGAGACGGAGACTTTTGGCGGCCGCAAATGGCCGGGCGAGGTGCTCAGGCTGGCGATGCTGATGACGCATTATCGCGAGCCGATCGACTTTTCCGTACGCAAGCTGGAAGAGGCGGAGAATACGCTGCGCAAATGGAAGCGAGCGGCCGATCTGGCGCCGCCAACGGCAAAATCGGTGCCGGCGGATGTGATCGAAGTGCTGTCGGATGACCTCGCCACCTATCCCGCATTCCAGTTGCTGACCCAGTTGGCTGGCGATGCTGTTGATTTCGACGCTGGTAGCAGCAACGCAGCCGCCGAAGACAACGATGCTGCCACTTTGCTGAAGGCATCGCTGCTGTTCCTCGGCTTCGACGTCGCAACAGCCAAGGTGGATGAAGACGCCATTGCCAAAGCGATCGCCAAACGCCTCGCGCTGATCGCCGCCAAGAACTGGGCCGAGGCCGACCGCATCCGCGACGAGTTGCTGGCGCAAGGCATCCAGTTGAAGGACGGCAAGGACCCTGTCACCGGCGAACGCATCACCACCTGGGAGGTAAAAAGATGATCGATCATCTCGGCATCACCGTTTTGGATTTCGACGTGTCGAAAGCTTTTTACGACAGGGCGATGGCGCCGCTTGGTGCCTCGCTGCTCTACATGGTGCCGCAGGAATATACCGGCGGCGCCAAGGTCGGCGGCTACGGCCGCGACCGGCCAGTGTTTTGGCTGCATGCCGGCAAGGACAAGCCGAAGGATCATCAACACGCCGCTTTCACGGCGCGCAGCCGTGCCGAGGTCGATGCCTTTCACGCGGCGGCAATCGCCGCCGGCGGCAAGGACAATGGCGGGCCGGGCCTGCGCCCGCACTATCATCCGAACTATTATGGCGCCTTCGTCTTCGATCCCGACGGCAACAATGTCGAGGCGGTCTGCCATGCTCCGGAGTAAAATGCGATGAGCCTTGACAACAGACCGGTGTATACGGGCGGCTGCCAGTGCGGCGCAGTGCGCTTCCGCGTCGAAGGCGCGCTCGGCGATGCCTCCGTCTGCCATTGCCGCATGTGCCAGAAGGCGAGCGGCAATTTTTACCTGCCGCTGGTCTCGGTGCGCGGCGCAGGACTCGACTGGACGCGCAGCGAGCCCAAACGCTTCCGCTCGTCCAATGCGGCGTTGCGCGGTTTCTGCGCCGAATGCGGCACGCCGCTGACCTTCGAAGCGACCGACGGCGTGGCGCTCGCCATCGCCGCATTCGACCACCCCGAGGAGATCGCGCCGACGATCCAATGGGGTGTCGAAGCCAAGCTCCCCTATGTGGATCATGTCCACGAATTGCCCGGTGAGGAAACGATGGCCGACGTCTCGTCTGCCTCCTATCTCGCCGACCTCGTCTCCTACCAACATCCCGACCATGACACCGAACAATGGCCGCCGGAGGAAAGATCATGACCGAAACCGTTCGTACCGGCGGCTGCCAGTGCGGCGCCGTGCGCTTCCGCATCCACGGCGCGCTCGGCCGCCCCTCGATCTGTCATTGCCGCATGTGCCAGAAACAGTTCGGCTCGTTTTTCGGCGCGCTTGTGACAGTGCCGAGCGACGGCGTCGAATGGCTGCGCGAGGAGCCGAGTTACTTTCAGTCGTCGGTCAACATCGATCGCGGCTTCTGCGCCCGCTGCGGCACGCCGCTGACCTACCGCCAGCCCGGCGCGCTCGAGATCGCCATCGGCGCCTTCGACGACCGTTCCGATCTGGCGCCGCAGATCCAGGTCAACTACGCCGCCAGGCTGCCTTGGGTGGAGACGATCTTCGACGCGCCAATCCACGACGATCCGGATTTCTACGCGCGACAGGAGTCAATCATCTCCTTCCAGCATCCCGATCACGAGACGGCCAACTGGCCGCACCAGGGCCTGAAACTATGAGCAGCGAATTCCGCACCCTCTATCCCGAGATCGAGGCTTTCGAGTCCGGCATGCTAGACGTTGGCGATGGCCATCAGGTCTATTGGGAGCGCTCCGGCACCCGCGGTGCCAAGCCGGCGGTATTCCTGCATGGCGGACCGGGCGGCACCATTTCGCCAAAGCACCGGCGGCTGTTCGATCCGACGCTGTACGATGTCATCCTGTTCGACCAGCGTGGCTGTGGAAAATCGACGCCCAATGCCTCGCTCGAAGCCAACACCACCTGGCATCTGGTCGCCGACATAGAGCGGCTGCGCGACATGTGCGGCTTCGACAAATGGCTGGTGTTCGGCGGCTCGTGGGGTTCGACGCTGGCGCTGGCCTATGCCGAGACACACCCCGAGCGGGTCAGCGAACTGGTCGTGCGCGGCATCTACACGCTGACCCGCGCCGAACTCGAATGGTACTACCAGTTCGGCGTCTCGGAGATGTTCCCCGACAAATGGGAGCGGTTTTTGGCGCCCATTCCGGAGGCTGAGCGCGGCGACATGATGGCCGCCTACCGCAAACGGCTGGTCGGTAGCGATCCTGTGGCGCAGGTCGAGGCCGCTCGCGCCTGGAGCCTGTGGGAGGGCGAGACGATCACTTTGCTGCCGGAACCGGAAACCAGCGGTCCCTTCGGCCAGGATGATTATGCCCTGGCCTTCGCCCGCATCGAGAACCACTATTTCGTCCATGCCGGCTGGCTGGAAGAGGGACAGCTGCTGCGTGATGCATGGAAGCTTAAGGATATACCGGGTAGCATCGTTCACGGCCGCTACGACATGCCGTGCCCGGCGCGCTATGCCTGGGCGCTGCACAAGGCGTGGCCGAAAGCGGATTTCCATCTGATCGAAGGTGCCGGCCACGCCTATTCGGAGCCGGGCATCCTCGACAGGCTGATCCGCGCAACGGACGTGTTTGCCGGGAAATGACGATGGCTCGCGAGCGCCTTTATCTGTTCGACACGACGCTGCGCGATGGTCAGCAGACGCCGGGTATCGACTTTTCCGTCGAGGACAAGATCGCCATCGCCAAGCTGCTCGACGAGTTCGGCCTCGACTACGTCGAGGGCGGTTACCCTGGCGCCAATCCAACCGACACCGCCTTTTTCGCCGAGCGTCGCACGGCCGATGCCAAGTTCGTCGCCTTCGGCATGACCAAGCGGGCAGGAGTGTCGGCCTCGAACGACCCCGGCCTCACCGCGCTGGTCCAGTCGAAGTCGGATGCCATCTGCTTCGTCGCCAAGAGCTGGGACTACCATGTCCGCGTCGCGCTCGGCTGCACCAATGAGGAGAACCTCGAGGCGATCAAGGCCTCGGTCGAGGCGGCGCTCAGTGCCGGCAAGGAGGCGATGGTCGACTGCGAGCATTTCTTCGATGGCTTCAAGGCCAACCCCGATTATGCGCTGGCCTGCGCCAGGACGGCCTACGATGCCGGCGCGCGCTGGGTGGTTCTATGCGACACCAATGGCGGCACGCAGCCCTCCGAGGTGCGCGCCATCGTCGAAAAGGTGATCGCGGCCGGCATACCGGGCGACCATCTCGGCATCCACGCCCATGACGACACCGGCCAGGCGGTGGCGAATTCGCTTGCCGCCGTGGAGGCCGGCGTGCGCCATATCCAGGGCACGCTGAATGGCATAGGCGAGCGCTGCGGCAACGCCAATCTGATCTCGATCGTGCCGACATTGTCGTTGAAGCCTGCCTTTGCCGGCCGCTTTGCAACAGGCATTTCAGCGGAGGCGTTGACCGGTATATCGCGCTTGTCCCGCGCCTTCGACGAGTTGCTGAACCGTGCGCCGGAAGCGCAGGCCCCCTATGTCGGCGCCTCCGCATTCGCTACCAAGGCCGGCATCCATGCCTCGGCGCTGGCCAAGGAGCCGGCGACCTACGAGCATGTGCCGCCAGAGACTGTCGGCAACCGCCGCCGCGTCATGGTTTCGGACCAAGGCGGCAAGGCGAATTTCATGGCCGAGCTGAAACGGCGCGGCATCGACATGCCCCGGGACGACCATCGCCTCGACGCGCTGATCGCCGTGGTCAAGGAGCGTGAGGCGGAGGGCTACGCTTACGAAGGCGCCGACGCCAGCTTCGAGCTTCTGGCGCGCAAGATGCTGCATGGCGTGCCGGAATTCTTCCGCGTCACTTCATTCCGCTGCATGGTCGAGCGCCGCTTCGACGCCAACGGCCAGCTGAAGACGGTCTCGGAGGCGATTGTGAAAGTGCTGGTCGAGGGCGAGGAGAAGATGTCGGTCGCCGAAGGCCATGGCCCGGTCAACGCGCTCGACATTGCGCTGCGCAAGGATCTCGGCAAATTCCAGAGCGAGATCGCCGATCTCGAGCTGGCCGACTTCAAGGTGCGTATCCTCAATGGTGGCACCGAGGCGATTACCCGCGTGCTGATCGAATCGCATGACGGCACCGGTGCGCGCTGGTGGACGGTCGGCGTCTCCGAAAACATCATCGATGCTTCGTTCCAGGCGCTGATGGATTCGATCGTCTACAAGCTGATGAAGAACCGCGACATGGCCGGGCTGATCGCGGCGGAGTGAGGAAATGGGCTTCACGATAAGCTGGGTCGCATTCAATGGTCTGCCACTCGCGAAGGCAGCGCTGGCTTTCGGTCTGGCTCAGAGCGGACAATCGGACGAGGTTTTTGATTTTGACTACAATGGCGTGACGGTTGGTCAAAATTGGTCTGTCGTCATTTTTAACGACGTGAACATGGACCTGGTGGACGAGAAGCGCCTGGCTAACCTTTCGACGGGCAGGGACATTGTCGTCGTTCACAATATCGATACGGTCATGCTGCAATGGGCCGAACAGTGGCGCGACGGGCACGAAGTCTGGAGCATACGACACACCAGCGCAGACGGTGCGCGCAACCTGGAAGCGACAGGAAACCTTCCATCCTGTTTCGAGGAGATCCGCCGCGAGCGCTTCGCAGATCAGGATCGCGAGGACGCAGGTGCTGCCGCCATAGACTTTATCGCCGATATTCCGATCGAGGTGGCAGAATGCGTGACGGGCTTTCGTCACGACACCGTTGGAGCGGAATTCATGGAATTGGTGCCTGCGCCCGGCGAGACCAAATGACTGCGGGCTTCGCGCATTTCAATGAACTGGTGAAAACTCCGGGTTCTTGAACCATCAGCGAGACTCCATTGATCCATCAGAACTTTGCGATGGTCTTGCCGGGGCCGCTGGCGCATAGCCTTGGGCCATGGCTACCCAAGTACTTCAAATCGAGGCCGATACCAAAGCTCGTCGCGGCTTCTTGCTGGCGCTCGGCGCCTACCTGCTTTGGGGGCTGCTGCCCTTCTACATGAAGGCTGTCGCGCATCTGCCGCTGGCCGAAGTCATCGCCCACCGCATCGTCTGGTCGGTGCCGATCGCGGCCGCCGTCCTGGTCTGGGCGGGCCGCACTGCCGATTTCAAAGCGGCCGTTCGTTCGCCGCGCATCATTTCGATGGCGCTGCTGACGGCGGCGCTGATCTCGGTCAACTGGGGCATCTATGTCTGGGCGATCGCGGTCGACCGCACGATCGAGACCGCGCTTGGCTATTACATCAACCCGCTGGTCAGCGTCGTTGTCGGCGCGCTGCTGCTCGGCGAACGGCTCGACCGCCTGCAGATCGCGGCGGTGGTGCTCGCGGCAATCGCCGTCGCGGTGCTAACCATCGACGCTGGCAAGCTGCCCTGGGTGTCGCTGGTGCTGGCCTTTTCCTTTGCCGCCTATGGCTTCTTCCGCAAGACGCTGCCAATTGGTCCAAGCCAGGGCTTCCTGCTCGAAGTGCTGCTACTGTCGGTGCCGGCGCTCGGCTACATCGTCTTCCTGATCGCCACAGGACAGGATCATTTCGTCTCCAGCTCCTTGAACGACACCGCCTTGCTGGTCGGCTGCGGACCGGTCACCGCCGTGCCGCTGCTGTTGTTTGCGTTCGGCGCCAGGCTGCTGCGCCTCTCCACCATCGGCATCATGCAATATATCGCGCCGACAATCGTCTTTTTGATCGCGGTGCTGATTTTCGGCGAACCCTTCGGCAGCGTTCAGGCCATCGCCTTCGGCCTGATCTGGGCGGCGCTGGCGATGTACTCCTGGTCGATGTTTTCTTCGGCGCGCAAGACCGTCGCCGCATCCGCTCGATCCGCGTAACGAAGAAAGGCGGCTGGCGGGCCTAATGCCGGCAGCCGCCTCTTTCACGATCGCTCAGCGCTTCGGCCCGAAGCCTGGATAGGGCTGCAGCGGCACGACGGCGGCAATGTCCATCATGCCGGCCTTGACCAGCGGCAAGGTTGCGAGATGGCTGCGCACGTCGGCATCGCTGCCGGCCTCGAACATCATGCCGCTGCCGGGAATGTCGCCTCGATTCCACACCTGACGCACGGCGCCTTCGGCATAGAGCGTGCGGCGCTGCTCGGCCTCGCCGGGCAGCAGAGGCGCGAAATCGGCGTCGGTGAACTTTTCGGTGTTGCGCACAAGAAGGGCAAAGAACTGCATCGGAATCTCCTGATGTTGGCCGTTGGAATGGCGAAAATATTCGCTTCGGCTGGCCAGACAGTCCAAGACTGATTAGGCTAAAGTTGAGACCTCACGGGACTTGAGCATCGGAGCAACAATGTTCGACCTGCGCCAGCTCCGCTATTTCATCACGGTGGCCGAAACCGGCAATGTCGGGCGTGCCGCCGAATTGCTCCACATCTCGCAGTCGCCGCTCAGCCGCCAGATCATGCAGCTGGAGCAGCAACTGGGCATCACATTATTCGAGAGGGCGAGGCAGCGTGTTCATCTCAATCCCGAAGGCCGCGCCTTTCTTACCGAGGCGCGTGCGCTGCTGGCCCATGCAAGACGGCTGGAGGAGCTCGGCCGCAATCTCGCCAGCGGTACGGTCGGCCGTCTCGCCATCGGCTATGTCGAAGGTGCGGTCCATGCCGGGCTTGTCGCTCGGATGCTGCGCCAGTTTCGCCGCGACCGGCCCGAATTTCATCTTCAACTGAAGGGCCAGCGTTCCGCCGCGCAGATCGAAGCGCTGCGCGAACGATCGCTCGATCTGGGCCTCGTCTACACGCCTCCTTCTGCCGACGATCCCGACATCGCCGCCTTGCTCATCATGCGCGAGCCTCTGGTTCTGGCGATGCCGGAAAGCGATCCATTGGCCGAAATCGCGGAGATACTGCCGCAGCAACTGGACGGACGCACCTGGATCACGGTGGTGCGCCAGCCTGACGACACCAACCGCAGCCAATTTCTCGCCGCCTGTGCGAAGGCCGGTTTCCTGCCCGACATAGCCTATGAGACGACCGATCCGTTGACGTCGTTGGGCTTGGTCAGCGCCGGGCTTGGGCTGGCGACGGTGCAGGCCAGCCTGCGGAGTGCCGCGCCGCCTCAGATCGTGTTTCGCGATCTGCCGTGGTTCGAACGCACCGTCTCGATCCATCTCGCCTGGCGACGTCAGGACAAGCGGGCGGTCATCGCGGACTTAAGGAAGGCAGTAGGGAAGGAGTTAATGAAGGAGTTAATAGTGAATAGTGAATAGTAAAGTACAACACCTTCCGAACCGGCGCGCGTGTCTATCCCTACTCCCTACTCCCTACTCCCTACTCCCTACTCACTCTACATTTTATCAATCACCGACTGCACGCCCTCCGTCGGTGCATCGACGGAGGATCCCGCCACCATGATGGCGGCTACGATCGCTTCCGGGTCCTCGACCACCAGCGGCTTGACCCGCTGCGCGGTGTGGATGAAGCCTTCCGTTGCCATGTGGTCGAGCAGCGCCAGCATCGGATCCCAGAACCCTCCGACGTTGCCGAAGACGATCGGCTTACGATGATGTCCGAGCTGCGCCCAAGTCATGATCTCGACGATCTCCTCGACGGTGCCGATGCCGCCGGGCAACGCCACAAAGGCGTCGGATTTCTCGAACATCCTGTGTTTGCGCTCGTGCATGTTGTCGGTGATGACGAGCTCGTCGAGCCGGTCAAGCGCGGTTTCGGTCGCCTCCCGGTTGATCAGAAAACGTGGAATTATGCCCGTTACCTTGCCGCCGGCCTTTAATGCCCCTTCAGCGACGGCACCCATGATACCTTTAGTGCCGCCGCCATAAATCAGACGCAGGCCGGACTTGGCGATCGAGCGGCCAAGCAGGTGTCCGGCCTTGATATAGGTTTCATCTCGGCCCGGGGACGAGCCGCAATAGACGCAGACAGATCGAATCGTGTTCATGTTATGATTGGTGATAGGGACTATTGGCATGGTCAAGCCCCGGAGCGGGCTTTTTCTTGTCGGCTTTGGCAAAACAGGCTAGACCGAAATTAGGTGGCTAAGGGGCAGGGAAACATGGCAATTAATCCGTTGAAGGCGTTTTTGTTCGCGGCTGGCGGCTCCGTCGCTGCGGCGGGAACCGCGTATGTATCGGGCGCACTCGACCCGTATCTCAATTCTACCCCGCCTGCGGAAGTCGCGGCGCTGACGCCGCCGGTTTCGAAACCGGTCGCTCCGGCAACCGAGGGGCGGCTGCCGTCTGCGCCCGCCGCGTCCACCGATGCGGCGACGCCCGCCGCGCCGGCCGCTGCAGGTGCGATCGTGCCGACCTTCGACATCGTGCGCGTCGAAAGCAACGGCTCGATCGTCGTCGCCGGCAATGCAGCGCCCAACGCCAAGGTCGAGATTCTCAACGGTTCGACTGTGCTCGGCTCGACGGTCGCCGGTCCCGACGGCGCCTTTGCCATTATTCTCGACGATCCGCTGAAGCCCGGCGACTATACGATCACGCTTCGCTCTACGGCCGACAATGTCGTGACCGCCTCGGCGCAGACCGCCGTCGTTTCGATTCCCCAGAATTCCACCGGTCAAGTGCTGGCAATGGTCGAGGAGCCGGGAAAGCCGTCCGAACTGCTCACTGTTCCTGCCCCTGAGGCAAAATCTGACGCCTCGCCGCCAACCGGCGAACAGGCGGCCGTTCAGCCACCCGCCACCGGCACCGAATTGCCGGCTGCCGCAGCGCCGGCCGCCGCGGCGGCTGATGTTCCAGCAGCGCCTGCTTCTGCCGCGCCGGCCGCTGTTGAAGCCGCACCGGCTCCGGCAGCGCCCGCCACACCGGCAGCGCCTGCTACTTCCACGGCGGAGCCCAAGGTCGTCGTCGAAGCCGTCGAAATCGACGGCAACAAGATTTTCGTTGCCGGGGTCGCCGATCCCGGCCGCAAGGTGCGCGCCTATGCCAATGATATCCTGCTCGGCGACGCGAAGACCTCGCCCGACCGCCACTTCCTGGTCGAAGCGACACGCGACGTCCCGGTCGGCACCTACACCATCCATGTCGACGCGCTCGACGCCGACGGGGTGACGGTGGTGGCTCGTGCCGCCGTGCCGTTCGAACGCGAGCCGGGCGAGGCGGTTGCCGCCGTCGCACCCGCCGAGCCAAAGCCTGCCGAGGTAAAACCAGCCGAGCCGAACGCTCCGGCCACCGAAGCCGCACCGGCGACAGCCGCCGAAACGCCCGCAACTGCCCCCATTCCTGCCACCGAGGCCCCGGCCGAAATGGCCGTCGCGACGCCTCCGGGCGAAGCTCCCGAGACCGTGGGCCCCAAGCTCGAACATGCCAATGGCGCAGTCATCATCCGCCGCCACGACACGCTGTGGCGGATTTCGCGGCGGGTCTATGGCCAGGGCATGCGCTACTCGACCATCTATCTCGCCAACCAGGACCAGATCAGCAATCCGAACCGCATCTGGCCGGGGCAGGTGTTCAAGGTGCCGGAGAAATCGAAAGAAGGCGAGCCCGCCGATCTCAAGGCAATGGGCGACCAGATGACGACGGCGCCAGTCAAGACTGAGTAGCCGTTCTGCCCATCAGGATAGCTTGCGGCAGGGCCAGTCATCGTTTATCGCCGATGGACGATGACCGAATCCTCTCTCGTAACGGACCGACGCCGCGCGGCAGATGAACACGCGCCGGCCAACTGCACGCCGGCCAACTGTACGCCGGATAGCCGCTCCGTCGCTGTCCGGCTCGCGGCCCTTTCGCATCCGGCGCGGATCGAAATTCTCAAACACCTTTCCGCAAGCCGTTCCTGCTGCTGTCGCGAGGTCGTCGAGCATCTCGACCTGGCGCAGTCCACCGTTTCCCAGCATTTGAAGATTCTGGTCGAAGCCGGGCTTATCCGCTTCGAGCCTGACCGCCAGCGCTCGCGCTATGAGCTCGACCGTGCTGCGCTCGCCGATGTTTCCGCGTCGCTGGCCGCGCTGGTCGATTCCTGCTGCTCCGGCCGCTAAGATATAAAAAGGTAGACAAGAATGGCCGAGAAAACCGTTTCCGCCGATTCCGGCTCGACCTTCAGAACGTTGCGCAATCTCTGGCCCTATATGTGGCCGGCCGACCGCGCCGACCTGAGGGCGCGGGTGGTGTGGGCAACCGTGCTGCTGGTTGCCGCCAAGCTGACCCTGGTGGCCGGACCCTATTTCTTCAAATGGGCGACCGACGCACTGGCCGGCGACGCCAAATCTCCGCCGCCGCTGCCGGCCTTCCTGCTAGCGCCGGTCATGCTGGTCGTCGCCTACAATGCCGTGCGGCTGGTGCAGCTCGGCTTCAACCAGTTGCGCGACGCCCTGTTTGCACGGGTCGGCCAGCATGCCGTGCGCCGGCTCGCCTTCCGCACCTTCGTACACATGCATGAATTGTCACTGCGCTTCCACCTCGAACGGCGCACCGGCGGCCTGTCGCGTGTCATCGAGCGCGGCACCAAGGGCATCGAGACGATCGTCCGCTTCACCATGCTGGCGACGGCGCCGACGATTGTCGAATTCGCGCTCACCGCCGGCATCTTCGCCGTCACCTATGGCTGGCTTTACGTGCTGGTGATCGCGGTCACGGTCTGGCTCTATGTCTGGTTCACCGTCAGGGCGAGCGATTGGCGTATTTCGATCCGCCGAGAGATGAACGACAGCGATAATGAAGCCAGCACGAAGGCGATCGATTCGCTGCTTAACTACGAAACAGTCAAATATTTCAACAACGAAGCCATGGAGGCCGAGCGCTTCGACCGTTCCACGGCGCGCTATGAGGTGGCGGCGACCAGGACCTGGACCTCGCTTGGCTGGCTGAACTTCGGCCAAGGCGTGATCTTCGGCATCGGCATGACCGTCGTCATGGTGCTGTCGGCGCTCGAGGTGAAGGCAGGCACGCAGAGCGTCGGCGATTTCGTCTTCGTCAACGCCATGCTCATGCAGCTTTCGGTGCCGCTGAATTTCATCGGCATGATCTACCGCGAAATTCGCCAGGGCCTGACCGACATCGAAAACATGTTCGATCTGCTCGACGTCAAGCGCGAGATCGTCGATCGGGCGGGCGCCAAGCCACTGGTCGTCGATGCCGGTAAGGTCGAGTTTCGTGACGTGCATTTTTCCTACGACCCCAACCGCAAGATACTGAAGGGCATCAGCTTCGAGGTGCCGGCCGGCAAGACGGTGGCCATCGTCGGCCCCTCCGGAGCCGGAAAGTCGACCATTTCGCGGCTTTTGTTTCGTTTCTACGACATTCAGCGTGGCACGATTCTGATCGACGGCCAGGACATTCGCGACGTCAAGCAGGAGAGCTTGCGCGCCGCCATCGGCATGGTGCCGCAGGACACGGTGCTGTTTAACGACACCATCGCCTACAACATCCGCTACGGCCGCATCGGCGCCAGCGAGGAGGATGTGCGCAAGGCGGCAGAACTGGCCCAGATCGGACCGTTCATCGAGCGGCTGCCCGACGGCTATCGCTCAATGGTGGGCGAGCGCGGGCTGAAACTGTCCGGCGGCGAGAAGCAGCGGGTGGCGATTGCCCGCACCATCTTGAAGGCACCGCCGATCCTGATGCTCGACGAGGCGACCTCGGCGCTGGACAGCCACACCGAGCAGGAGATCCAGGCGGCACTGGACCTGGTCAGCCAGGGCCGCACCACCCTCGTCATCGCCCATCGACTGTCTACAGTGATTTCGGCCGACGAGATCATCGTCCTGCAGGACGGCCAGATCGCCGAGCGCGGCACCCATGCCGCCTTGATGGCCAAGCGCGGCCTATATGCATCGATGTGGGACCGGCAGCGCGAGGCAAGCGAGGCCGAGGAGCGGCTGCGCATTGCCCGCGAAAGCGACGAGTTCGGCGTCGTCGTCCGCCGCCGCACCTCGGAGGTGAGCTGAAATTCGTGCTTGACCTCAACTTAAGTTGAGATCGTAGGCCGTTTTGGATCGTAGCAAGATGCGTCGTTCAAAAACGGAGACAATCGATATGAATGGGATAAATCAGGCAGTTAGTGGCGGCAGCGTATTCCGGGTGGACAAGTTTGTCGTTCCGGCCAACGCTCGCGAGGAGATTCTTGCCAAGGTCCGGATAACGCATGAATTGCTGCGCCAGCAGCAAGGGTTCGTCCAGGATTTCCTGCTCGAGCAATTCTCGGGGCCGGGGGAGTTCAACCTCGTGACCATTGTCGAATGGGAAGGGCAGGCCGCTGTCGATAAGGTCGTGCCGATCATCAAGGCCGCGCATGAGCGCATCGGCTTCAATCCTCAGGAGACCATTGCGCGACTTGGCGTCAGGGCCGATATCGCCAATTACCAGCGGATTCCCGCGGTGTAAGCTCTCTATGGCCAGCCTGCTCCCGGCGCGGTAGCCTCGATGCTGAGCACCTGGCCGGTACGGGCATCGCTGATCATATGTTCGAAGCCGCGCCATTCGGCGGCCACGATGAACAGCGTTTTTCCCCGCTGCCGCCGAGCATGCAGGCAAAACAGCCGCGATCGACGTCGACGCTTTCGAGCATTGTGCCGCCCTCGCGCACCCGCACGCAATGCCTGTTCGGAACGTCTGCGTACCAGGCGGCACCTTCGGCATCGAGGCAGATGCCGTCGGGAAAACCGTTGCCAAGATTGGCCCAGACTCTCCGATTGGAAAGGTGGCCATCGGCAGCGATGTCGAAGGCGGTCAGCCGGTTGGCGTGGGATTCGGCAACGACAAGCGTCTTGTTGTCGGGCGTCACTGCCATGCCATTGGCGAAGGCGAGATTCTCAGCCACCTGCCGAGCCGAGCCGTCAGGTGCAACCAGCACGACGGTGCCGGGGCCGAAATGCTGGCCGGAAGCCGGAGCCGGCCCACCACCATTGACGTAGATGTTGCCGCGCCCGTCGACGACGATCTCGTTCCATGGGCTCTTCGACAGATGTCTCAGATCGGCATGGGTGACCAATGTCCCGTCAGCCTCCTGCCTGAGGATCAGCCCTTCGCGGCCGGACACGACAAGCAGCCGCCCGTCCGGCAGCCAGTCGATGGAGTAGGGCAGGGTGGCCGGCACGATGAGCGCGATCTCGCTGTTGCCTAGGGCGTCAACGGCGATGATCTGGCCTGTGCCCCAGTTGCAGAACCACAGCCGGCCATCGTGACAGCGAGGCGACTCGCCAAAGGCCAGACCGTTCATCACCACTTGCGCTTGCCTGGCTGCTGATTTCTGCATGGGCCGAGAACCTCCGGGTTTGCGCAAATCGTCACGGCCGAAAGGCCGATGAGAGGCGCTGTCTTGCCAAGGACGGGCGTGGGGGCTTCGTGCCGACAATCGCAATCAACATATTTCCGGTTGACCACTTCGGTAGTCCGGATGCTGCCAAGGACGCCCCTGAGGCGGCACGACCGCCAACACCCGACCGCCTGATTGTCGCGTTGCGGCGAAGGGGTGTTTCCGCTATTGAGGCCGTACTTGGAACCAAGGTTGCCCTCATCCCATGAGCCTCGTTGACACGATCAAAAATGCGTTCGTTCCGATCCATCGCGAGGGTTATCCCTTTATCGCTGCGTTCGGCGCGGCGACGCTTTTTCTTGGCTATTTCTCCTCGACCCTGTTCTGGATCGGTCTCATTCTGACCGCGTGGTGCGCTTATTTCTTCCGCGATCCCGAGCGTGTCACGCCGATCGACGACCGGCTGGTTGTCAGCCCGGCGGACGGCATCGTCTCGGCCGTCGGCCCGGCCGTGCCGCCGCGCGAGCTTGGCCTCGGCGGCGGCGAAATGACCCGCATCTCGGTATTCATGAATGTCTTTTCCTGCCACGTGAACCGCGCCCCGGTGCGTGGCCGCATCTCCAGGATCGAGCATCGGCCAGGAAAATTCCTCAACGCCGAACTCGACAAGGCAAGCACCGAGAACGAACGCAACGGGCTGGTCATAGAGAGCCCCAACGGCACGGTGGCTGCGGTGCAGATCGCCGGCCTGGTGGCGCGGCGGATCGTCTGCTGGGCCGAGACCGGCGGCGCCATCGGCACCGGCGAGCGCTTCGGGCTGATCCGCTTTGGCTCGCGCGTGGACGTATTCCTGCCCTCGACGGCGACGCCGCGCGTTGCCGTCGGCCAGACGGCGGTAGGCGGTGAGACGGTGCTGGCGGAATTCGGCGGCGTTGCCGCAACGCCGCTCGTGCGGATATCCTGACCGGTGGCCCCGCCGTTCAAGAAATTCGAGGCGCATGGCGGCGGCGGCCCGCGCATCCGTGAAATCCCGATGCGCATGGTGCTGCCCAATCTGGTCACCGTGCTTGCCATCTGCGCCGGCCTGTCCGGCATCCGCTTCGGCTTCGAAGGCCGCTTCGAGCCGGCGGTGGTGATGGTACTGCTCGCCGCCTTCCTCGATGGTATCGACGGCCGCCTGGCGCGAATGCTGAAGGCGACCTCCAAATTCGGCGCCCAGATGGATTCGCTGGCCGATATCGTCAATTTCGGCGTGGCACCGGCGCTAGTGCTTTATGCCTTTCTGCTCGACAGGGCAGGTTCGCCGGGTTGGATCGCGGCGCTGCTGTTTACCATCGCCTGTGGGATGAGGCTTGCCCGCTTCAACGTGCTCGACGAAGAGCTCGACCGTCCGCAGTGGCAAACCGAATATTTCGTTGGCGTGCCGGCGCCGGCGGGTGCGGTGCTGGTGATGCTGCCGCTCTATCTGTTTTTCCTCAGGCTTGGCCTTGAACCCAGCCGCCTGGCGGCCTTCATTGCCACCGGCTTTACAATATTGGTGGCGTTCCTGCTGGTCAGCCGACTGCCCGTCTATTCCGGCAAGAGCGTCAGGATACCGGGCGACAGAGTGCTGCCGATCATCCTCGCAGTCGTCCTCTACGTCCTGCTTTTGATGACCTATCCCTGGTATACGCTGACGGCTTCGGTTGCCGGCTATTTGCTGTTTTTGCCATTCAGCGTGCGCGCCTATTCCAGACGCGCCAAGCGCGAAGGCGAGAAGGTACCGTCCTCGGACATCGGCTGACAGATTTGGTGGCCAATTTCGCACGCGGCGCTGTGGAACGCCCTTCAAAACCACGTTTTCGGAACTTGCTGGGCGCCTGACCGTTTGTGTCGGTAGGTCCGTTTGAGCGACTGCTCGTGATCGTCAACGTCGCGCAAGCTGCCGCATCGGGCCCAGAATCATCGGAATACGAGAAATGGCTGTCATCCTCATTGGCGCATTACTGACTGTCGCCGGCCTCGTATATATGGCGGTTGCAGCCATCATGCGCGGGCGGCTCAGTGAGCCGGCCGCTGTCTCCACCGCGCCGGATAGCCCGAGGCCCAATCTCGCAACACCAGGTCCGACTCTGGAGCCGCGGCGGCGCGGGCTCCGTTTTCTCGGCTTGTCACAGAATTGGCCGGGCCTGCTGATGATGGCCGTCGGCGTCATTCTGCTGTTATCGGTAGTGGTCCTCTAGAGTTTTGGAAAGGTCTGGAAAACCTCAGGCGGCAGCGCTCAGTCCCAGCCTCTCGAGCGCCAGCTTTCTTGTCGAGACATAGTCGGTCTTGCCCGAGCCCAGCACCGGGATTTCCTCGACCTTGACGATGTCGTTCGGTACCATCAGTTCGGCCGCCCCGGCCTTCTTGCCGAATTCGCGCAATTCGTCGGGATTGGCACTGTCGGCGGTGGTGACCAGGACGAGGCGCTCGCCGCGCCGTCTGTCCGGCACCGCCACCACGGCGTGATGCTCTTCCGGCCACAGCGACTGCACCAGCATCTCGACCGCACCAAGCGATACCATCTCGCCGGCGATCTTGGCGAAGCGCTTGGCGCGGCCGCGAATGGTGATGAAGCCTTCGCGATCGACCGAGACGATATCGCCGGTGTCGTGCCAGCCTTCGAGCGGCAGTAGCTCGCCCGGCCGATCGGCGGTCATGTAGCCCATCATCAGGTTCGGCCCGTCGAGCCACAGCCGGCCGGCGTCGCTAATGCCTTCGACCGGTTCGAGTTTCATGCGCATGGCCGGCAGCAGCCGCCCGACCGTGCCGTCGCGGCCGTGGATGGCGGTGTTGACGGCGACCACCGGTGCGGCCTCGGTCAAGCCAAAACCTTCGATGATCTCGGCCTGGAAGCGTTCGCGATAAACCCGGCGCGTCTCCGGCTTCACCGCCTCGGCACCGGCGACGACAAAGCGCAGGCTGGAAAAATCGCCGTCCTTGGCGGTGCGGGCATAGTTGGCGAGGAACGTGTCGGTGCCGAACATCACCGTTGGCCGGACCTTGCGCGCCACCTCCGGAATAAGCTTGTAGTGGAGCGGTGAGGGGTAGAGGAACAGTTTTACGCCGGTGACCAGCGGCAGGATGGTGCCACCGGTCAGGCCGAACGAGTGGAACACCGGCAGCACGTTGAGCAGGATGTCGACCGGCGAGATGGTGATGCGGGCTTCGGCCTGCATGGCATTGGCAAGAAGGTTCCGGTGCGACAGCACAACTGCCTTGGGTGTGCCTTCCGAGCCGGAGGTGAACAGGATCACCGCCGGCTTGGCTGCATTCTGGCGCTGCAACGGCCATCGCCACAGCAAGGCGGCAGCGAGCTTGTCCAGCGCGGTCACGCTTGCGCGAACATCCTCCAGCCAGAGCAGTTTGGCTCCGCCCTTTTCCACCGCCTCGACTATGTCGGCGAGGTTGGCCTTTTCGACAAAGGCGCGTGAGGAGACCACGGTGCGGATCACCGCCGTGCGGATGGCGGCGGTGACGCTCGCTGGGCCGGCGGTATAGTTGATCATTGCTGCCACTCGCCCAGCCGACAAAACACCGACGAACGCCAGCACGAGGCCATTGGCGTTGGGCAGGAGCAGCCCAACCGCTTCGCTCGGCGCTGTCATTGCCTCGAAGCGGCGGCCCAAAACCCTGGCACCGATAAACATTTTCCGGTAGCTCAGCGCACCGCCGATGATGTCTTCGATAATTGGGTGCGAAGCGCCGACACGGTCGGCGGCATCACGCATGGCAAGGAACAGCCCTCGGTCGAGATCACTGCCAAAAAGCCTGGCCTCGGCGAAGCGATCGAACAGCGCATTGGTATTGGAGGCCTGATTGGGGTTCCGCGCCACCAACTCGGCGATGGTCATCGGCTCCAGCGCGCTGATCGACAGCTGCGGGAACCAGTGGCGCGGCGCCTTGTCTGCCGGCGTCAGCGACGCCGGCAGGCTGCGCGCGCCGGCAACGAAGATCGGCACGATGCGAGCGTCGGCCTGCATGGCGATACGGGTGATGGCGCGGAACAATCGAAACGACTTGACGTCGGGCTCGACCGCATTCGGAAGGTAAACCGCGAGCCGGCCCTTGCCCTTCAGCACCCGCACCAGTCTGCGGCTGACGAAGACGTGCTCGGCGTTGAAGGCGATGGTGCGGCCAAGCTCGCGCCATGGTTCCAGCCAGGGCGATCTGGCCGAAGCCGGGTCGAGAATGTGCAGCGTGTCCTCCGGCAGCAGCGACAGCATCAATGCCGGCTCGAGGCGCGACTGATGCCAGACGACGTAGATGACCGGAGCCGCCGACTTGCGGGCAATCTTGATTCGCTCGTCGTTGATCCGGTAGGCGAGCTTGAACGGCACGTAGAGCAGCGCCTGGCTCAAGCGCAGGCCGAGGCGGAACTTCTCCACCACGCCGATCAGCAGCCAGGCCGTGACAAGACCCGCAAGCAGCGCCAGTGTCAGGATCATCGCCGCATCTCCCAACAATCTCACGTCGCGGCTCTTCAGTGGCCGCTTCGGGTGAGAACCTAGCCGAAGTTGGATCAACGTCAATGCGGCTTCATTTTTCCGTCTCTCCTGCTATCAGTGGGCTCGGCTGCCTTCTCCACAAATCGCAGCTACGCCGCCTTCATCCTCCCGCTGATGAAGCGGAATTCCTGCGTCTTGCCGCCAAAGCCATACGCGGCCGCCGGCACTTCGTGCACGAGGGCATAGCTTTCCTCATGGACCTTGCCTAGCAGCCGGCCGAATGCTGCAAAGATTGCCTGGAGATAGGCCTCCAGTTCGAGCTTGGTGTTGGTGCCGTCGACGACCTTGATGTCGAGCCAAGCCGTGTTGGCGCCGTGCTCGGCCAGCGACTTGCCGCCGGCGAACCAGTGCTCGGGGTCGAGATAGGAAATCGCGACAGCTGTGATCGTCGCGTCCTTGCGCAGATGCGTGGCCGTCAGTTCGGTCACCTCCTTGGCAATAGCGGCGGACAAAGCGGCATCGGGCTTGCCGGTAACGCTGACATTGATGATCGGCATGTTTCTTCTCCTCGGTTTCAAGCGGCGTCTCTTCGCCGTCGAGAAAATCATGCCATCGTTCTTGAGTCAGAAAAATCGAATTGTTTTTGATAAACACTTAGATATTATCGAATTATGCAGGCGCTCGATCCCGACCTTCTCAAAACTTTCCTGGCTTTCGTCGATAGCGGCTCGCTGGCGCAGGCGGCGTCGATCGTCGGCCGCTCGCCGTCGGCGGTGACCGCGCAGATGCAGCGGCTGGAGGATATAGTTGGCGAACCGCTGCTGGTGCCGCAGGGGCGAGGGCGTGGCCTGACGCCGGCAGGCGAGGATCTGGTCGGCCACGCGCGGCGCATTCTTGCTGCGCACCGCGAGGCGTGGCTGGCCCTCAAAGGGGCGCATGCCGATGGGCGCGTCGCCATCGGCACGACGCAGGATTTCGCCGACAGCGGCTTGCCGCAGCTTCTCAGGGCCTTCGCTGTCAGCCATCCGCGCGTCAGGATCGAATTGCGCGTCGGCCGCTCCGCCGAACTGGCGCAGGCTTTGCAAGCCGGCACCCTTGATCTGGCCATTGCCATGCGACAGGCGCCGACGCGGGACGAAGTCGGCGTGCTCAAAGAGCCAATGATCTGGCTTTGCTCACAAAACGGCTTGGCCACCCGCCAAGAGGAATTGCCCTTGGCGCTGCTCGATCCCCATTGCGGGTTTCGCGATGCAGCGACCAGTGCACTGGATGCGGCCGGCCGCCGCTATCGCATTGCTGCCGGCAGTGCCAGCCTTGCCGGCCTGCGTACGGCGGTACACGCTGGCATCGCTTTGACGTTGAGGACGGCGCGCTTCGCTCATTCCGGCATCGTCGAGGCGCCGCGCGATCTTGATCTGCCGCCGGTGCCGGTCGCCGAATTCGCCATCCGCTTGCGTGAGGATGCCGACCGGCCGGCGCAGGATCTGGCCGCGTTGTTCAGCGGCAACCTGGGCTTGGCCAGTTGAGTCAGCAAAGAAAAGCCGACCTTGCGGTCGGCTTCTGAGTAGGACGGGCCGAGGGGTTTGGGGGGACTTGGGGTGGCCCGTCGCAGCCATAATGCCTGAGCCCGATGATGGTTCCATGACTTTTCAAAATTTATTTTCAGGCACGGATTTCGCGTGATCGGACCTCCAACTCGCCCTCGGGCGTGGCGAGGATTTTGGTCATGCATCCGCTGCGCGCTGCCTGGCCATCAGCCAGTCACGGCCGGCGTGAGCGAACACCGCGCAAAGCACGATTGCGCCGCCGACCATGCTGGCCGCCGGCGGGATCTCCGCCAGGAACAGGAAGGCGAACAGGATCGCGAATGGCACTTCGGCCGAACCCAGCAGTCCAGACTCGGCCGCCGGAATGAGCCGGGCGCCCTCCGTCCACAGGATCGAGGCAAGCGCGAACGAGGAGCCGAAGGTGGCTAGAAGCAATGCGTCCCTGGCCGAGACGGCCAGCGGATCGGTGACGAACCAGCCGAGCACGAACAAAAGGAATGCCGACACCGCACCCGCCCACACCACCGGCGTATCGCGGAAGGTGCGCACCATGATCATGTAGAGGGCGCTGCCGATCGTCATCAGCAGCGCCAGCCCGTCGCCGAACAGATGGCCGGTGCCGAAGCCCGACCAGACCATGATCGCCACCCCGCATAGTGACACGGCAGCGGCAGCAAGCGTCTGCAGCCGGAACGGTTCGCGGACCAACAGGAGGGCCAGCAGCGCGGTGACGAAGGGGGCGGTGGCATAGATGATGGCGACATTGGCGACAAAGGTGAACTTGAACGCCGAGATGAAGGCGATGCTGGCGAGCGCGCCCTCGATCGCCAGCAGCCAGCCGCGCCAGCCGAGCCGCAGGCTGTCGCGACCGCCGGAGCGCTGGCGGCGCCATAGCACATAGAGGCTGATCAGGATCGAGCCGACGAAGCCGCGCCAGCAGGTGATGGTCAGCGGGTCGGAATGGATCGATTTGGTCAGCACGCCGGTGAGGCCGAAGACGGCCGCCGACGCCGAGACCAGGATGATGCCAAGGGTACGTTCGCGGGCGCTTTCCACTGTGCCTGACATGTCCAGCGATTCCGTCATTTCACCAGCCTACGCTGCCCCGTCCTGACACCATAGTGTCAGCTTGATCGAGGCGTCGTGCATCGAAACAGCAGACCGGCAGCCCCGGTGAACAGGCTGCCGGCGAAGCCCTTTCGCGGGTTTCCAGGATGGCGTTATCGGCCATATGTCCGGCGGCCTTACGAATGTGTTGCGAGAGAGGGTGTGAAGGCGTTGGATGCTCCCCGTATCGTCAGGCTATACGGGCGAAACCCTGCCAAGCGCTACGCCAGCGGGGACTTGCGTTTGGGGCAGGCGACACCGCCGTTAAGCAGCGAAGCCAGGCAACTATGGGAGAGAAATGAAATGGACGCGATTGCATTGAAGGCCATGCAGGCGCCGCTGAAGGAGGCCTATCGCGACGACGCCTCGCGCGCGCTGATTACTCTCCGCGCCAAAGGCTCGATCGACGACCAATCGATCGCCTGCAAGGTCGAGACGGGCAGGGCGATCGCCATTGCCGGGCTGCATCCGGCGACCGGCGGCACCGGGCTCGAACTCTGCTCCGGCGACATGCTGCTGGAGGCGCTGGTGGCTTGCGCCGGCGTCACGCTGAAGGCGGTGGCCACGGCGCTGGAATTCAAGCTTGGGGCCGCCACAGTGGAAGCCGAAGGCGATCTCGACTTTCGCGGCACGCTTGGTGTGGCAAAGGATGCGCCGGTTGGCTTCCGCGCCATCCGGCTGACCTTCGGCCTCGACACAGACGAGCCGCAGGAGCGCGTCGATGCGCTAATCAAGCTGACCGAGCGCTACTGCGTCGTGTTGCAGACCATCAGCCAGAAGCCGGAGCTGACGGTAAGCGCACGACGCTGATGCTGCCAATCTCTCCCCTTGAGGGGGAGATGCACGGCAGGGTAGAGGGGGTTGGTCCGACGGGGCTCGGCCTGCTGCGGCAGATGGAGGCTGGCGCTCCACGCCTGTCGACCCCCTCTGGCCTGCCCTCTTTGCCAAAACTTGGCCAGATGACGCTCCTACTGCGCCGACGGCTCCTCGGCGTCGCCCTCGTCCGCGAACGGCGAGGCACTCGGCACGCACTGCACCGACCAGCCGGCCGGCGTCGGCTGCTTCTGGTATTCGGTGACGGCGGAGGTGCACTGTTCGCGGGTGTCGAAGGTGCTGGGCAGCACGACCATGCCGCCTTGCGGGCCGGCGATCACCAGATACCAGACCAACGCTACGCTCGGTGCCGCCATGGGTGTTTCCTCGCTCTGCTTGTTTTGGGAGTCGGTGCGATCCTAGCAACTCCGGCCAAGCGGCGAAAGCTGGGCCGAAGCGCGGCGTTAAGCCACGGCATCACAGCCGCGTGATGCAAGGCCGCTTACTCCGGCTGCCGGTAGGCGACAAAGCGGTTGTGCTTGGCCTGGAAGATCAGCCCCGTCTCCTTGAGCGCAGGGCTGGCCAACGGCACGATACGCTTGGCGATCTCCGAAGGGTGCGGCAGCGTTTCCGGATACTCGCCGGGTACGGCCTGCGCCCGCATCGCGGTGCGCGTTGCCCCGGGATCGGCGGCGTTGACCCTGAGCGGCAGGTTTTCGGTCTCATGGGCCCACGAACGCGTCATGGCCTCGACCGCCGCCTTCGACGCCGCATAAGGCGCCCAGAAGGCGCGTGCGGAGTGGGCCAGGCTGGAGCTCAGCACGATAGCGCGGCCGGCATCGGAAAGCCTCAGCAGCGGGTCGACCGAGCGGATCAGCCGCCATGTTGCGGTGACGTTGATGGTCATCACCTTCTCGAAGGTCTTTGCCTCGACATGGCCGATCGGGGCGATGACGCCGAGCACAGCGGCGTTGGCGACCAGTATGTCGAGCTTGCCCCAGCGCTCGTGGATGGCGCCGCCCAGCCGGTCGATCCCCGCCATGTCGGCAAGATCGAGCGGGACGAGCGTCGCTTGTCCGCCGCCTGCTTTGATCTGGTCGTCGAGCTCTTCCAGCCCGCCGACGGTGCGGGCAACCGCAATCACATGCGCACCGGCTGCGGCAAGCTCCCTGGCGATGAAATAGCCGATACCGCGCGAGGCGCCGGTGACGACCGCAACGCGGCCGGAGAGATCGAGGGTCATGCTTGAACTTCCATGAGGTCGGCGTGAAGCACCCCCCTCTGCCTTGCCGGGCATCTCCCCCTCAAGGGGGGAGATTGGCCCTCATCAGGCTCAGCGCCTGTTCTGCGACCGTCGCGATTGGCGAAAGTCGACAGTTCAGCCGATCTCCCCCCTTGAGGGGGAGATGCCCGGCAGGGCAGAGGGGGGTAACCTGGCGAAGACAAATGGCGATCCGGCAACCTTACGACCCGCCCGCCGCCAAGAGCGAAAGCGTGCGGACATTGTCGGAGCCTTCGAAATCGGCAAGCCGGGTCGGATACTGGCCGGTGAAGCAGGCGTCGCAGAATTGCGGCTGCTCGTTGTCGCGGCCGGCTTCGCCGACGGCCCGGTAGAGCCCGTCGATCGAGAGGAAGCCGAGCGAATCGACGCGGATGAACTCGGCCATCTCCTCCACCGACATGCGCGAGGCCAGCAACTTCGACTTTTCCGGTGTGTCGACGCCGTAAAAGCACGAGGCGCGCGTCGGCGGCGAGGCGATGCGCATATGCACCTCCTTGGCGCCGGCATCGCGCACCATCTGCACGATCTTCTGGCTGGTGGTGCCGCGTACGATCGAATCGTCGACCAGCACCACACGCTTGCCTTCGATCATGCGGCGATTGGCGTTGTGCTTGAGCTTGACGCCCATGTGGCGGATCGAATCGCCGGGCTGGATGAAGGTGCGGCCGACATAGTGATTGCGGATGATGCCGAGCTCGAACGGAATGCCCGCGGCCTGCGAAAAGCCGATCGCCGCCGGTGTGCCCGAATCCGGCACCGGCACGACAATGTCGGCCTCGACCGGGCTCTCCAGTGCCAGCTCGGCGCCGATGCGCTTGCGTACCTCGTAGACATTGCGGCCTTCGACCGAAGAATCCGGCCGGGCGAAGTAGACATATTCGAAAATGCAGAAGCGGGTCTTCTGCGGCTCGAACGGGAACAGGCTTTCGATGCCCTTGCTGGTGACGACGACCATTTCGCCGGGCTTCAGGTCGCGCACGAAACGCGCCCCGATAATATCGAGCGCACAGGTCTCCGAGGCGAGAATCCAGGCGCCGTCGAGATCGCCTAGCACCAGCGGCCGGATACCGAGCGGGTCGCGGCAACCGATCATCTTCTTGGACGTCATTGCCACTAACGAGAAGGCGCCTTCGACCTGGCGCACCGCATCGATGAAGCGCGAATTGAGGTCGCGCTCCTTGCTGGTGGCGACCAGATGCAACAGTGTCTCGGTGTCGGAGGTGGAAGAGAAGATGGCGCCCTGCTTCTGCAGGGCGCGCTGAACGGTCATGGCGTTGGTGAGATTGCCGTTATGGGCGACGGCAAAGCCGCCATCGGCAAGTTCGGCGAAGAAAGGCTGGATGTTGCGCAAGCCAGCGCCACCGGTGGTGGCATAGCGTGTGTGGCCGATGGCACGGTTGCCTTGCAGGCTGTCGATGACACGCTGCTTGGTGAAGGTGTCGCCGATCAGGCCGACATGGCGTTCGACATGGAATTGGGTGCCGTCATAGGAAACGATACCGGCCGCTTCCTGGCCTCGATGCTGCAACGCATGCAGGCCGAGCGTGACGATGGCTGCGGCGTCCTGCCGGCCGAAAATACCGAACACGCCGCATTCGTCGTGGAAATGGTCGTCGGCTTCGGCGGAAAGCACGTCGTCTGCGTCTGCCACTGAGGCTGCCATTGGGGGCTCAAGCTCCGCTAAAGTCGCCATATAAGGTCATAGCGCATCGAAAGCAACGCACGTCGTGCGACGTTCACATGATCGACAGTCTCGAGGCGAGCAAGTCTGCCGAAATCAGTTTGCCGGCGCCGGGTTTGCAGGTGCCGGCGTCGCGGGCGCATTGTCGGCCGGCGGAGCGTCGCTGTCATCGGGTGCCGGAGCAGTGGCGTCGTCGCCGGCGGCAGGTGCTTCCGCTGCAGGCGCGTCGGGGGCCAGAGGCGTCTCGGTGGCCGGCTGATTCGGATTGAGCTTGTTGAGGATGGCGTTTTCCGGGTCCTCGGGCAGCAGGCTTTCGAGCTTGGCACCGATCGATTCGAGCAGCGGCTTTGACTTGGCGTTGGCAATCCAGCCTGGAGCTTTGGCGCCGGCCAGCCAATTGAAAAACAGCAGTGCGACCGCGACCACCAGGATGCCGCGCGCCGCGCCATAGAGGAAGCCAAGTGTGCGATCGAGCGCGCCGATCCTGGAATCGATGATCCAGTCGGCGAGCTTCATGGTGATGACCGAAACGACGATCAGCGCGACAATAAAGACGATACCGGCGGCCGCCGCCATGGCTGCCTTTTCGTTGTCGATATAGGGCTGAATGTAAGGCAGCACCGGCTTGTAGAAGAAGAAGGCCGCCGCAGCGGCAACTGCCCAGGAGATGATCGACAGGATCTCGCGCGAAAAGCCGCGAACCATGGCGAGCATCGCCGAGACCAGGGTGAAGCCGACGAGAATTCCGTCAAGCAGCGTAATCGGCATGTTTTTCGCCCCGCTCCGATCTCTTTTTCACGACTCGACGAGCCGCATCAGTCTTGCTCGTCGGCGCGGCTGCGCCGAGAGCCGGCTATGCGCGCCACGAGATCGGCAAGCTCGGTGGGCTGGAAAGCGCCGGCTCCGATCCCCCCGGCCCCATTACCACCAACAAGTTCCTCGCTGCCCAAGGGCAGAACCGCGCTTCCGAAACCCAGCTTTTCGGCTTCCTTAAGGCGCTGCTGCGCATGCGCAACCGGCCTCACCGCCCCCGAAAGGCTGATTTCGCCGAAATAGACGCAATCGGCGGGAAGGGCAAGACCGGTGAGCGAGGAAACCAGTGCCGCCGCCACAGCCAGGTCGGCCGCCGGCTCCGAAATGCGGTAACCGCCGGCAACGTTGAGATAGACGTCATGCGTGCCGAAGCGAACGCCGCAATGGGCTTCCAGAACCGCCAGGATCATCGACAGCCGGGCGCCGTCCCAGCCGACGACGGCGCGGCGTGGCGTGCCGAGCGTCGAAGGTGCTACCAGCGCCTGGATCTCGACCAGCACCGGCCGTGTGCCTTCCATGCCGGCGAAAACCGCGGCACCCGGCGATTTCGCGTGACGTTCACCGAGGAAAAGCTCGGACGGGTTGGCGACTTCCCGCAAGCCCTTGTCCGACATTTCGAAGACGCCGATCTCGTCGGTTGGCCCGAAGCGGTTCTTGACCGTTCGCAGGATGCGGTAGTGGTGGCCGCCTTCGCCCTCGAAATAGAGCACCGCGTCGACCATGTGCTCGACGACGCGTGGGCCGGCGATCTGGCCCTCCTTGGTGACATGGCCGACCAGAACGATCGCCGCCCCTGTGGATTTTGCATAGCGGATCATCGCTTGGGCGGCGGCACGCACCTGGGTCACCGTGCCGGGCGCTGAATCGGCCATGTCGGTCCATAGCGTCTGGATCGAATCGAGAATGACCAGGTCCGGCCGCTTGCCATCGGCAATGGTGGCGAGGATGTCCTCGACGTTGGTCTCGGCGGCGAGTTCGACCGGGGTGTCGGCGACGCCGAGCCGCTGGGCGCGCAGCCTGATCTGGGCGACCGCTTCTTCACCGGAGACGTAGACGATGCGGTGGCCCTTTGCCGCCAGTGCGGCTGCAGCCTGGGTGAGCAGCGTCGACTTGCCGATGCCGGGATCGCCGCCGACCAAAAGCGCCGATCCGCGCACGAAGCCGCCGCCGGTGGCGCGGTCGAGTTCGCCGATGCCGGAGACGATGCGCGGCGCGTCCTCGATGTCGCCGGAAAGGCTGGTCAGCACCACCGCGCGGCCTTTGCGGGCGTTGCGGGTGTTGGCCGGGCCGGAGCCGATGCCGCCCGACGTGCCTTCCTCGACCAGCGTGTTCCACTCGCCGCAGGCATCACATTTGCCGGCCCAACGCTGATGCACCGAACCGCAATTCTGGCAGATGAACTGGATACGGGATTTGGCCATCAGTTTATTGGTTCCAAGAGGTATTTGGGACGATCCCAGTAAACCGGCAAAGCATCTTCGATCGTATCGAAATGAGTGCGGCGCTGGCCGTTTCTCAGAGCCCAATTGTCGTATGCCGACCAACACGCATATCTGAACAGACCGACCGCGAAGTCGTTCTCTCGCCCGACTTCATCGTGCAACGTCTCCAGCAATCTCATAAGGGCAGTCGAGAGGCGACGATCATTGAGCCGGTGCATCAAAAGGAATGCGCACCCGATCGCCGCCAGAGAGGTGTCGTGCCGAGTTTCGTCCAACGAAAGGGCCAAAAAACTCAGCAGATCGTCGATGTCAGCTGTCGCTCCCAATTTCCAAACTCGATAAAGACCGGTCACTGCCGCGCTTCGCGTATAGTCTTCGACATGCTTGGCAAGGAATTTCCTCACCAATTCAACGTTCTCGGGCGTAGGTTCGCTTGAGTAGCAGAACACCAGCAAACCGGCGTGCGATTCCGTGCGAGAAATTGACCGGGCAGATCTCAAATATTCAGTGAGTTGCGCGCGTTCATCCTCGGAGATGTTATACTCTTCGAATTTTATCCTTTGGTAGATATCGCTAAAGTCCAATCGGCTGCTCCGCGACAATGCCTACTCGAACCGATCCGGCAAATGATGCTCTTCCGCAAGGTCCGAGAAGCGGGTGAATTCGCCCTGGAAGGCGAGGCTGACCGATCCCGTTGGGCCGTGGCGCTGCTTGGCGACGATTACTTCAGCCTTGCCGCGCATCTCGTTCATCTCGTGTTCCCACTTGATGTATTCGTCGGTGCCCGGCTTCGGCTCGCGGTTCTTCAGATAATATTCCTCGCGGTAGACGAACAGCACCACGTCGGCGTCCTGCTCGATGGAGCCCGATTCGCGCAGATCCGAAAGCTGCGGGCGCTTGTCGTCGCGGCTCTCGACCTGGCGCGACAGCTGCGACAGCGCGATGATCGGCACCGCCAACTCCTTGGCCAGTGCCTTGAGCCCGGTGGTGATCTCGGTGATTTCCTGGACGCGGTTTTGCGATGATTTCGCGCTCGATCCCTGCATCAGCTGGATATAGTCGATGACGATGACGTCGAGGCCGCGCTGGCGCTTCAAGCGACGCGCGCGGGCGGACAGCTGAGCGATGGAAATACCGCCGGTCTGGTCGATGAACAGCGGGATTTTCTGCATGGTCTGCGAACAGGCGACGAGCTTTTCGAAATCCATCTCGCTGATCTCGCCGCGGCGGATTTTCGACGACGGGATTTCGGTCTGTTCGGAAATAATGCGGGTGGCGAGCTGTTCGGATGACATTTCGAGCGAAAAGAAGCCGACGACGCCGCCATTGGCCGCCTTGAACGAGCCGTCGGCCTGCTGCGCCGGGACATACGCCTCCGCGATATTGAAGGCGATGTTGGTGGCGAGCGAGGTTTTACCCATGCCGGGGCGGCCGGCAATGATGATCAAGTCGGACGACTGCAGGCCGCCCATGCGACGGTCGAGGTCGCGCAAGCCGGTGGCGACGCCCGACAAATGCCCGTCGCGCATATAGGCGGCATTGGCCATGTCGACCGCCGTCTTGACAGCGTCGGTGAAGCTCTCGAAGCCGCCGTCGTAGCGGCCGGTCTCGGCCAGCTCGAACAGCCGCCGCTCGGCGTCCTCGATCTGGTCGGAGGGCGACATGTCGACCGGCGCGTCATAGGCGATGTTGACCATGTCCTCGCCGACGGTGATCAGCGCGCGGCGCGTGGCCAGATCGTAGATGGCGCGGCCATAGTCGGTGGCGTTGACGACGGTGACGGCCTCGACCGCCAGCCGCACGACATATTGCGCCACCGTCATGTCGCCGACCTTCTCGTCGGCCGGCAGGAAGGTCTTCAGCGTGATCGGCGTCGCGATCTTGCCCATGCGGATGAGCTCGGCCGCGACCTCGAAGATCTTCCTGTGCAACGGCTCGTAGAAATGGCCAGGCTTCAGAAAGTCGGAGACGCGATAGAAGGCATCGTTGTTGACCAGGATGGCACCGAGCAGCGCCTGCTCGGCCTCGATGTTGTTCGGCGCCTCGCGATAGAGCGGTGTTTCCGCCACGCCGAATTTTCGTGCTGCCTCTGCCATGATGTCCCCGGTCCTGATCCCGGTCTCTCGATATCAGAACGAGACAAGTCGGTGATGACTTATCTGCATCAGTCCCCAACCAACCAACTTTGATGCCCGCGATTCACAGCCAAGATACTTCGGTGGAAAGAATCTCGATTGACTCGAATCAAGATGGCGAGCCTAACCGTTCTTGGGCGAGAACAAAACAGGAAAATAGCTGCCGATCATTCCGGCAAGGCGTCACCCCAGTCCAGTCGCCGCGCGGCCTTGAACGTCTCGCCGTCGCGCTTCGTGAACAGTCGCTCGGCGGCATGACCATCCTGTTGGCAAAGCTTCAGCAAGACCTTGCCGGAGCCCGATTTCGGCGGTGCGATCACCCGCGCGCGGGGCGGAGCGGCCGGATGACGGGAAGCGGCGACAAAGATGAACTTTTCGTCCTCCCACGGCACCTCGGCATCCTTGGCCAGACGGTGCAGGCGCGAGCGGGCGACGCGGCGGGCGAAATGGCACCAGTCGGGAGCGACAAGTGGGCAGGGCGCCTCATGCGGGCAGGGCGCGAGCACGTGCGCCCCCGCCTCGATCAGCTGCCGCCGCACGGCAAGGATGCGCTGCCAGCCGGCCGGCGTGCCTGGCTCGACGACCAGCAGCGTGTCGGCGGTCAGCTGCCAGAGCCGGTCGATTAGTTTTGCCAGCGATGCCGGCGCGATCTCATCCAGCACATAGGCCGAAGTCACCAGCTCGGCCGGCTCCAGATCGACCAGGTCGATGGTGACGTCGCCGGTCAGCCAGGCGGTCTTGGCATGGATTGTCTCGGCGGCAAGCGCCTCGCCGACCCGCCGCACCGCGGCACCGGCCTCGAGCAGCACTGCCTGTTCGAGATCGGGCCAGAGATCGATTGTGGCCCAAAGCACCGTGCCAGGGCCGGCGCCGACATCGAGCAAGGTCTTCGGAGCATAGTCGGGCCGAGACTCGCCCACCGCATCGAGGCTGGCACGGACGGCCGCATAGGTCGCCGGAAGCCGCGTTGCCAGATAGGCCTTAACCGCCATTTCTTCGGCCATGTGCAGGCGGCCATCGCGCAACTCGGCGCGGTAGCGGTCCGACAGCGTCTTGGCCGCTTGCTTGATCATCGGCAACGGCACCTGTTCGAGAAGGCGGTCGACGCCTTGTCTAAGCGGGGCGGGCAGTTCCATGGTCTACGCAGCCCGAGGTGCGAGCACGATGACCGAGGCGCCAATGATGCACATCGTGGCACCGGCAAGATCCCAACTGTCGGGGTGCACGCCTTCCGCCAACCATAGCCAGACCAGCGAGGCGGCAATGTAGATGCCGCCATAGGCGGCATAGGCCCGGCCCGCCGCACTGGTGTCGACAAGCGCCAGCAGCCACGCGAATAGCACCAGTGAGACGAGACCGGGCGCCAACCACAGCGGCGACTTATCCAGCCGCCACCACGCCCAGAACGAGAAGCAGCCGGCGATCTCGGCAAGTGCGGCGGCGACGTAGAGGAGGTAGGTCATGAAAAAAGGTCCCGCGTTGACGAGACCTTTTTCAGCGTGCCAGCCGGCAATGGCAAGCGGCAATGGCGCGATCGCCGGCAGTCTACTCCGGATCCGCCACCTTGCGGCGGCGAGTGGGCTTGGCGGCAGGAGCCTTTTCACGACGTCCAAGATCGCGCATCTCCAGCGCCTTCTCGCAACTGGCCATGTAGTCGCGCGTCACCGGCAGCGTGTCGTTCTTCTTGGCGATCTGGATCTGGAAGATCACCAGATCCTGCCATCGGAAGGCAGCTTCCGAGGCGGCAAGATAGAACTCCCACATGCGGCAGAAGCGCTCGTCATAGATCGCCTTGGCCTTGTCGCGGTTGGCGGCAAAGCGCTCGCCCCAATGCTTCAGCGTCTCGGCATAATGCAGCCGCAGAACCTCGATGTCGGTGACGACGAGCCCCGACTTTTCGATAGCCGGCATCACTTCGGAGAGCGACGGGATATAGCCGCCCGGGAAGATGTATTTGCGAATGAAGGCGCTGGTCGCCCACGGCACACCGGAACGGCCGATCGTGTGCAGCAGCATGACACCGTCCGGCTTCAGCAGCGTCGCCGACTTGTCGAAGAAGGTACGGAAATGATTGACGCCGACATGCTCGAACATGCCGACCGAGACGATGCGGTCGAAACGCTCATTGAGCTCGCGATAGTCCTTGAGGTCGAAATGCACCCGGTTTTGCAGGCCTTGCGCGTGCGCGCGGTCGGTGGCGACGCCGTGCTGCTCGGTCGACAGCGTCACGCCTTGCACGTCGACGTCGAACGCCTTGGCGAGATAGAGGCCAAGCCCGCCCCAGCCGGAGCCGATGTCGAGTACCGTCTGGCCCGCTTTCAACCTGAGCTTGGCGGCGATGTGGCGCTTCTTGGCTGCCTGGGCCTCATCGAGCGTCATGTCCGGCTGCTCGAAATAGGCGCAGGAATACTGCATGTCCTCATCGAGGAAGAGGCGATAGAGGTCGCCCGACAGATCGTAGTGGCGCTGCACGTTGCGGCGCGCCCGCGACGCCGTGTTGATCTGCTGCAGGCGCCGGAAGGCGTGGCGCAGACCCTCGATCGCCTTCGACCAGGTGGCATCGATGCCGCCGCTGCCCATGTTCTGGAACGCAATGCGCATCACCCCCAGCACGCCGCCCTCGATAATGTCGAGTTCACCCTCCATGTAGGCTTCCGGCACCGCCAGCATCGGATCAAAAGTGATGGCGCGCTCGGCATGCCTTGTCTTGATGTGCATGTGCACCGGCTCGCCGCTGCCGTCACCGAAAGTCACCATCGAGCCTTGCGGCCCTGTCACCTTGAGATTGCCTGTGCGGACCAGGCGGTCGAGAACGCGCTTAAGCAGAATATTCATGACCAATTGTCCCCTCTCGGCCAGACATGCTGTCCTATTCTGCATCAAGATATAGGGGTTCGAAAAGTTCCATTTGGCATAAAAATGCCCGGGTGCGAGGCCCGGGCATTGGTCCAGATAGGTATTAGCCGACGAATGCCGGCGAACAACGATCAGCCGTTGTCTTCGCCGCCCTCGAACTCCGCGTTCGGATCGAAGAAATTTTCCGGCCGCGCATTGTCGTTGATGTCTTCGCCGTAGATGGCTTCGGCGGTGGTCAGCGTTTCGCCCTTGGCCTGGCGTTCGGCTTCGTCGGCCGTGCGGGCAATGTTGAGCGTGATGGTGACCTCGACTTCCGGGTGCAGCGCGATCGCCACGTTGGTGACGCCGATGGTTTTGATCGGCTGATTGAGAAGGATCTGGTTGCGGTTCACCGAAAAACCTTCCGCCGTCAACAGCTCGGCGATGTCGCGCGTCGAGACCGAACCATAGAGCTGGCCGGTCTCGCCGGCCGAGCGCACGGCGATGAAGCTCTTGCCGTCGAGCTTTTCAGCAATCTGCGCGGCCTCGGACTTGCGCTCCAGGTTGCGGGCCTCGAGTTGGGCGCGCTGTCCTTCGAACTTTTTCTTGTTACCTTCGTTGGCGCGCAGCGCCTTGCCCTGCGGCAGCAGGAAATTGCGGGCGAACCCGTCCTTGACCTTGACGGTGTCGCCCATCTGGCCGAGCCGGGAAACGCGTTCGAGAAGAATGACTTCCATGGTTTTGTTCCTTCGCTTGGGCACCTATCCTCAGGATCGGCGCCGAATTGTCTGGAACAGGTCAGGAAGCTGGGGCGTCGCCGCCTGTGTCGCTGTCCTGCCTGTCGCGGCAGTTAGGATCTCTTGTCGAAATCCAACCCGGGATTTGGTGTTCGATCCAGCTACGCCCGTCGTGGCCGGTGAAAAAAGCGGGCGGCGAACCGCCCGCTGGCTAGACCATGATCCCGAAAACTGGAAACCGGTTTTCGGATAAGATCATGGTCAACTAATCAGTCTTAGCGGACCACGTAGGGCAGCAGGCCGAGGAAGCGGGCGCGCTTGATCGCCTTGGCGAGTTCGCGCTGCTTCTTCTGGCTGACGGCGGTGATGCGCGACGGCACGATCTTGCCGCGCTCGGAAATGTAGCGCTGCAGAAGCCGCACGTCCTTGTAGTCGATCTTCGGCGCGTTGGCGCCGGAGAACGGGCAAGTCTTGCGGCGACGGTGGAAGGGGCGCCGGGTTGGGATCTGGTTGATGTCGACCATTATTCTGCGGCTCCTTCAAAGCCTTCGCGCGGACGGCGCGGGCCACGATCGGCACCGCCATCGCCGAAGCTGCGCGGCGGACGATCAGCACGGTCACCGCGATCGCGGTCGCCGAATGAGCGCGGGCCACGATCGCCACGGTCGCGGTCGCCGAAGCCGCCGCGTTCCGAGCGCTCTTCGCGCTTCTGCATCATTGCCGACGGGCCTTCCTCATGCGCATCGACCTTGATGGTCAGGAAACGCAGCACGTCCTCGGACAGGCCCATCTGGCGCTCCATCTCATTGAGCGCGGCCGGCGGGCAGGTGATGTCCATGAGTGTATAATATGCCTTCCGGTTCTTGTTGACCCGGTAGGTGAGGGACTTCAGTCCCCAGTTCTCGACCCGGCCGACGGACCCGCCATTCGCGGTGAGGACGCCCTTGTACTGTTCGACAAGCGCATCGACCTGCTGCTGCGAGAGGTCCTGCCGGGCAAGAAACACATGTTCGTATAGAGCCATAGTGTTCGTGCCTTTCTTCGTTTCTCTCCCGGTTCCCGGCGGCAAAAGCCTCTGCAACTTCTCTGACCCGCAATCCTTGCGAAGACGGGGAAGAAAGGAGCATGACGAGACGGTCGAGAGCGGAGACACGGGAGGCGGAAGCGCTTCTGGCTCCACGCGAAGGTTCGAAAACCTCCGGCCCTCCGTTCAGCCCCCAGCAAGGACCGGCAGATTGCGGGCGTCTATACAGGAATTTGACCGCAAAGCAAGGCCAAACGACAGGCCAAACGGCTCGACTAGCGTCCTATCTTCCAGAGCACAACGGACCTCGATGGCAAGGTTTTACGGATTTCCTGAAACCGGACCTTAACCATCATGCGAAGTTCCAGCACCGGCGGGCGTGGCGGCAACCCGCCGTTCATCATGCGAATGCAAAACGAACAGTTCGCGCGCGGCCGCCAGCAAGGCGGTTTTGGGGATAAAATGCTGTTCGACAAATTCTGCCGTTCGAAGAGCGGCAACTTTGCCCTGATGCTGGCGTTCGGGCTGCCTGCGGTTCTGACGGCCGTCGCCTTTGCCGTGGACGTGTCCACCTTGATGAGGGCCAAGGTCAGCTTGCAGAACGCGCTCGATGCCGCGAACCTTGCATCTTCGCATCTCGGCGACATCGAGGCTTCGCGCAAGGACGTCTTCGACCGCTACTTCCAGGCCAATGTCGCCGGCCACAGCGAGTTGAGGAACGCCGAAGCGACGCTTACCGTCGAAAGGGGCCTCAATTACATCCAGACAAAGGCTGTCGCCGCGGCCGATGTCAACTTGAACTTCGCCTTCCTGTTCGGCAACGACAAGCGCATCACCGTCGATGCCGGCGCCGTCGAATCGACCAATCAGCTCGAAGTCGTGCTGGTGCTCGACAATACCGGGTCGATGGCCAGCAACGACCGCATCGGCGCATTGCGGACGGCGGCGACGGGCTTGATCGATATGCTCCAAGCCGCGAAGTCGCCGACGCGCAGCGTACGTGTCGCAGTGGTGCCGTTCGTCACCGCGGTCAATGTCAAGGGCGAGGACTACGATCCGGCCTGGATCGACATGGCCGGCAAATCGCCGAACAATGGCGCCAATTTCCCCTTGGTCGGCGGCAAGCGCGTCAACCATATGGACCTGTTCAAGCAATTGGGCGTCGAATGGAGAGGCTGCGTCGAGGCGCGGCCCGGAATCAACAATGTTTCCGACATTTCGCCCGACCAAAACAAACCGGACACCCTGTTCGTACCCTATTTCGCGCCGGACGATCCAGGTAACGCCAAAAATCCGAACAGCTCCTATGGCAATTCGGCGGCCGGCTACAACAATTCCTATCTCGACGATACGGTTATCACCCTGCTTCCCGGCCTCACCGGCGACATCGCGAAGTACAGTGTTTCGACGATGAAGCTGATCAACGACAAGAAAGGCCCCCTGACCATCGGCCCAAACCGGGCCTGTCCGACGCCGATAGTGCCGCTGACCGACGATTTCGACAAATTGCGTAAGGCCGTCAGTGAGATGATCGAATGGAACGGCTCGGGGACCAATGTTTCGGAAGGGTTGTCATGGGGGATGCGGGTACTCTCGCCGGAACCGCCCTACAGTGACGGCGCGCCGTTCAGGGCGTCAGGCACGACCAAAACGGTGCTGCTGCTCACCGACGGCGAAAATGTTGTCTATGGCGCGAAGGATACGCCACAGAAGTCGGACTATGGTTCTTACGGGTTCCTGGCTTCGGGTCGGTTCGGATCCAGCGACCAGACCGCGGCCGCGCGCAATGTCGACGACTGGACAACCAATGCCTGCAACACGTTGAAGAAACAGGACGTGCAGATCTTCACAGTACTGCTGCAGGCCGACACCGCAGCCAACCGCAAGCTCTACGAGGCCTGCGCGTCGTCGCCGTCGGATTATTACCCGACCAACGACGTCACCCAGCTCGAAAGCGTGTTCCTGAAAATCGGAAGCTCGATTTCGCACCTGCACTTGACGAACTGAACCACGTCAGTCGCCCAACGGCCGTTCCGCCGCCGCTGCTCAACTCGTGTGCGCAGCCACTTTGCGTGTGGTTTCGGGGAAGAAATCGGGCGCCGCATGGCGCTTGCCGAACATCATGTCGTACTGCAGCAGACGGAAGTCGCGGATTGCCGGGTCGATCTCTTTCTGACGCGACCAATCGGGGGTGGCGTCGCCCGCCGGTGCCAACAGCAAATTGCGGTCGATGACGCGGTAGTGCTCCCGCAACTGGCCGAGGAAGCCGGTGTAATAGGGATGACTGATGCCGGCAGTCTTCAGGATATGATAGGGCAGGAAGGCTGGGCTGACGGCGCCGAGATCCTCGGCCGGGCCGCTGCGGTTTGACCAGACGATCAGCGGCGTCTGGTGGTGCAGCAGCATCTGGTCGGCCGCCTCCTTGCGCGGCGCGACATTGTCCTTCAGGAAACCGGTCTCGACGTAGACCGGCCCAAGCGGCGGCAGATGGTCGCCGAAGAAGGCGATGACCGTCGGCCGCTGGCGTTTCTTCGCCCATTCGATCAGCCGCTCGAGGCCACGGTCCGCGTCGGAAGAGCCTTCGGCGTAGCTCAACAGCGATTCACGTGCCCATTGGCTGATCGGCGCCTGCACCTTATGGGTCGGATTGTTATAGCGATAGGGCTCATACGGCCCGTGGTTCTGCAGGCTGACGGCGAAAAAGAAGACCGGCTCGGCGCTGGTATCGGCCTCGTGGATGATCTCGTCGGTCATCGCTGCGTCCGACGCGAGCGGTCCGCGTTTTTGCATGGGCGGCAACGTCTCCTCGGATTTGAAGTCGTTGAAGCCGAAATCGGCATAGACGGCTCCCCGGTTCCAGAACCAGTTGGTGCCGGGATGGATGGCGCGCGCCCGGTAGCCCTGACTTTTCAGGAAGGTCGCCAGCGACGGGGTCGGTGTCCGCACATATTGCTGGTAGGGAATACTGCCCGCCGGCAGGAAGGCGTTGGAAAAGCCGGTCAGGGCCTCGAACTCGATGTTGGCCGTCATGCCGCCGAATTCGGGCGAGAACATGTAGCCCGTGCGCAGTGCCCGCACATTGGGGATAGGGTCGGGCGTGATGGTGACGCCGGGCAGCTTGGTCGGATCCCAGAAGGATTCGCTCATGACGACGATGATGTCGGGCTTCTCGGCGGGTACCGAGGCCGTCACCTGCGGTTTGCCGATCGCTTCGATCGCCTTGCCGGAATAGCCGGGCGGCGCCGAGACATGGGCCATCGGGACGTTCAGCGCGAATGCGAGCGCAAAACCGTTCGAGGCATAGTTTTCCTTCTGGTCCCACATGATCGGGATGATCTGCAGCCGGTCGCGCGTCCATGAGAAAGTGGCATAGTCCATGATGGAGACGAAGAAGGCGATCAGCGGCACTGTCAGCGTCAGTCGGGCAAGGCGGCCCTTGTGGCTGAGCGCCGGAACGCGGCGGCGCCATAGCCGCCAGCCATAGACGAGAAGCGACAGCCCGCCGACGACGCCGATCGCCAGGGCAATGGCGGTTCCCGGGCGATCGCGTACCAGGAGCGGCATCAGCGCCACGATCTGCCGAGAATAGAGGAAATCAGTCGGATAGAGCGGATCGCCGAGATAGAGCGACTTCTGGTGGCCGACGAACGCCAGCGACAACGTCAGCGGCGCGAGGATCATCAGGCTCTGATGGCTGCGGCCGAGCACGGCGTCGAGCCCTATGAGGATCAACGCAAAAATGATGATTGTGGTCCAGCCGGGTTTGAAGGGCTGCAGAAAGAAGTCGATGGTGCCGGCAAAGTTGCCGCGCACGATCAATTCGATAGCGAACACCAGGATGGCCGCGGCCAACAGGCTGATGAAGCCATAGCGGATGACAGGCCATTTGCGCCCTGGCAGATAGCCGGTGGCCGGATCGCCTTCGAGAAACTGTGGCGCGGCCTCGGCTGCGCTCTTCTTGGTCTTTGCCACTGCAATAGTTCCCCGGCCCGCAACAAAAGCGTCACTCGACTGTCATCGAACTGTCACGCAAAGCTAGCGCCTGTGGCGGAAATAAGAAGAGCCAGCAAACAAATCGTGAGCGGTTTTCATCATGAGTGATCGCCAAAAAGCCTGCCGAAACAGGCACTCGGCCGACGTTGCGCGGTCAAGGTTGGACTTGACTTGGCCGCACGCCTTGCGTCACAGGCAACGAGAACCAGCAGCTGGGAGCCGCCGATGGCCATCGCATTCACCTTTCCGGGGCAGGGCAGCCAGGCTGTCGGCATGGGCAAGGACCTTGCCGATACCTTTGTTGAATCGCGGCGGATCTTCGAGGAAGTCGATGATGCGCTCGGCGAAAATCTATCGAAGCTTATCTGGGAAGGCCCGGAAGAGACGCTGACGCTGACCGCCAATGCCCAGCCGGCGCTGATGGCGGTGTCGCTTGCCGCAATCCGGGCGTTGGAGGCGCGCGGCTTCTCCCTGAAAGGCAAGGTCACCTATGTCGCCGGCCACTCGCTTGGCGAATATTCGGCACTTGCGGCCGCCGGTTTCGTTTCGGTCGCCGACGCCGCCCGGCTGTTGCGCATCCGGGGTAACGCCATGCAGGCGGCGGTACCGGCCGGCGAGGGCGCCATGGCGGCGATCATCGGGCTGGAACAAGCCGACGTCGAAGCCGCCTGCGCAGAGGCTGCCCAAGGCGCGGCCAAAGATCCCGCGCAAGCCTTGGTTTGCCAGATCGCCAATGATAATGGCGGCGGCCAGTTGGTAATCTCCGGCGCCAGGTCGGCGGTCGAACTGGCGGCGAAGCTATGCACGAAGAAGGGCGCCAAGCGGGCGCTCATGCTGCAGGTTTCGGCGCCCTTCCATTCGGCATTGATGAAGCCGGCGGCCGAGATCATGCGGGAGGCACTGGCCGCCGTGACGAAGAGTGCACCGGCCGTGCCGCTGGTCTCCAATGTTACGGTGACCCCGACGAGCGATCCCGACGAGATCGCCCGCCGCCTCGTCGAACAGGTGATCGGGCGCGTGCGCTGGCGCGAAACGGTGGAGTGGTTCGGCGCGAATGGCGTTGCGACGCTATATGAAGTAGGCGCCGGCAAGGTTCTGTCGGGGCTGGCGCGGCGCATTAACCGCGATATTGCCACCAGTGCAATCGGATCCGCGGCGGATGTTGAGGCGGCGCTGGCGGCGCTTGCATAATCAACTGGCGATTTGACCCCGCTCCGTGCGAAGGGTGTTCGCTCAGATCAGGAGACAAAAATGTTCGAATTGACCGGCCGCAAGGCGCTCGTCACCGGCGCATCGGGGGGCATCGGCGAGGCGATCGCCCGCGTGCTGCATGGCCAGGGCGCCATCGTCGGCCTGCACGGCACGCGTATCGAGAAACTGGAGGCGCTGGCCGCCGAACTGGGCGACCGGGTCAAGCTGTTTCCGGCCAATCTTTCCAATCGCGACGAGGTCAAGGCGCTTGGCCAGAAGGCGGAGGCCGATCTCGAAGGCGTCGACATCCTCGTCAACAATGCCGGCATCACGAAGGACGGGTTGTTCGTACGCATGGCTGATGCCGACTGGGATAGCGTGATCGAGGTCAACTTGACCGCCGTGTTCCGGCTGACCCGCGAGCTTACCCATCCGATGATGCGGCGCCGCCATGGCCGCATCATCAACATCACTTCAGTGGTCGGCGTCACCGGCAATCCCGGCCAGGCCAATTATTGCGCCTCCAAAGCCGGAATGATCGGCTTTTCCAAATCGCTGGCGCAGGAGATCGCCACCCGCAATATAACCGTCAACTGCGTCGCCCCGGGCTTCATCGAATCGGCGATGACCGACAAGCTCAACGACAAGCAGAAAGAGGCGATCATGGCGGCGATCCCGACGCGGCGCATGGGCACGGGCGCCGAAGTCGCCTCTGCCGTCGCCTACCTCGCTTCCAATGAGGCGGCCTACGTCACCGGCCAGACCGTTCATGTCAATGGCGGCATGGCAATGATCTAACACTTGGGAAAACGCTTCATTCCGTCTTGGATGCACGGGATTTTTCGTGTAATGCCGCCCGCAACCCGGCGGTTCGGGCAAAAACCGGTCCTGTTCCGCTGCGTTTCCGGCAGGACCATCTTTCAGCTTGATTAGCGGCATTCTGCCCGCTAACGAAGACAGACAACCAAAAGACGAGGATGCCCAAATGAGTGACACCGCAGAGCGCGTCAAGAAGATTGTCATCGAGCACCTTGGCGTCGATGCCGACAAGGTGACGGAGCAGGCGAGCTTCATCGATGATCTGGGCGCGGACAGCCTCGACACGGTCGAACTTGTCATGGCGTTCGAAGAAGAGTTCGGCGTCGAAATCCCCGACGATGCGGCCGAGACCATCCTGACTGTTGGCGATGCGGTGAAATACATCGACAAGGCCTCGGCCTGACGCTATTTGCAGTCATCACCGGGGAGGACCTGCGATGAGGCGTGTCGTCGTCACGGGCCTTGGGCTGCTTTCGCCGTTCGGCATGGGCTTCGAGCACAGCTGGAATGAGCTTCTGACCGGCCGCAGTGCAGCCAAGCGCATCACCGAATTCGAGGTGGAAGACCTTGCCTGCAAGGTCGCCCACGTCATTCCGCGCGGTGACGGCTCCAATGCCACTTTCAATCCTGAAGCCGTTCTCGAGCCGAAGGAACTGCGCAAGATCGGCGACTTCATCCTGTACGGGATCGCGGCCGCCGACGAGGCGCTCAAGGATTCCGGCTGGCAGCCGAAGACGCATGAGGAACAGTGCGCCACCGGCGTGCTGATCGGTTCCGGCATCGGCGGCATCGAAGGCATCGCCGAGAATGCGATGATCCTCAAGGAACGCGGTCCGCGCCGCATCAGCCCGTTCTTCATCCCCGGCCAAATCATCAACCTCGTGTCCGGCCAGGTCTCGATCCGGCATGGGCTGAAAGGCCCCAACCATGCCGTCGTCACCGCTTGCTCGACCGGTGCGCACGCCATCGGCGATGCCGCCCGGCTGATCATATGGGGCGATGCCGACGTTATGGTCGCAGGCGGCGCCGAAGCGCCGGTGACGAGGCTTTCGATCGCTGGGTTCGCGGCTTGCCGCGCGCTCTCCACCGACCGCAACGACGCGCCGCAAACGGCCTCGCGCCCCTATGATCGCGATCGCGACGGTTTCGTCATGGGCGAGGGCGCCGGTGTTGTCGTGCTCGAGGAACTCGAACACGCCAAGGCCCGCGGCGCCAAGATCTATGCCGAGGTCACCGGCTACGGCCTGACCGGTGACGCCTATCACATCACCGCGCCAGCCGAGGACGGCGACGGCGCTTTCCGTTGCATGACGGCGGCGCTGAACCGGGCGAAGCTGACGCCCGCCGATGTCGACTACATCAACGCCCACGGCACCTCGACCATGGCCGATACGATCGAACTCGGCGCCGTCGAGCGGCTGGTCGGCAACGCCGCCTCGAAGATATCGATGTCGTCGACGAAATCGTCGATTGGCCACCTGCTGGGCGCGGCTGGTGCTGCCGAGGCGATCTTTTCGATCCTCGCCATTCGCGACAACATCGCGCCGCCGACCATCAATCTCGACAATCCGGAGCGCGAAACGGCGATTGACCTTGTGCCGCACAAGCCGCGAGCCCGGCAGATCGACGTGGCGCTGTCCAACTCCTTCGGCTTCGGTGGCACCAACGCCTCGCTCGTCTTCCAGCGCTACAATGGCTGACCGCTCCGCCGGTTTGCGTCTGCCGTCAATTTTGCCATATTCGCCCCTACTCTGCCCGAGGGGATTCGTCGCAAGATCAATTGGTAGGGCGCTATGAACACAAATCCGGCCGATAACGGGGAATTCGGGCAACGGGCAGCAACCCCCGGCCCGATCGTGCCGAAGACGGCCAGCGAGGCGTTGCGGCCCGAGGCCGGCACGCCGCCGCCGAAGCGCTCGCGTGCCTCGCGCAGCCAGTTCGTCGTGTTCATGAACTTCGTCATCTCTTCGGTGATGCTGATGGTTCTGGCGGCAGGCGTTGCGCTGTATTTCGGCAAGCAGGAATTCAACGAGCCGGGCCCGTCGGCCAATGGCGACACTTTCCTGGTCAAGCCGAATAGCGGCGTCCAGGAGATCGCCGACCAGCTTGAGCGGCGAGGGCTGATCAGCGACGCCCGCATCTTCCGCCTTGGCGTACGCGCCTTCGGCAATGATTCCGCCCTGAAGGCTGGCGAATACGAGATCAAGCCGCAGGCTTCGATGCACGATATCATGGAACTGCTGAAGAGCGGCAAGTCGGTGATGTATTCGCTGACCATCCCCGAGGGGCTGACGGTCGAGCAGGCACTGCAACGGATCGCTGAGCAGGACGCACTGGCCGGCGATATGCCGTCGACCACTCCACCCGAGGGCAGCCTCGCCACCGACACGCTGCGCTTCACCCGCGGCGCAACACGCCAGCAGATGGTCGACAAGCTTCTGGCCGACCAGAAAAGACTGGTCGACGAAGTCTGGCAGCGCCGAGCGCCGGATCTGCCGATCGCCAACATTGAGGATTTTGTCACCCTGGCCTCGATCGTCGAGAAGGAGACAGGTAAGGGCGATGAACGCTCGCGGGTAGCGGCCGTCTTCCTCAACCGGCTGGCCAAGGGTATGCGGCTGCAGTCGGACCCGACCATCATCTACGGCCTGTTCGGCGGCAAGGGCAAACCCATCGACCGCCCGATCTATCAGTCGGACATCCAGAAGCCGACGCCCTACAACACCTATCTGATCAACGGCTTGCCGCCGACGCCGATCGCCAATCCCGGCCGTGCGGCGCTGGAGGCAGTCGCCAATCCGTCGAAGACCAGCGATCTTTACTTCGTCGCCGACGGCAGCGGCGGCCACGTCTTTGCCGCGACGCTCGATGAGCATAACGAGAATGTCGCTCGCTACCGGGCACTGCTGAAAAAGCAGGCGCAGGACGCCGCCAAGGCCGGGGCAACCAATACCGGAGCCGACACGCCGGCGGGAGCCATCGTTGACGATGCGGGGGCTACCGCCGCCCAGTAGGGCCAGACGCCATCAGGTCGGCCCTGTGCATGTCCGGGTGGATGTGCAAGGGCTGCTATGGCATTGAAATTCACATGATCCTGTCCGGAGCAATCGTTCCGGCTTGAGGGGCATTCGGCAAGGGGACGCACGGCAACATGAACTTGCAGAGTATGACCGGTTTTGCGCGCAGTGTCGCCGAACACGAAGGCACTTCGATTGCCTGGGAAGCCAAGTCCGTCAACGGCAAGAGCGTCGAGGTCAGGCTGCGGCTGCCGCAAGGTTTCGACCGGCTGGAGCCGGCAGTCAGGCAGACGGTGCAAAAGCGTTTTGGGCGCGGTAATTTCCAGATGACGCTGACCATTGGCCGCGCCGCCGGCGCGCAAGCGCAACCCGTGGTCGACGAGGCTTTCCTGAAGGATCTGGCGGGGTTGGCCAAGCGGCTGCAGGAGCAGTTCGGAGTAGCGCCTGCGGCGGCCGACGGACTGCTTGCGCTGCGCGGCGTGCTCGACATTCCCGAAGCCATCGAAACCGAAGAGGCGCGCAGTGCGCTCGATACCGCGATATTGTCGGCGCTGGAAGCAGCACTGGACGGGCTGCAGCAGGCGCGCCAAGGCGAAGGTGCGGCGCTTCGTTCCCTGCTGTCCGGCCATATCGATGCCATCGAGGCGCTGACACTGCGGGCCGAGGCCGATCCATCACGCGAGCCGGCCACGATCCGCGAAAGGCTTGCAGAGCAGATCCGGCTGCTGATGGACGCATCAGCCAATCTGGATGCCAGCCGGCTGCATATGGAAGCGGCGTTCCTGGCCACCAAGGCCGACATACGCGAGGAGATCGACCGGCTGAAGACGCACGTGGCGTCGGGCCGGGCGCTGCTCGCCGGCGGTGGCGCCGTCGGCCGCAAGCTCGATTTCCTGGCGCAGGAATTCAACCGCGAATCGAATACGCTGTGTTCCAAGTCGAATGCTGCCGCGGTCACCGCCATCGGACTGGAACTGAAGGCGGTCGTCGACCAGTTTCGCGAACAGGTCCAGAATCTGGAATGATCCCGATGCCAAGCCACATGACTGCCAAGCCCCATGACCACTAGGGATGTGGGTTCCCGCATTCGGCGCCGCGGGCTGATGCTGGTGTTGTCGTCGCCCTCAGGCGCCGGCAAGTCGACGATCGCGCGCAACCTGCTGGAGAGCGATTCCAGCCTGGAATTGTCGGTCTCGGTCACCACGCGGCCACGCCGCGGCAGCGAGATCGAGGGTGTCCATTACCACTTCCGCACGATGCGCGAGTTCGAGCGGCTGCGCGATTCCGATGCGCTGCTCGAATGGGCGGAGGTGCACGGCAATTGCTACGCGACGCCGCGCGAGCCGGCCGAACAGGCGCTGGCAGAAGGCCGCGACATGCTGTTCGACATCGATTGGCAAGGCGCTCAGCAGCTCAAGGAGAAGATGCGCGCCGACATCGTCTCGATCTTCATCCTGCCGCCGTCGATGAAGGAATTGAAGGCGCGGCTGAAGCGTCGCGCCGAGGACCAGGAAGCGGTAATCGAGACGCGGCTCAAGAACGCCCGTAATGAGATCGAGCACTGGAAGGAATATGATTTCGTCATCGTCAACGACGATCTTGACCGCGCTTTCGCCGAGGTGCGCGGCATCGTCACGGCCGAACGGCTCAGACGCGATCGCCGGCCGGGCCTGTTCGATTTCGTCTCGGGGCTGCTCGATGAGAAGACGGATTGAGCACCTTTATCGTAAGCGTCCGGCCTGCGGCGTCTTTCGGGACGGTGGCGATCACACGAAGATAGTGTCCACTTGTCGGGATAATTGACATTTGCCGATGTTTGTTGACGAGAGAGACGCCCTCGTACCAGCGATCAACGTCGGGATAAAACGCGATAGAGAGTTGGCATGCCGATTGAATTATGGGCTTTTGACACACCGAATGGCCGAAAGATCAGCGTCGCGCTCGAGGAGATGGCTGCCCTACACGGTGAAGGTGGTCGACATCACGAAGGGCGAACAGCATGCCTCTGGGTTTCTGCGTATTAGCCCCAACAATCGCATCCCCGCCATCGTCGATCCCGCCGGACCGGACGGGTAGACCGATCAGCGTGTTCGAGTCGGGTGCCATCCTAATTTACCTAGGCCAGAAGACCGGCCACTTTTGGCCGTCCAGACTCAGCGCGCAAGTCCCTGTGTTGGAATGGCTGATGTGGCAGGTGGGTGGTTTCGGTCCGATGCCGGGCCAGGTGCACCACTTTCTTGGCGTGACCGACGACCAGGACCGCCGCTACGGACTGGCACGCTATAGCGCAGAGACCCGACGCCTGTACGGAGTCGCCGATCGGAGGCTGGCGGAGGTCGAGTATTTCTCGGGCGAGCTGTCGATCGCCGATTTTGCTATTCTCGGCTGGGCATGGCGGCACGAGCGGCATCAAGTCGATCTTGCCGAATTTCCGAATGTTGAGCGCTGGTATGGGACTATGATGGCACGGCCGGGGGTTCAACGCGGCTTTGCGGTATCGCTCTCCTGATGGAACGACACGAAGCTCGACGCTTCCGTGAATTCGCTCCTGTCTTCGACAATATTTTCGTCATATTGCGGCAGGTCGTCTGTAATGGTGAACCAAGGTGCCTTGGAGCCGACGAAAATGTGCGCGCTTGGGCGAATGTTTGGGTCGTCGACGAGGGTCCCCATAGCGATGTGGGCGAACGCGCCGTCACGAACAACCGCAAAAAGGAACGACCCGCATAGCTTGCATCGCTCGTCATGCCAGCTATTGCCGTCGACGATCTGGATTTTGTCCTCCCCACTCGTGATGCGCAATTTGACACGCTCTATGCCTGCGAGTGGCTTGAACGCTGCGCCGGTTGCGCGACGGCAGATCGAGCAATGGCAATTCACGGCAAATATGAACTCGTCCGTCACCTTATAGGTGACTGCACCGCACTGGCATGATCCACCTAGCGTGCGGGTGTTGGTCGGCTCCTGCAGCGTCACGACTGGCATTCCTCTGTGCGATCGAAGTTTGCCAGATAGCGCACTTTTATCGGACTTCAGGCGGGTAGTCGGGGCGACGCTTTGTCTGGGCGGGTGTCAAGTGTTCAATGATCTGTACAATGTCGGTCCGTCCGATCTGCGGATAGTGCTCTCGCATCCCCGTGACCTCTTGGGGCCATTCCGATTCTCTCCAAGGAACGTTGCCGCCTCGGACAGGCGCAGATCGGTGCAGCGCGTGACCCACACAATCGCGATCCTGCTGGCATCGCCGTCACAACATAGCGCATATAGCCCGGCAAAATCGATATTTCGCGCCAGCGTATGGTGGATATTTTCTCGCCTGCCTCGATAAGTGGGAAAAGCCGAGCGACCACTCCAAGTTCCTGCATCACAGCCTCACACCGCATTCGTCAGCCGCACGAATTCCTCGACGCTGAGCGTCTCCGCACGCCTGGTCGGATCGATGCCGGCGCGGGTGAGCAGCGCCTCGCCGCCAAGGCTTTTCACGCTCTGCCGCAGCATTTTCCGGCGCTGGCCGAACGCCGCTTCGGTGACGCGGCTGAGCCGTTTCACCTCTGCCGGCAAGGGGCTGGCGCGTGGCACCAGATGCACAACCGAGGACGTCACCTTGGGTGGCGGCGTGAACGCCTGCGGCGGCACGTCGAAGGCAATCCTCGCCTCCGTCCGCCACCCTGCCAGCACGCCGAGCCGGCCATAGGCCTCGCTGCCGGGGCTGGCTGCAATGCGTTCGGCGACCTCGCGCTGGAACATCAGCGTCATCGATGTGTAGAAAGGCGGCCACTCGGTGACGGTCAGCCAACGGATCAGCAATTCGGTGCCGATATTGTAAGGCAGGTTGGCGACGATTTTCGCCGACCCGCTGCTTCCCGGCACTCCTTTGGCAAGCGCTGCAAAATCAGTTTTCAGCGCATCGCCGGCCACGATCTCGAGCCGACCCGGATAGTGGTTCGCGATCTCGGCCAAGGCCGCCAGGCAGCGCTCGTCGCGCTCGATCGCGACGACCCGCCGGGCGCCGTTGAGGAGCAGGGCCCTAGTCAGCCCGCCCGGACCGGGACCGACCTCGATAACCGTAACGTCGCTCAGGTCGCCGGCGGTCCGCGCAATCTTGCTTGTCAGGTTAAGGTCGAGCAGAAAATTCTGGCCGAGCGCCTTTTTCGCCTGCAGCCCATGGCGCTCGATCACCTCACGCAGCGGCGGCAGCCCGTCTATGCTCATCGGGCTGGGCTCATCGGGCTGGGCTCATTGGGTTAGGATCATCGGATTGGGCTCATTGGCCTGCAGTTTTTGTCCCAGTATCGGCAAGTAGGCGAGCGAGCTTCAGTGCGCCAATCAGACTGTCGGCGCGGGCGATGCCCTTGCCGGCGATGTCGAAGGCGGTGCCATGGTCGGGCGAGGTGCGGATGAAGGGCAGGCCAAGCGTGACGTTGACAGCCTCGTCAAACGCCAGCGCCTTGGCCGGGATCAGCGCCTGGTCGTGATACATGCAGAGCGCCACGTCGTAGCCGGCGCGGGCGCGAGCATGAAACAGCGTGTCGGCGGGCAATGGCCCGAAGGCGTCGATCCCTTCCTGCCTCAGCCTGTCGACCGCCGGGCGTACGATGCGCTCATCTTCGGTGCCCATCGCGCCGCCTTCGCCGGCGTGCGGGTTGAGGCCGGTAATGGCGAGCCGCGGCTTGGCAATTCCGAAGCGGTTTGCAAGGTCGGCGGCGGTGATGCGGCCGGTGGTGACGATCAGGTCGGTCGTCAGCGCCTTCGGCACCTCGGCCAGCGCAATGTGGATGGTGACCGGCACGGTGCGCAGGTCCGGTCCGGCAAGCAGCATCACCGGCGTCACCTCGGTACCGGTATGAAGCGATGCCAGATGCGCCAGATATTCGGTGTGGCCGGGAAAGCCAAAGCCGGCATCGTAGAGCGGCTTCTTGGCAATGGGGCAGGTGACGACCGCGGCAGCGCGGCCGGCCAGGCAGTCGGCGACGGCGCGGTCGATCGCCTCGACGATGCCGGCGGCGTTGGCTGGATCAGAGCGGCCGGGACTGTCGATGAAACGGGCGGCAAGCGCCACCACCGGCAGCGCGCGCGAAAACATCTCCGGCGCTAGCGCCGGCGTTGTCTCGGCCATCGCAATATCGGCGCCGAGCCTGTGCGCCCGCGCGGCAATCAGTGCCGGATCGGCAAGAAGATAGAAAGACGGAACGCCGGCGGTATCGCGGGCCTGCCAAGCGGCGATGGCGATGTCCGGCCCCACACCGGACGGATCGCCGACGCTCAGCGCCAGCGGAAGCTCTGCGTGAGGCACGGCTATCGCGACTTCAGCGCTCGATGATGCGGGCTTTCTTCCGCAACTCCTCGACATATTTCTTCGAGAGCTCGTCGGCGTTCTTGTCGCTCGAACCTTCATTCTGGAACACCATCTGCGCGACTTTGTCGTCTGACACCTCGCGCGACGAGCAGATGCCGATGAATTCGACGCCGCGGTCGGTTTCGCGCGTCGTGGTGGCGCCGCCAACCTTTGTAGCTTTTATCTGCTCGGCCCAGTCCAGCGGCAATTGCGGCGCCAGCACCCGGCCGAGATCGCGAACGGTGACATCCATCAGGCCCTTGGCGAATTCGCGCGTGGTGTTGCAGCCGTTGAAGCGGGCGCGCATGGCGTCGGCTTCGCGTTTGCGCTTGGCCAGCGTCGCGCTTCGCTCGGCGGCCGGCACCACGAAAATGACCTGCTGCAGCATGTACTCGGTGGCACTCGGTTTGCTACCGCCTTTCTCGAGCATGCGCTTGACGAGGTCCTGCTCGCTTATGGCGCCGCCGCCGTCGCTAGAACGGTGACGCGCGGTCAGCGCCTGGTTCCAGGCCATCTGCGCCCGGATAAACTCCTTGAAATGCTCCTTGGAGACGCCGGATTGCGCCATGGCGCCGTCAAGCTGCTTGAGCGGCATCTTGTTGCTCGTGGCGAAACGCTGATAAGCGGCATCGACCTGCGCGTCGCTGATGCGGATGCCGAGCCGCCTGGCTTCGGCCATCCGCAGCGTCTGGTCGATCATTTCCTGGCCGGCATCGCCCTTTTTGTGCTGCAGGCGCAGGAAAGCCGCGCGATGCTGGATGTCGCCGGTGGTGATCGGTATATTGTTGACGACGTATTTGATCTCGCTGGCGAAAACCGGCCGCATCACTGCGGTGATCGAGACCGCCACCAGCAGCGCGAAGCCTGCCGAAAAGAGGTATTTCCTCATCGAAAGCATCCCAATTCCATCTCGATTCGGCCCAACCTGTCCCAGTTCAGGCCGCGGAAATTCGTGCCTGCTCTATGCGGCGAAACAATGTCGTCCGCCAGCCGCCCCGTTGCCGACTGCTGCTCCCCTTATTGGATGGTGTCGATGGAGCGTTGCGACGAGCCGAAATCGCCGAGCGTGCGGAACGACAGGTTGAAGCCGACGTTCTGCGATACTTCCTTGGTGTTCAAGTCACGTCTTTCCGAAAACGTCATCAAATAGGTAAAGCACGAATCGCTATAGGCAAAGCCGACCCCGTCCTTGACCAGGATGCTCTGCTCCAGATCATACGTGCCGGTGCCAAAGACGCGCCAATTCTCAGCAAGATGCGTCGAGGCGCCGAGCGTGATCTCATGGCGATCCGTGGAGAAGCCATAGAGCGGCTGCGCCTGGATGAAGGCGTATTTGGCGCTCAGCGATACGGGCAGGCCTGAAAAGGCGGCCTTTACCTCAGCGCGGCGGACCTCGAAGCTTTGCTCGTCGAAACGGCCGCTGACCGAGCCGGAAAATCCGCTGGGGCTATTGAAGCCGACAAGGCCGACATAGTCGGAGGTTGCGGTTTCAAGACCCGAATAGGCGCCGACATTGACCAGATCCGGCGTGCCGAACGAGTTCTGGCCGCCGAGTTGGTAGGATTGGCCGAACACCGCATTGGTGCTCCAGCCATTGTCGTACGCGCCGGAATAGCGCAGCCCGACATTGGCGCGCGTGCCGCCTTCCATGCGGTCATAGCCGGAGAATTTGTCGCGCTCGAACAGCGTCGTGGCGTCGAAGACGAAGCTCTGGGCGTCCTCGTTGGGGACCGCCAGCCCGCCGACATATTGCTCGTTCGGACGCATGAACACTTGCGCCATCGGTTCGAAGACATGGCTGGAACTGGTCATCGAGAACAGTACCGGCCAGCGCATCTCAAGGCCGGCGGTCGCCATGTAGCGGGCAAGCGACGAACGCATGTCGTCGTCAACGCCGAGATTGGTCGCCATCTGGTTGACGGCGTCGAGCGAGGCCGAGGAGGCGTTGACATAGCCGGCGTCGCCGCGCAGCGCCAGCAGCGGCGTCAGCAGCAGCCCGCCATCGGTGGTGAAGGTGCGCTTCCATTCGGCCTCAGCGGTAACGCGGCCGGATTGACCGTCGATGCCGCGGACGTTGTTGACGGACGAAGGGATGCCCGAATCTGCAAGAGCCGTATCGAGTCTGTCGCGGTCTATGATCCGCGCGTTGACGTCGAACGACAGCTGCCCGCCGGCCACCGGCATGTCGGGGATATAGGCGTAGTCGAGCGAGGGCAGCACCCAGGGCTGCTTGGCGGCGCGGGTGGTCGGATCGCTAGCGAGGGTGTCTTCTTGAACGTCGAAGTGCATGGCGCGCACATCGAAATAATTGCGATCGTTGAGCCCCGTCAGGTACACCTCGGAGCGGTGTACGCTATCGTTGAAGCCGTCGATATCGTAGGTGCGCGAGAAACTCTTGTCGCTCTGCAGCAGGATGTCCCAGCCGAAGTCCCAGCGCGGGTTGATGGCGAACTGGCCTTGGGTGCCCATCATGCCGCGGAACCTGTTCGGATCGCCCTCGGTACCCGAACTGACGTTGTGGCCATTGTCGTCGATGAAGGCGTCGGGATTCTCTTGACGGATGCCCGCAATCTTCAGGCTGTACTGACCGTTGTTGAAGCGCTGCCTCCACTCGGCCTCACCGAGGAAACCCTGTCTGGTATAGCCGCTGCCGGTGACAGTTAGATCGTAGGTCGGCGAGAGCGCGAAATAATAGGGAACTCTAACACCGACGCCGAGATCGCTCTTGTAGGCGACGCCGGGGATCAGGAAGCCGCTCTTGCGCTTGACCGTCGGGTCGGCGATCTCGAAAGCCGGCAGATAGGCCAGTGGAAAGCCGAAGAACTCGAAATTCGAATTCTCGAAGCGAACCGTCTTCTTCTCGCCGTTCCAGATGATCTTCCTGGCCTTGATACGCCAGGTCGGCGCTTTGTCGGGCTTGTCCTCGCACGGCTCGCAGGCGGTGTAGACGCCATTGTGGAACGTCGTCAGCACGCCGCCCATGCGCTCCGCGCTTTCGGCGGCGAAATACGCCTTGTCGACGGTCTCGACACGCAGCGCGTTGACGAAGCCGTCGGCGAAATCGTCGGTGATGTCGGCATACTGCGAATAGATTTTGGTGCCGTCGCTGTTGACGAGCTCGACATTGCCGCTGGCGACGAGGCGTTTGGTGTTGCGGTTGTATTCGACCCGCTGGGCGACGAGACGGTTGCCGCCATAGTCGATCTGGACGCCGCCGACGGCCGTCACAGTCTGCTTGTCGTTGTCGTAGACCAGCGTATCGGCTGCCAGCAGCATCTGCGTGCCGCTCGGAACCTTCGTTGCCAGCTCACTGACGTCCTGGGCGAAAACCGGAGCAACCGGGGCAGCGCCGGCAAGCAGGCATGCCAAGGCGCTCGCCGCAGAGAGGCGTGCCAAACCGGCGTGCCTATGGCCGCGCAAAACCGCCTCCCTCACTAGCCGTCTTCCTTGTATAGCAGGAATGTCACCCCGAAGAACATAGCCACGACAACCGGGACCCAAGCCGCTACGGCAGTGGGTACGAATCCCGCTACGCCGAATGCCTTGACCAGCACCGAAACGACATAAAGCAGAAAGCCGGCCACGATGCCACCCAGAATCATCGTCGCCGACTGCCCCATCCTCGCAAATCGCATTGATACCGTTGCCGCAATCAGCGTCATCGCGACGAGCAGGAAGGGCAGCGCAATCAGGGAATCGTACTGCATGGCGAAGGCATTTGCCTTGAGGCCGAAGGAGCGGGCCACCTCGATCTTGCCGGGCAGATCGTAGAAGGGGATGGTCTCAGGGCGCGCCAACCGCTCTTGCACGAATTCCGGCTTGAGATCGGTCGGCAGCCGATCGCTGGGTAACGACTGGATGGTGCCGTCCCGGAACACCTTGACGTCCCGCAATTCCCAGTAGCCGTCCCGCAAAAAGGCGTGCGCGGCATCCTTGCGCTCGATGATGTCGCCTTGCGGGCTGAAACTGAAGAAGACCGCGTCGGCCATCTCCAGGCCTTGATTGAGAATGGCGCGCGCGCCGATGATGGTATCGCCGGAGCTGGTTTTCTGCCTGATCCAGGGCGCGGCGTCGGCCGAGACGGTGTTCGACTTGCCCGAACGGAGCTGGGTCTCGATCTGCTCGGACCAGGAATAGGCGTGCGCGGCTATCGGATTGATGACGCCAACCGACAAGGCCCCAAACAGCAGCGCCCCCATGCAGCACGGCAGCAGGAACTGCCATGCGGAAACCCCGGCGGAACGGGCGATGACCAATTCATATTTGCGGTTGAGCGACACCAGGGTCGCCATCGCCGAGAACAGGCCGACGAACGGCACCGTCTGCAGCATGATCATCGGCATCCGGAGCCCCGAAATGGCGAACGCAGTTACGTAGGTGAAGCCCGGCACGCCGGTCGTGCGGCCGGAAAGCTCGGTGAAATCGATCAGGAACACCAGCGCCAAAAGGCCGATGAAGAACCAGATGGTGATCGTCACATAGCGAAAGAAGAAGTACCGACCCAGAGTCCAGCCCATCAGCCGGCTCCCTGTCCGGATGCGCCACGCCGGGCAAAGCGGAGCTTGACGGCGCTCCAGCCGTCATTGAAGCGGCCGGCAAGATTGGTTATCCAATCGGCCCAAGCAACCGGCAGTTCCATCGTCCGGTTGGAAACGATGAACCAGATAGCGATCGCCGATGCCACGATCGGGACGCCGTAGACCATATAGGCATATTGCGGCACCTTGTCGGCCTTGCCGGCGGCAAAGAACCCGAGCCAGCGCACGAACAGCGCGATCGCGATTGCCGTGATCAGCGGGTGCACGCGCGCCTCGCGATGCGAGCGCGCATCTCCGGCGACCGCAAGCGCGATCAGCGCAAAGACGAGCGAATAGGACCACTCGGAAAAACGCTGGTTGAGCTCGGCCAGGTACCTGTTCGGCTTTTGCTGGTACATCTTGTCGTTCGGACTGGGATTGAGCAGGTACTGGGTCGTCCGGTCCTTCGGCAAAAGCAGAATGTCAGATGACGCCGACAAGAAAGCGGACAAGTCGAAGGCGTAGGAGGTGAACCGGATTACCGAGAGGTCGCCGGTCATGGTTTTGCGATGGATGACGCCGTCATTCATCATCAGCACCTTCTCGTCGCCGCGTTCGATGATGCTGCCGGTCTTGGCATAATAGATGAGATTGACGCCTTCTTCGCGCGAGTCGGCGACGAAGATGCCGCCGAGGCGATTGTCGGGAAGCCGTTCGCCAACCTGCAGGAACAGGCCATCATCGATCTTGCGGAAGGTGCCTTCCTGGATGATCAACGACAACAGATCGGCACGCGACGAAGCAATCAACTCGCGGTTCTTCTGGCGTGCGTAAGGGTCGACGCCATTGTCGACAGCAAACGAAAAAACGCTGGCTGCGAGTGCCAGAAGCATGATCGGCCTGACGATGGTCCAGCGTGAAGCGCCGGCGGCATTGATGACGGCCAGCTCCGAATCCGAATTCATCACGCTGAGGATCTGCGCGACCGCGACGACTAGGGCGAACGGCACGACGATCGGAACGATCGACGGGACGATCAGCGCTGCGACTTCGAAGAAGGTGAGGGCCGACTGACCGCTATCGGTGACGAGGTCGATGCGGGCGAGCACCTGAGTCGTCCAGACGATCGCCAGCGTCCAAACGAGCGCCAGCGCGAATACCGCGAAAGCACGGCGCATGATGTAACGTTCAACGACCTTCATGAAGGCTTTTCTCGGCGGTTTCGAACGGCATCATGCCTTGGAATAAGGTAGTCGTCCGGCGCCGGCTGCACAACTGGCTCAGTTTGGCGGTTCGATCTGGGTTCTGTCCCGTATCGCAAATTCCGCTGGGCCGGAGTGTCGGCGGCAATGGATAAGAAAGGGCGAACATTGTTGGTTAACAACAGGTTGCGGCGGGAAGCGGGGCCGTGCCGCGACGAATCGTGGATGGTTCAATGTCGCATATGGGAGCGATTTCGGCCAAAGTCTTGTCAAATGCGGCAAAACGACCAAATGTCGCGCCGATCGCCGCCGCGGCGGCGTGATAAGACGGGTCAGGATCTGTTGAGCCCCAGCATGGAAGCGGGAAAATTGCGCAGTCAAACCGGTTGGGAAGCGGTCTTTGATGGCGCGATTGTGATCGGCGCCGGCGCGGCCGGCCTTGCCGCCGCCCACGCCCTGATGAAGGCCGGCGTACCGACGCTCGTCCTGGAAAAGGAGAGCCGGCTTGCCGAGCCCTGGCATCGGCGGCACCAACGTCTGCACCTCAACACGCATCGCGATCTCTCGACGCTGCCCGGCATCGGCTATCCCGCAGGCACCCCGGCCTTCCCGCACAGAACCGCCGTCATTCGCCATCTGAACGATTTCAGCCAAGTGCACCGGCTGCCTGTCACATTCGGCGTTGCCGTCGAAGAGATCACGTTCGATGGCGATCACTGGACCGTACAGACCAATTCCGGATCCCGTCCGGCGCGCCATGTCGTCGTCGCCACCGGGCGCGACCGGCAGCCGTTTATTCCCGCATGGAAAGGCATGAAGGATTTTGCCGGCCGGATCGTCCATTCGGCAGATTTTGGCGAGGCGAAAGACTATGCCGGCAAAAAGGTGCTGGTGGTCGGTGCAGGCAATTCGGGTTTCGACGTCCTCAATCATCTTGCGGATGCAGACGCCGAAAGCATCTGGCTGTCGGCCCGCAATGGTCCGTCATTGCTGCCGAAACGCATCTGCAAGATCGCCGTCCACAGGCTTTCGCCTTTCATGGCGCGCTTGCCGGTACGGATTGCCGATGCGGTGATGGCGACAACCCAGCGCCTGGTTTTCGGCGACCTGTCGAAATTCGGGCTTCCGCCGGCCTCCATAGGAGGTGCGAGCCGTCTGAGCGCCGACTACACCGCGATCGCAGCCGATGACGGCGCGGTTCGCGCCATCAAGGCAGGCATGATCGTGGTGGTGCCGCCATTGCGAGAATTTACTCGCGACGGCATCATATTGAACGACGGCAGGTTTATCACGCCCGATATCGTCATCTCAGCGACCGGCTACCGGACCGGGCTGGAGCAGATGGTCGGCAAGCTCGGCGTTCTCGACGGCAAGGGCGTTCCGCTTTTCAACGGCGGCGAAGCCGACCCGCGATTGCCCGGTCTGTGGTTTACCGGCATGCGGCCGAGCATTCGCGGTTGTTTCGCCAATGCCCGCATTCAGGCTAGGGCGATAGCGGCGCGGATTGTCAAGCAGCGATAATGAGCAGGACTATGCCGACTGTCCGCCCCGCAATAGATACGCCTTGTTGGAACGTTCTCGAACCGAAAGGTCAATGATCATGACGCCAGTCAGCATTCGCTACATGGTCGATGATGTCGCCGCCTCGATCGACTTTTATTGCGGACATCTGGGCTTCACCGTCCAACAGGACGCGCGACCGGCTTTTGCCTCCGTCACGCGCGGCGCGTTACGGCTCCTTCTAAGCGGACCCGGCAGTTCGGGTGCACGGGCGATGCCCGACGGCCGGCAGCCGGTGCCGGGAGGCTGGAACCGCATCCTGCTGGTGGTGCCGGACCTGAAAGAAGAGGTTGCGCGTCTCAAGAGTGCTGGACTTGTCTTTCGCAACGATATCATAACGGGCGTCGGCGGTTCCCAGACCCTGCTCGAAGACCCATCCGGCAATGTCATCGAGCTGTTTCAACCCGCCGCTCACTGACGCAACAACACGGCATCTTAGGTCCGATCTGCCCAATCGAACGCCTCTCCCGACAATCCAACGCATTTCCCCGAAAGCAGGACATGATGAATTCGAGACCCTCGATCGCCTTCGCCAAATTCGCCGCGCCCAAAAAGGGCAGCGTTTTCGTTCTGGCGGCCGACGAGGGCGGCCTCGGTGATGCCGTCAGGGCCTGCGATCCGGCAAAGACCCTCGAGCGGGCCTTTCCCGTCGCCGACTTCACCGGCAAATTCGCCAGCCAGGTCGAAGTGCTGGCACCGGAAGGGACGTCGCTCGAGCGGCTGGTGGCGGTCGGCGCCGGCAAGGGCTCCAATCTCGATGACTACGCCTGGCTGAAGCTCGGCGGCACGATTGCCGCATCCTTTCGCAAGGCAACCGAAGTGGCCGTCGTGCTCGATCTTCCCGGCGCCGCCGTCAGCGGCAGGCAAGCCGTTCAGCTTGCCGCGGGCATCCTGCTGCGCAGCTATTCCTTCGACAAGTACAAGACCAAAAAGGACAATGGTGACGGCAAGCGTGAGCCAAAAAAGCCGGTAAAGGTGACCATTCACACGGCCGATCCGGCGGCCGCAAAGAAGGCCTTTGCCGATGAAGCGGCGGTGATCGACGGCGTCTTGCTGGCGCGCGATTTGGTCAATGAACCGGCCAATGTGTTGGGACCGGTGGAATTCGCCGCCCGCATCGCCCAACTGGAGGCGCTCGGCGTCACGGTCGAGATCCTGGCCGAGAAGGAGATGAAGAAGCTCGGCATGGGTTCGCTGCTGGGCGTAGCGCAGGGCTCGCCGCGTGGCGCCCGCATCGCCGTCATGCGGTGGGACGGCGGCAAGGCCAAGGAAAGCCCGGTCGCCTTCGTCGGCAAGGGAGTCACCTTCGACACCGGCGGCAATTCGATCAAACCGGCCTCCGGTATGGAGGACATGAAGGGCGACATGGGCGGCGCTGCTGCCGTCACCGGGCTGATGCACGCGCTGGCCGCGCGCAAGGCGAAGGTCAATGTCGTGGGCATTGTCGGGCTGGTCGAAAACGCCGTCGACGGCCACGCTCAACGACCGGGCGACATCGTCACCTCGATGTCTGGCCAGACCATCGAAGTGCTCAACACCGACGCCGAGGGCCGCCTCGTGCTGGCCGATGCGCTGTGGTACTGCAACGACCGCTTCCAGCCGAAATTCATGATCAATCTGGCGACGCTGACCGGCGCCATCATGGTCGCGCTCGGCCAGCATTATGCCGGCCTGTTCTCTAATAATGACGAGCTGGCGGACCGGCTGACGGCGGCCGGTCAGGCGACGCAGGAGCGGTTGTGGCGCATGCCGCTCGGCGCCGAATACGACAAGCTGATCGAGTCCAAGAATGCCGACATGAAGAATATTGGCGGCCGTTATGGCGGCGCCATCATCGCCGCGCAGTTCCTGCAGCGCTTCGTCAAGGACACGCCCTGGGCGCATCTCGACATTGCCGGCACCGCGATGGGCTCGCCCTCCAACGAGATCAACCAGTCATGGGCTTCCGGATTCGGCGTCAGATTGCTCGACCGATTGGTGCGCGATCATTACGAGCAATGAGCGGCGCGCCAAATGATTTAGACTGAAGTCATGGCCGAAATCCTGTTCTATCACCTGACCGAATCGACCCTGGAGGACGCGCTGCCCGGCCTCCTGGAGCGCAGCATCGATCGCGGCTGGCGCGCCGTGGTGCAGACCGGCACCGAGGAACGGCGCGACGCGCTGGACCAGCATCTGTGGACTTTCCGGGACGATTCGTTCCTGGCCCATGCAACGGACCGCGAAGCCCATCCCGCCGAGCAGCCGGTGCTTCTGACCGTCGGACCTGACAATCCGAACCAGGCGCAGATACGCTTCCTGGTCGATGGCGCGGTGCCGCCGGAGCTTGGCGGCTACCAGCGCGCCGTGTTCCTGTTCGACGGCCACGATGCAGCCCAGCTAGAGGCGGCACGCACGCACTGGAAGACAATGAAGGAGGCCGGCCACACCGTGACCTACTGGCAGCAAACACCGGACCGGCGCTGGGAACGCAAGGCTTAGAAGACCTGAGCAAGCCCGATGCCGCCTGATGATCAAACACCAAGCATATCGATAGATGCCGCACTTGTTCGCCGCTTGATTGCCGCGCAGTTCCCTGAATGGGCGGACCTGCCGGTAGAGCCGGTCGAGCCTGGCGGCTGGGACAACCGCACCTTCCGGCTGGGCGATCGAATGTCGGTGCGGCTGCCCAGCGCTGCCGCCTATGTTGCCCAGGTCGAGAAGGAGCATCGCTGGCTGCCTCGCCTCGCGCCTCACTTGCCTCTGCCGATACCGGTGCCACTGGCCAGAGGCGCGCCCGGTGAAGGCTATCCATGGCCTTGGTCCGTCTATCGCTGGCTTCGCGGTCGGCCGGCGGCTGGTGGGCTGATTGCCGATCTCAATGAATTCGCTCGTTCGCTGGCCGGCTTTCTGGTTGCGCTCTACCGGATCGACGCCGCTGGCGGACCACCGGCAGGTCAGCATAATTTCCACCGCGGTGGCCAGCTTTCAGTCTACGACGCCCAGACCCGAGCCGCGCTTTCGGCGCTCGGCGGCCGCATCGACAAGGCAACCGCCGAGGCGGTGTGGGCGACCGCGCTCGGCTCGCGATGGCAAGGGCCGCCGGTCTGGGTCCATGGCGACGTTGCCTCAGGCAATCTGCTCGTCGAAGATGGCAAGCTCTGCGCGGTCGTCGATTTCGGCAGTTCGGCTATCGGCGATCCTGCCTGTGACCTGGTGATCGCATGGACGGAATTTTACGGCGAGAGCCGCCAGGCGTTCCGCGACGCCATTTCCCTTGACGAGCACAGCTGGGCGCGCGCTCGGGGCTGGGCGCTCTGGAAGGCGCTGATCGTCGCTTCGGGACATGACGGCAACCAGCGCGAGGCGGAAAAATCGTGGCGGGTTATCAATGAGGTGCTGGCGGATCACACAAACAGTTAGAGCGGGATGGAGAATTCAGTTTGAACGCATCCCGCTCCAAAAACGAAAGCATTACTGACCGCCCGTCTCCCTCCTGAACGTATCGAAATCGACCTGCATGCCGTTGAAGATCGAAATCGACCTGCATGCCGTTGAAGATAGAGCTCCAAGCTCCCATGGTCGACTGGATGTCCTTGATGGTTGCGTCATAGTCGTCGGCACGGGCCGGTGCGGAGGCCAGCGTCAGGGTCAGCGCGTGGACCGTGGAGGCGAGCAAGGATGCATGATGAAGCGAAGAGGGCGTGGAATGAAAACGATATGGAAGCTGTTCATGGCGTTCTCCTCTGGTTTTGGTTGGCCTTACGATGTAAGGTAATGTCGAAAATTAACCTTACAGCGTAAGTTGTCAAGCGGCACCATGGACATATCAGTCAAAAAAAAGCGAACGCGCGGCCGGCTGTCTCGCGAGATGATCGAGGATGCGGCTTTCGAGGTAATCGAGAGGGAGGGGCTTTCCGGCTTTTCGATGCGCAAGCTGGCGGCAGAACTCGGCTGCGAAGCGATGAGCATCTACCATCATTTCCCCTCCCAGGCGCATCTTTACGAGGCACTGGTCGATCGACAGATCAGCTCGATCAAGATTCCTGACGACGGCATGCGTTGGCGCCAGCGGATCCACGTCGCCGTGAAGGAATACCGCCGGGTCGCCACCGAACATCCGGCCTTTGCGCCGTTCATTGTGGTCTACCGCATGAATTCGCCGGCATGTCTCGCCAAGCTGAACGACGTGATCGGCCTGTTCGAAGCCGGCGGTTTCGGTTTGGAACTCAGCGCCCGGTTGTTCCGAGCCACGAGCTACTATCTGATGGGCGCGATCCTTGACGAGACGGCCGGCTACGCCAAAGGGCCTTCGGCGGTCACCACGGTGAGCGATGAAGCGCTAGCGCGGGATTTCCCCGGCGTCATGGCTGCCGGGGCATATTTCGGCACAGCCGGTTTTGACAAGACCTTCGATATAGGCCTCGACATGTTGCTGGACGAGATGGAGCGTATCCGCGACGGTGCCAATGCGAGGTAGTTGCATCAACGGGGCATTGTCCGCATGCGCTTTTTGTTTCTTCTGATCCTGCTCATCGGTACCGGCATCGGCGTCGTCTATCCCTGGGCGATGACCAATTTCTCCGGCCGTGAGATCGGCACCTGGCGGGTTTACGACCAGGGCCGGTTCAAGCCGGTGACGGTGGCCCTGAGCGCACGCGACGGGCCGCTACGCGTGCTGGTCGATCTCACTGCAAGAGCCGAGCGCATCGTCTCGCAGCAGCGCACCGTGCTGACCCTGACCGCCGCCACCGGCGGCAGGACGGTGCTCGCCTCGACGCTGCAGTTCAATCACTCCGACAATCCGCGCCAGGTCAGCCCACAGCTGCCGGACAGGATCTTTCGCGACGAGGCCGGCCTGATCCCGAGCGTTACCCCCGGTTCCTACATCTTCACCGTCGGTCCGGGCGACGCCGAGGGCATTCCGATGCGGGCCGTCGACCTCGGCCTGCGCTCGGCTGCCGGCGAGGTCGACCGCCGGGCGCGGCCGGTCGGTTTTTCCCTGATGGCGGCCGGCCTGGCCGGGCTGGCGCTGGCATTCCGTTTCGGCGGCCGCCGGCCGGAAAATCCGAACTCGCAGCCGCCACCGCCGCGCTGGGGCAGGGGCTCCAATTGAACTATCGCCACGCCTACCATGCCGGGAACTTCGCCGACGTCGTCAAGCATGCCGTGCTCAGCCGGCTGATCGAATATCTGAAGCAGAAGGACAAGGCGTTTCGGGTCATCGACACCCATGCCGGCATCGGCCGCTACGATCTGTCCTCAACCGAAGCGCAAAAGACGGGCGAATGGCAGGGGGGGGGAGGGCGGGGGGGGGGGGGCGGCCCGCCCCCCCCCCCGCCGCGCGGGGGGGGGGGCGGGTGGTTGGGCCGCGGGGGG
>NZ_JAMYOU010000022.1:0-100200 GCF_040319995.1 Mesorhizobium sp. M0815 | reverse complement strand
GAGAGCAGAGGACGACAACGAAATCGAATCCTATTGCCGGTCGGCCGTCGCCATGTTCATCGCCGCGCACGGTGGCAACGACCACCCGGGCGGATAGCCTAGGAGTACTTGCATGATATTTGGGATGCTCGCATTGACATCAACGCGACTATTATCGTTGGGCAGCGGGCTGACCGGCGGAGTAACCGCTACCACCCCATTCGAGGCCTTAGTGCCGGCTTAGCAGACCGTCAGCTTTCGGGAAGCTGCAATGGTGGTCTGAACGGCAAAAATGCGGCGCAAAGCAGCCATTCAGGATTTGCCGGACCTTGTTGCGGAGCCGCCATGGTGCAGATCGCGGAACTCTAACCCTAGCGGAACCAACCGCCACGCAGCCGATTAACCGGCATGGAGCTCCAAACCACCCAAGGGCCACCCCATGAGCATTCTGCAAACCACGAAGAAGGCCGTCGAGCAGGTCACCGGCATCGCCAGGCCAGACAGGCGAGAGGTCGCCGACCTCCTGAGGCCGCGCAAAGCGAATGCATTTCGGTTCAGGGATGACGGGCTGGTGCCCAACCATCCGTTCTGGCCGCTGGTCGTCTATCGCGGCGCCGTGACGCTGCCCGAAGACTTCGATCCGGCGGCTGTCATGGAGGCGCTTTTTGAAGCCAATGGCTGGGGCGATAGCTGGCGCAACGGCATCTACAACTACGTTCACTACCATTCGCGCATACATGAGGTGCTGGGCGTCGCGCGCGGCACGGCCAAGGTTCGCTTTGGCGGCAAGATGGGACGAACGCTGTCGCTGAAGGCCGGCGACGTCGCGGTGCTTCCGGCCGGCACCGGGCACCAGCGTCTTTCCGCATCCGACGATTTTCTAGTCGTCGGCGCCTATCCTCAATCCGGCACCTATGACCTGTGCACGACTGCCGCCTACCATGCCAAGGCGGTCGTAACGATCCCCAAGGTTGGCCGGCCGCGCAAGGACCCTGTCTATGGAAGCAAAGGCCCGTTGCTCGCAGCCTGGGAAAGCGACTGAAGTCGTTCCTTTCGAAGGGGCTTGCGGGTTCGCTTCGGGGCTCAAACCGAACCTTTGACCAACACCTCCGGCGCCACCGACGAAGAAGGCCGCCTTGTAGATGGCGAAGCGGATCGTGCCGCTGTCGGCGTGCGGCAGCGCCGGCAATCAGGCTTGGTACTATATTATTGCAATGACCCTGCCCGACCCATCGAGGCGACAACTGACTTGCGCCTGTCGGACTTCGATGCCACCCTTTCTTGCGTAGTCTATTCGCACCTCGATCGGCGCCGTGAGTGCACCCCGAAGTTGACGCAAGGCGCCTGCGCTTACCGCGTGGACACGGACGGCGCCAAGCGGCGTCGCAGCGGCCATGATCGCCGCGCGGCAGGCTCGCACCACCGCAACCGGCGTACCGGGTTTCGCTGTCAGTGGTCCCAGAGATCCAAAGGGATACCCCTTGGTGGAGTCACCCCCACCGGCTTTGGAAGGCCTGAGGACGGGTGGCAGGACGATGGATTGCCTGGCGGTCTTGGCAGAGGAAGGGGCTGTCACTGCAGTCGAACTGTCGGGTGCGGTAGCCGCTTCATTTTCGGCGGACGGATCGTCGCCCACACTGGCACTTGTGCTTGTGTCACCAATGTTGCCGCTGGCACTAACGCCTGCGTCGACTGATCCGTCATCTGCACCGACCGAAGCTCCAACATTTGCTCCGCCTACGCCGTCGACGCTCGTGCTCGCCCCCACAGATACGCCTTGCGAACCGGCGCTCACTCCAGCACTGACCCCGACACCGCCGGCCCTACCGCCCACACCTGCTTCAAGAGCCGAGGCAGGCCCAATTGTGATCCCGATCGTCAACGCGGCTGCGACATACTTGTTCATTGTCATCTCCCCTGCGGCTTTCGCTCCCTAGTCTTCACTGGCGCGGCTCGCCGCTTTTGGATGGCCGTGTTGGAAGCAATGCGGCGGGAAGAGGTATGGTTGCCAGCAGAGCAGTTTGTGGCGACTTTTGGACCTTCACTTTCTGTTTTTTCGGCAAGCCCGGTTTACGGGCTGGTTGGGCGCCCGAATGCGATAACCTGCTTGCAAGTGCACTCGCGGGGGTACGTGCTTTCGGCGCGCGCTCCACAGCCGCAGTGCGACGCTTACCCTTGACAATATCAATTGCCTCACGCGCGGCACTGAGGCTGCGGGCTAGACCGATAGCCCTTTCACGCTCTTGGTCCAGCGCGGCACTCAAATCTACCGAGCTCTGCTTTAAAGCATCGCGTTCCTGGCGAACAATATCGAGGTCACGTACAGCTGAATCTGCTCGTTCGTGTCCCCGTTCGAGTGTTTCTCGAGCCTGCTTTAGAGCGGCCTCGGCCACCTGTCGGTCCCTTATGGCGTTGGCCTGCTCGACGGCTGCAAGATTTGCGCCTTTCTTAAGAGCATCGATAGTTTGGCGAGCCGTGGTAAGTTCTTGTTCCAAGAGCTCAACCTTGTGCCGCTCGTCATCAAGCGTTCGCTTCGCAGCAAGCTGGGATGCGTCCATAGAGGGGTGCGCTCCAAGCGCGGCAGCCTTCTCGCTATTCCAGAGACTGGCTTCGGCCCTGTAGCTTTCGATAACGCGCTGCGCCGCCTCCAGATCGAGCGCGAGCGCTTCGTCTGTTCGCTGCTGCTCATTTAGGGCTTGTGCTTGCTGAGCCACCGTGTCTGCCAGTACGTGTGCCTGGGCGCTTAGCTCACGTGCGCCGCGCTGCATAGCGTCCAGCTCCGCTCGTGCTGCGGCCAATTCGCGGCGTAAAGCCTCCTCATGCTCGCCGAGCGGCGTTTGCGCGCCCTCCTTGAGTGCCCGTGTTTTGAGTGCCTGCGCTTCGCTGAGCACCAGCTCTCTAGATATACGGGATCCCAGCGCGCTCGGTTGTGGCTTGCCCGGTTCTTTGCCGACCTTGGTGTGTTCGGAAACCACGACCGACGAGCTGTCGTTAGCTGTGGCAACCGCTGACGCTTCGGGCGCCAACTGACCATTTGCCGGAGATCCCAACAGCAGAACGAGGCATAACGGAATGAGGGATGGTATGGCGTTGCACCCCCTGCCGCGTATCTCGTGAAGTAAAATCAAGGGCCGTCGTTTAATAAAGGTGAAGTCACAGCGGAGACATTTTGACCTGGTACTCTGCGCATGATTCATCACTGAACCTCACCGATCGCGGCCCTCACCGCTATTGTATTCTCGGAATTGCGCGCAAAGGCTGTTTCCTATTTCCTTAGTTGTCATCATTCGAACAAACGGGACTTTCGGCTTTCGGGATGACCATCTTCCCTACCCAACGGCTGTGATGCGGCGCAAAGCAGCCATTCAGGTGCGAAGGTCGACTTCGGGTCAGCACCAGACTAAAAAGGTTGAAGTCGTTCCTTTAGAAGGGGCTTGCGGTCCGCTTCGGCCTAAACCAGACCATTGACCGACACCCCCCGCCGCTCACGCCGCCAGCACCGCCGCATCCAGCCCGCGGATGATCTTGGCCAGTTCGACGCATTCGTCGTGGCGGACCTTGTTGCGCCGCCAGGCGAGGCAGATCGTGCGTTGCGGCATTGGGTCCTGGAACGGCACGATCTTCAGATCGGGGATAGTGCTGGCCGGCCCTGCCGCCATTTCCGGGATAAGCGTGACGCCGAGCCCGTGCGCCACCATCTGCAGCAGCGTCGTCAGGCTGGTCGCGCCATAGCTTGCCATCGCCACCGGCCGCACGCTGCCGCAGACGGCGAGCGCCTGTTCGCGCAGGCAGTGGCCTTCCTCCAGCAGCATCAGCCGTTCCAGCGCCGGGCTTTCCGGCGCCACCGGCGGTGAGGCGAAGGCGGGGTCGCCGGCCGGCACGGCCAGGAAGAACCGGTCGGAGAACAGCGCCTCGGTGACCAGGCCTGGGTAATCGAGAGGCAACGCCGCGACGAAGGCGTCGAGCTTTCCCGAAGCCGTGTCCTCGACCAGAGAGGCGGTCACCGCCTCGCGCAATTCGAGCTGCAAGGCCGGAAAATGCCGTTTCAGTTCCGGCAGCACATGCGGCAAGAGATAGGGCGCCACCGTCGGGATGATGCCGAGCCGAAAGCGGCCCTCCAGCGCCGGGCGGCCGCGCCGGGCCGTCGCCTCGACGTCGCGGACGTCGGCAAGAATGCGCTCGATGCGCGGCAGCAGGGCCTGCGCCTCGTCGGTCATCCGCACCGATTTGCCGCCGCGCTCGAACAACCGGCAATTGAGCCGCAGCTCCATCTCGGCGATCTGCGAAGAAAGCGCCGGCTGGCTGACGCCGGCGAGTTTGGCGGCGCGGCCGAAATGCAGCGTTTGCGCCAGCGCTTCGAAATAATGCATCTGCCGGACGGTCAAGCCAATCATAAGGAAAACCTATCAGAATAAACAGCAAAGGCAATTTGTCTTTATCGGCTGGGCAGGCTAATCTGGAACCATTCCAGAATGGCGTGGCCGCTGGCCCTGCCCGGAAAATCAACAAAATCCCGGAAAATCAACAAAATCGGAGGCAAAGATGGACGCGAAAACCGACGACAACAGCGCCGGCAAATGCCCGGTCCCACATGGGTCGGCCAGGAGGAGCAATCGTGACTGGTGGCCGAACCAGCTTGACCTTGCCGTCCTCCACCAGCAGTCCAGCCTCTCGGACCCGATGGACGAGGACTTCGACTACGCCACGGAATTCAAGAGCCTCGATCTCGATGCAGTGATCAGGGATCTGCATCAGGTGATGATCGATTCGCAGGATTGGTGGCCGGCCGATTTCGGCCATTACGGCCCGCTCTTCATCCGCATGGCCTGGCACAGCGCCGGCACCTATCGCATCGGCGACGGACGTGGCGGCGCCGGCGCCGGCCAGCAGCGTTTCGCGCCGCTCAACAGTTGGCCGGACAACGCCAATCTCGACAAGGCGCGCCGGCTGCTGTGGCCGATAAAGCAGAAATACGGCAGGAAGATCTCCTGGGCCGACCTGTTGATCCTCACCGGCAACGTCGCGCTGGAATCGATGGGCTTCAAGACCTTCGGCTTTGCCGGCGGGCGCGCCGATGTCTGGGAGCCCGAGCAGGACGTGGACTGGGGGTCGGAAACCAAGTGGCTCGACGACGAGCGCTATTCCGGCGACCGCGAACTTCACGGCCATCTCGGCGCCGTGCAGATGGGCCTGATCTACGTCAACCCGGAAGGGCCGAACGGCACGCCCGATCCATTGGCCTCGGCACGCGACATCCGCGAAACCTTCGCCCGCATGGCCATGAACGATGAGGAAACCGTGGCGCTCATCGCCGGCGGTCACACCTTCGGCAAGACCCACGGCGCCGGCGATGCGTCGCTGGTCGGGGCGGAGCCGGAAGGCGCAGGCATCGAAGCGCAGGGCCTCGGGTGGTCGAGCAAGCATGCCACCGGCATTGCCGGCGATGCCATCACCTCGGGCCTCGAGGTGACGTGGACCACGACGCCGACCAAATGGAGCAACAACTTCTTCGACAATCTGTTCAACTACGAATGGGAACTGACCAAGAGCCCGGCCGGCGCCCATCAGTGGACACCGAAGGGCGGCGCCGGTGCAGGCACCGTGCCGGATGCGCACGATGCCTCGAAGCGCCGCGCCCCGGCGATGCTGACCACCGACCTCGCGCTACGCGTCGACCCGGCCTACGAGAAGATCTCGCGGCGGTTCCACCAGAATCCGGATCAGTTCGCCGATGCCTTCGCGCGCGCCTGGTTCAAGCTGACCCATCGCGACATGGGTCCCGTCGTCCGCTATCTCGGCCCGCTCGTGCCGAAGGAAGAGCTGATCTGGCAGGATCCGATACCGGCAGTCGACCACGAACTGGTCGGCGAACAGGATATCGCCTCGCTGAAGGCGAAGATCCTGGCCTCCGGCCTGTCCGTGTCCGAGTTGGTCTCGACCGCCTGGGCCTCGGCCTCGACTTTCCGCGGCTCCGACAAGCGCGGAGGCGCCAACGGCGCCCGCATCCGCCTGGCGCCGCAGAAGGACTGGGAGGTCAACCAGCCGGCGCAGCTGGCCAACGTGCTCGAAAAGCTCGAAGGCATCCAGAGCGAGTTTAACGCCGGGCAGTCCGGCGACAAGAAAGTCTCGCTTGCCGACCTCATCGTTCTCGGCGGCGTCGCCGCGGTCGAGAAGGCGGCCAAGGACGGCGGCCATGACGTCAAGGTGCCGTTCACGCCAGGCCGCATGGACGCCTCGCAGGAACAGACCGACGTCCAGTCCTTCGCCGCGCTCGAGCCGAAAGTCGATGGCTTCCGCAACTACGTCAGGGGCAAGCCGCCGATGTCGGTCGAAGCGATGCTGGTCGACCGGGCGCAGCTGCTGACCTTGACGGCGCCGGAGATGACTGTGCTCGTCGGCGGCTTGCGGGTGCTCGGCGCCAACACCAGCCAGTCGAAGCACGGGGTGTTCACCGACAGGCCGGGCACGTTGACCAACGATTTCTTCGTCAACCTGCTCAGCATGAATACGGTCTGGGATCCGGCCGCCGGCTCCGTTGAAGTCTACCAAGCGCGCGACCGCAAGACCAAGGCGGTCAAGTGGACCGGCACCCGCGCCGACCTGATCTTCGGCTCGCACGCGCAGTTGCGTGCACTTGCCGAGGTTTACGGCTCGGCCGACGCCGGGCAGAAGTTCGTCAGGGATTTCGCCGCGGCCTGGACCAAGGTGATGAACGCCGACCGTTTTGACCTCGCGGCCTGATCCAGCACACGAAGTTCTCGACGCAACAAAAAAGGCGCGGGCCTCGACCCGCGCCTTTTCGTTGGGCCTCCGAAAAGTCAGTCCTTCTCGAAAATGCCGGCCTTGGCAACCACGCCGGCAATGGCGCCGCCGATCAGCGGCGCGACGATGAACAGCCACAGCTGGCCGATCGCCGCAGTTCCCGAAAACAGCGCCGGTCCGATCGAACGGGCCGGGTTGAGCGATGTGCCGGTCACCGGGATGATGGCGAAATGCAGGCCGGCCAGCGTCAGGCCGATTACGAGGCCGGCGAAGGCCGTGGTGTGCTTGGCGTTGGTGACGCCGAGGATCACCGTGACGAAGGTGAAGGTTCCGATCAGCTCCCACAGGAAGGCCGAGCTGACGCCCCATTTCGTCACGTCCCAGCCATTGGCGCCGAAGCCGCCGGTGTGGCCGCCGACCTGTCCGGAGACGATGATCCACAGTGCCAGCGATGCGATGATGGCGCCGATGACCTGCGCGATCCAGTAGGGAATGACGTCCCTGGCCGGCATCCGCCCGGCGAGGAACACACCGAGCGTCACCGCCGGATTGAGGTGCGCGCCGGAAATCGGGCCGATCGCATAGGCCGCCGCAATCAGGCCGATGCCGAATGCCAGACCGATACCTTCCTGGCCAAGCGGCAGCGCGCCGCCGAAGCCGCCCGTCACCACCGAAGCCGTGCCGATGAACACCAATAGAAACGTGCCTAGAACTTCCGCCAGATAAGTTTTCATTGCCCTCTCCTCGTATCGACCCGCGGCTCCGCCTTTTTCTGCGACGCGAATCACCGCGCAAAGAGTATTCGCAACCGCAAAAGTTGCAAAGCAGAGCAGTTGCACCAGCCGGCGTGCTTGCGCCCGCCAGACAAGAACATTAGAAGCTTGTAATATATTGATCGAATTATTTGGTTCCGCATGCCGACGCCCGCTTGGTGGCGGCGGCTCGCGATGCACGAACCCACATTCGTCACCCGCCTTGCATGGATTGTCTCGCCGTCGGGGAAACAGAACTGTTTCAATCAGGACACGAAAAGCTCTAAGAGCAGGGCCGGATTTTATTTTGCTGAGTAATGGAAGACGACAATGAGACTGGGCGGGCGGCTGGCGGCAGCCATCGAAGTGCTTGACGACATTGGCCGGCGCCACCGGCCGGTGGCCGATGCGCTGAAGGACTGGGGCCTGTCGCACCGCTTCGCCGGTGGCGGCGACCGCGCCGCGATCGGCAACATCGTCTATGACGCGCTGCGCCGCAAGCGCTCGGCCGGCTGGCTGTTGGGCGAAGACACGCCGCGCGCCATCGGCTTCGGCGCGCTGCTGCTCGAGTGGGGCCAGACGGCGCAGTCGCTGAACGAGGCGCTCGAGGGCGACAAGTTCGCGCCGCCGCTGCTGAACGCCGACGAATTGAAAACCCTCGCCGCTCGCCGGCTCACCGACGCGCCGCCGGCTGTCAGGGCAGACATCCCTGACTGGTGCATGCCGCTGTTCGAGCGGGCGTTCGGCACGGCCTGGGTGGAAGAGGGTGCCGCGCTTGGCACTCGCCCGCCGCTCGACCTCAGGGTCAACACGCTCAAGGCCGATCGTGGCAAGGTGCTGGCGGAATTGGCGGAGACCGGCGCCAAGCCTGCGCGGATCGCGCCGCACGGCATCCGCATCCCGCCGATCGACGGCGACGGCAGGCACCCGAACGTGCAGGCCGAACCGGCCTTCCAGAAAGGCTGGTTCGAGGTTCAGGACGAAGGTTCGCAGATTGCAGCCGAACTGGCCGGCGCCGAGCCTGGCATGCAGGTGCTCGACTTTTGTGCCGGCGCCGGCGGCAAGACGCTGGCGCTGTCCGCGGCGATGGACAATCGCGGCCAGATCTTCGCCCACGATGCCGAGAAGGCAAGGCTGGCGCCGATATTCGACCGCATCCGCCGCTCGGAAAACCGCAATGTGCAGATCGTCACCAAGCCGGCCGAGCTTGCGCCGCTCGGCAAGCACATGGATATCGTCCTGATCGATGCGCCCTGTACCGGCAGCGGCACGTGGCGGCGCCGGCCGGATGCCAAATGGCGGCTGACGCAAAGGCAGCTCGACGCCCGCAAGGGCGAGCAGGAGACGATACTCGATGCCGCCAAGGACTTCGTCAAACCCGGCGGCCTGCTGGTCTACATCACCTGTTCGGTGTTCGACGAGGAGAATGGCGACCAGGTTTCGGCCTTCCGGGACCGCCATCCCGGCTTTGTCCCGGTCGATCACCGCCAGCTTTGGGACAGCCGTTTTGCGGGCCACGAAGCGGCAGTGCGTATTGGCGCCGCGGGCGGCATTTCGCTGTCGCCGTTGCTGAGCGGCACCGACGGCTTTTATTTCTGCGCGCTGCGGCGGGCTGGCTGAACGGTTGCCGGATGTCGCCGATCTCGCTTCTTATCAGCAGGTTTAGCCAATTGCTGCAGTGCAGCATTTGCGATTGCCTGCCGCCCACCCCTCTGCGATAAATGCCTCTGCAATAAGATTTGTCGAGAAACGAAGGGCGACGGCCATGGCAGCAAAGATCGTTCCTGCTCCCGATTATGAGGACCGCGTCAGGACGTCCTTCGCGCGCCAGAACGCGATGATGACGATTGGCGCCGAGCTGACGCTGGTGACGCCCGGTATCATCGAGATCGAAATGCCCTATTCGTCGGCACTGACCCAGCAGCACGGCTTTCTTCATGCCGGCGTCATTTCGACGGCTCTCGATTCGGCCTGTGGCTATGCGGCATTCTCGCTGATGCCGGAAAATTCCGGCGTGCTGACCATCGAGTTCAAGGTCAATCTGCTGGCGCCCGGCCGGGGCGAGCGCTTCCTGTTCCGCGGCTCGGTGACCAAGCCCGGTCGCACCATTATCGTCGCCGATGGCCAGGCCTATGCGTTCGCCACCGACGGCGAGGCCAAGTTGATCGCCACGATGACCGGAACGATGATGACGGTGCTCGGCCGCGACGATATCGAGGGCTGAGGAACGGGCAGGGGAGGACAGACGATCATGGCCGGCAAGACACCTGGTGAGCTCACCCTGATTTCCGGCAAGTCCGTTCTCTTCGTCATGGCGGCCGAAGCCGAATACGGCCCACACTTGCAGCGGCTGTTCACGCCGCTGATGACCGGCGTCGGGCCGGTCGAGGCCGGCGTCGGGCTCAGCGCCGAACTGTCCCGGCTGCACGCCGGGAAGGCGCTGCCGGATCTGGTCGTGTCGCTCGGTTCGGCGGGCAGCCGGATGCTGGAGCAGACGGAAATCTACCAGGCCGTTTCGGTCGCCTACCGCGACATGGACGCTTCGCCCTTGGGTTTCGAGAAGGGCGCCACGCCGTTTCTCGACCTGCCTGTCGGTGTGCCGCTACCGTTCAGGATACCGGGCATCAGGCCGGCGACGCTGTCCACCGGCGCGGCAATCGTCTTCGGCGCCGCCTACGACGCGGTCGCCGCTGATATGGTCGACATGGAGACCTTCGCCTGCCTGCGCGCCTGTCAGCTGTTCGACGTGCCGCTTATCGGCCTGCGCGGCATTTCCGACGGGGCGGCCGATCTGAGACACGTCGGCGACTGGACGGAATACCTGCATGTCATCGACGAGAAGCTGGCCGGGGCGGTGCAACTGCTGGAACAGGCGATCGCGTCTGACACGCTGCAGTTTTGACCTGTCCCATTAAGATGCGGATTCGGAGTGAGAGAGACGCCCCGCAACCCATTGCGCCGACTCGTTTCTTTCTTTAAACGCTCGCCATGAAAACAGCCAATCATCCCGACACCGTCCTGATTGTCGATTTCGGCAGCCAGTTCACTCAGTTGATTGCCCGCCGCATTCGCGAGGCCGGCGTCTTTTCCGAGATCGTGCCCTTCCAGTCGGCTGAGGCGGCGTTCAAGCGCATCAATCCAAAGGCGGTGATCCTGTCCGGCGGTCCGGCCTCGACCAGCGACATCGGCAGTCCGCGCGCGCCACAGATCGTCTTCGACGCCGGCGTGCCGGTGCTCGGCATCTGCTATGGCCAGATGGCGATGTGCGTGCAGATGGGCGGCGTCGCCGAAAGCTCCGACCATCGCGAGTTCGGCCGCGCCTTCGTCGAGATCGCCAAGGACAGCCCGTTGTTCGAGGGCCTGTGGGCGCCCGGCCAGCGCCACCAGGTGTGGATGAGCCATGGCGACCGTGTCATCTCCCTGCCGAAGGGATTCGAGGTGCTCGGAAAATCGGAGGGCTCGCCCTTCGCCATCTTCGGCAATGTCGAGCGCAAGATGTACGGCCTCATGTTCCACCCCGAAGTGGTGCACACGCCGGACGGCGCCAGGCTGCTCCAAAACTTCGTCCACAACATCGCCGGCATCGAAGGCGACTGGACGATGCGGGCCTACCGTGAGCACGCGGTCGAGACGATCCGCAAGCAGGTTGGCAAGGGCAAGGTGATCTGCGCGCTTTCGGGCGGCGTCGATTCCTCGGTCGCGGCCCTGCTGATCCACGAGGCGGTCGGCGATCAGCTGACCTGCATCCTCGTCGACCACGGGCTGATGCGCAAGGACGAGGCGGCCGGCGTGGTGGAGATGTTTCGCCAGCACTACAATCTGCCGCTGATCCTGGTCGATGCTTCGGACCGTTTTATCGGCGCGCTCGAGGGCGAGTCGGATCCGGAGAAGAAGCGCAAGACCATCGGCCGGCTGTTCATTGAAGTGTTCGAGGAGGAGGCCGAGAAGCTCGGCGGCGCCGATTTCCTGGCGCAAGGCACGCTCTATCCCGACGTCATCGAAAGCGTCTCTTTCACCGGCGGACCGTCGGTGACGATCAAGTCGCACCACAATGTCGGAGGCCTACCCGCGCGCATGAACATGCAGCTGGTCGAGCCGCTGCGCGAATTGTTCAAGGACGAGGTGAGGGCGCTCGGCAAGGAGCTCGGCCTGCCCGACAGCTTCATCGGCCGGCATCCGTTCCCCGGCCCCGGTCTCGCCATCCGCTGCCCGGGCGGCATCACCCGCGAAAAGCTGGAGATCCTGCGTGAGGCCGATGCCATCTATCTGGATGAGATCCGCAAGGCCGGCCTCTACGACGCCATCTGGCAGGCCTTCGCCGTGCTGCTGCCGGTGCAGACCGTCGGCGTGATGGGTGACGGCCGCACCTACGAATTCGTCTGCGCGCTGCGCGCCGTCACCTCGGTAGATGGCATGACTGCGGATTTCTACCACTACGACATGGCATTCCTGGGCGCCGCCGCCACCCGCATCATCAACGAGGTGCGCGGCATTAACCGCGTCGTCTACGACGTGACGAGCAAACCGCCAGGCACGATCGAGTGGGAGTGAGGAGGGAGTGCGGTGGAGTAGTATCGGATAGCAGAGGACACTCGAGCGAATCCTAGGCCATCGATAGCAGCCGATAGGTTCTAGGCGACCGGCAGATCTGCCGCTGTGTCGGGCGTCTCCCCGCTCTTCGAACGGCGCCCATACCCCGTCGGGCCCACCCCAACCTTCGCGACTTTGTGGCCTTCAAATATTCGGTCGCGCGCTGCTCGAAGAAGTTAGCGCGCGACCAGTTCTCGGCGTCGACCACACGGTCGTAGATCGATTACTGCTCCTTCTTGAACAGGTCCTGGAAGATGAGCTGGCCCCACGTGCGGCCGCGTGCGTGAACCAGCGCGCCACCCTCGTTGAGCTTTCCCAGCTTGACGGGTGCGAACCCGAGTTGTTTGGCCAAGGCCGCCACCGGAGCGGTCGCGTCCTCGTCGTCGCTCGACAGAAAGACGACCCGGTGCACGCCCTCGACGATCGGATCGGCAGCCAGGGTGGCCGCAATCAGGTGATTGAACCCTTTCACGAATTTGGCGCCGGTGAACGCCTTCGCGACGAAGGCGGAGGACGGGAGACCGTCCAGCTCTTCAGGGACTGGAAACGCGTTCATCGCGTCGATGACCGTCTTGCCTTTCCAACTCGGCAGGACCTTCGCAACCTCGCGATGCTCCCCGAACGGGACCGCCAAGATGATTGTGTCGGCCTCGAGTGCATCCCGCAGCGACTTGGCGACGACCGTGGGTCCAATCGCCCGAGCCTGCGGCGCCAGCGCCTCGAGCGGCCGGCGGCTCGCGACGGTCACGTCGATGTTTTTACGGGCGAAGGCGTGGGCGAGGGCCTGGCCTACCGCACCGAATCCTACAATCGCATAGCTCATAATACTTCTCCGATCCGTGTTGGTCTTGATTCCCCGGCCCTCAACGGCGCTGGGTTATCCGTTTCGCTGCATGGCGACCTTCGCGAGATCTTCGGACTGCCACCCCAAGCGATGCGCGTCATCGGTTCGAATTCCTGAATTGACGCGTAGACGTCCTGCCGTGAACGACTTCCGCGCGGCCGGACGGTCAGCCGCGCGGCAGGCAAGCCCGGATACTCGAACGTGTGCGTCCAATCCTCCTCACTCGTTCATGTCGACATGGCTTGCGATCTCCGACTCAGGCGGAACCTATGACTCACAACCGACCCCAAGGAACACTGTTGCCGCCCATCTAGCCGTCTTATCGGTATCGGCGAAGCCGCTGATCTGTGCTAAGCCGCCGCCCGAATAGCCAAAGGAGTACACCCGTGAGCGAGCCGACCGTGGCCGAGACGACCGACAGCATCTATGCATCGCTCCGGGCGAACAATGCCGACATCGACGCACATATCGCGGCGCTCAAAGCAGCGCTGACGCGAGAGGGGATAGAACAGGCGGTGTTCGATCCGGCAAGGCTGGCACAGAACAACCGTTCGGGCCGCAAGCTGATGCAGGCTTATTTTCGGCAGCGCGGCGTGAGCGTGAGGTTTTCGGCCTCGTAGGGGCGCACACTGAGGCGCCACAGCCCGCCGGCAATCATTGTGGTCCAGGACCCCTCGGGGAGTTCAGGCAAGTCCGCTTTTGGCTTCTGTGGCCGACATGCGTCTTCTGGCCCCGCCGACGTCAAAGTACCTAGGAAATCGGCCGACAAATGGTCAATTCAATCACCTGCGCTGGCTGCCGAGTACATCAGCGACCGATTCGCCGCTTCTGGCCTTCGGATTTGACCGGCCCAATTGCATGTATCTGCCGCCTCGAGCGCTTCGGCGCGGTCAGATTTGTCTAACGCTCCTATCCGTCGAACCGACGCGAAGAACCGTGGATAGTCGCCCGAACACAAATCGAATAAGCGGAGAAACGCAGTCACCCGATCGCTGTAGACGGAAGTCGCGGCGAGCTTTGCGTTGTTGATCGGAGCATCGAACCAGGCGTCATATCCACGGTATCCACCCCAGCGCCTGTCGCGCATCTGTCGGTATCGCGTCCTCAGCCGTTCGATCGCGGCCTTCTTCGCGGCCCACTTCTGCTCAGAAGTAACATCGTCGTCATAGACATGCCTTAGCTCGTCCCGGGTCTGCGACACCAGCACAAGAAATTCAGCTCTGCGCCTCCGGTCGGCTTCGTAACGGCGCAATCCGGCAGTATCGCCGGTCGCGCGCAGCCATTTTCTCACACCCGTTGTTTCGACAGCGACAGCGAACGCTTCGTTGAACGAGGAATCGTCATGCACGTAGACGCGCTGGTGAGCGAGTTCGTGGAATACCAGCCCTGCAAGATACGTTTCATCTTGGCTGAGCATGGTGCTTAGCAGCGGGTCACTTGACCAGCCGAGCGTGGAATATGCAGTGATGCCCGTCACATAGATGTCCAGGCCCTGTCTCTGAAGTTCGACAGCGGTTTCAATCGCAGACCTTTTGGAGAAGTACCCTCGGTACGGTACGCATCCGAACACCGGAAAGCACCATGTTCGTGGCGTCAGCGAGAATTCCGGCGCTGCAAAGATGGCCCATGTCACCGCGTCTCGACCAACGTCAACATAGCTGCGGTAGCTGTTGTTGTCCGGCAGCGCTAGTTCATCTATCGCAAACTGTCGGATGGCGCTCGCCGATGCCATTCGAGCGCGCAATGTCCCAGGGGTCGAAGGATTGTCGATCAGCTCTCCGACATCCTGGCGCGCCGCCATGATCTCCACGTGACCCTTCAAGGATTGTGCGTAGTAGGAAATGCTGGTGCAACCTGCCACGCCGGACATCACGATCATCGCAGCAACCGAACGAAAAGCATGCATCATGCCCACGGCATCGCTCACACTTCCGGATAGGGCAAATGTCGCAACTACGCCCGGTCCCAAACAGTCGCGCCAATTTGGTAAGGTCCTGGAGGGGGTTTAGGTTAGACGTTCGTCCTCGGCAAGATAGTCACAATTCGGTCACTCGCCGCCAAATTGCCGAATGTCCGGACACGGCCGACTTAAGCAACGCAGCATTTTCCACTTTGAGGCGAAATAATTCTCAACTATGGTCCGCCAGGCTTTAGGCATGGGGGAATATTGCCGATGGTTTTATCACGCAGGGGTGTCGTGCTCGGTGGCCTGGCGCTGGTCGCGGTGGGTGCAACCAGCAATATTGCTCAAGCCGCGGCAAAATCCTTTTTCGCCGGTACCGCCAGCGACAACAATTTTGTCTATCGCAAGACCAACTTCGCCAAGATCGACAAGAGATGGCATCGCCAGATCGTCAAGTATTTCAGCAGCGAGCCGGTCGGCACCGTCGTGGTCGATACCCGCCACCACTTCCTCTACGTCATCATGGAAAACAAGACCGCCATCCGCTACGGCGTCGGCGTCGGCAAGGACGGCTTCAAATGGTACGGCCGCGCGACGATCCACCGCCGCGCGCTGTGGCCGCAATGGGTCCCGCCCCCCGAAATGCGTAAGCGCAAGCCGGACCTACCACCCATGGTCGCAGGCGGCGCGTCCAACAATCCGCTCGGGCCGCGCGCGCTCTATTTGCACCGCGACGGCGCCGACACCGGCTACCGCCTGCATGGCACGCTGGAGCCATGGAGCATCGGCACCGACGCTTCCAGCGGCTGCATCCGTATGTTCCCGGAAGACATCATCGACCTCTACCAGCGCTGCCCGATCGGCACCGCGGTGCAGGTCCTGCCGCACATCGCCGACCAGGCGCCCGCTTCCACCACTGTCGAATGATTGGCGCCTCATGAACCGCACGATTGAAAACACGCGCCGGCTGCTCGCCGCCGGCCTGCTGGTGCTGGTCGCATCCTGCTCGACCAGCAACACGCTGGCCCCTTCCACGCCCGACGTCACCAACACCGAGGTTGCCGGCTTCCAGAACGTGCAGCCGGGCAGCGAGGAGGATTTTATCCTCAATGTCGGCCGCCGCACCTATTTCACGCAAGGTTCGGCCGCGCTCGATTCTGTCGCCAAGGCCACCCTCGACACCCAGATCGCCTGGTTAGCAAAGCATCCGCGCTGGCTGCTCAAGCTGCAGGGTTTCGCCGACGATCCCGGCGCAAGTGAAACGGCGCTGTCGCAGCAGCGCGCCGATGCGGTGATGGACTACCTCGCCGCCGGCGGCATAGACCGCAACCGCATGTGGGCCAAGGGCTACGGCAAGGACAGGCTCGTCCGCGAGTGCCCCGACAACGCCTGCAGGTCGCAGAACCGCCGGGTTGTGTCTAATTTGCGCGATGTGAGGGACGAGCCATAGGGCTGCTGTTTTGCTTGTGACCCGAAGCAGAGTCTCACACGCGACGGCGGCATGGCTGCTTTGCGCCTCATCTCAGTCGTTAACCCAAACTCTGCCTCGACTTGAAAGCGGTTGTTCCCACAACTGCAACAGCGGCAGCCAAGCGTCCTTTCTTTTGTGATGATCCCAAGAGCCATTGCTCTGCCACACTACGGCCTTTGGGTTACAGACAGGCGAGTGTGACGCCTGTTGCTTCGGCGTTTCCTGCGGGCTTGCGAACCGCAATATCGGAAGCCGATCGCTCGGTGACCTCCGTCGCCGATTTGGATCAATCAGCGGTTCACAATTTGTTTCGCGTAGGATAATGCCCGATCGTGGGAAATTTTGCGATCGTCACTGAATGAACAACCTTGACCTTTCCGCCACGACTTCGTTCTGAGCGTCAAGCCAGAGTACGCTACCAAGATTGTAAGCGGTCAGAAGAAAGTCGAACTGAGGCGTCGATTTCCGTACCTTTACACGCGCGGCAGCGTCGACTTCTTCCGCACATATCCCGGAATGTATGTGCCGCGGCCGCTGATGCTGCGATGTCAGGTCCTCGGTCAACCACTGCAGCATATCGCGTACGAGACCCTGGCTTTGACCAAGATGAATTGGAACAACACTCAGTTCGACAACGGAATGCCGATTACTATTGCGACGGCAAGACAGGTGCGGCAGGTGCTGAAGTACCTCGGAGACGGGCAGGAGATCGCTCCAAGGTACAGCTTTTACATGTAGAGAATCGGCTCTGACGCTGCGGAAGCGGGCAGCTCTATGTCGGCGAACGAAAGCGATGGAGTGAACACAAACGCCCACTCTGGCTGCGCGAACGGAGGGGAGTGCTGTGGAGTAATATCGGATAGCAGAGGACACTCGAGCGAACCCTAGGCCATCGATAGCAGTCGATAGATTCTAGGCGACCGACAGATCTGCCGCTCTGTCGGGCGTCTCCCCGCTCTTCGAACGGCGCCCATACCCCGTCGGGCCTACCCCAACCTTCGCGACTTTGTGGCCTTCAAATCTTCGGTCGCGCGCTGCTCGAAGAAGTTAGCGCGCGATCAGTTCGTGGAGATGTTTCGCCAGCACTATAATCTGCCGCTGATCCTGGTCGATGCTTCGGACCCGGTGCTTTCCAACCATGCGGTCGAGCGGCACAATATCACGGCGGTCTGGCCGGAAAGCCGGCGCGCCAATCCCGCTGTGCGCGCCTTCCTCGACCTGTTGCAGGGTGTGTCGAGAAACAGGTGAAGGTCACGGCCAGCATTTGGCCTGAAGACACCGGGCAGGGGAAACTCAGCCGCAGGTGTCGACCGTCCGCTGGTCGGCGCCATTAGCGCCATAACCGTCTCGGCAGCTACGCGACGAAGCGGACCACGCCGCCATCCACCCGCAAAGCCGCGCCGGTTGTCGCCGAAGCCTGCTCCGAGCATGCGTAGATGATCATGTTGGCCACCTCATCGGTGGTCGCGAAGCGTTGGATGAGGGTGGTCGGACGCATCGCCTTCAAGAAGCCCTGTTCGGCCTCCTGCTGCGTGATTCCGTTTGCGTCAGCCTGCTTCGCCATGAAGTCGCCCAGGATCTCAGAGCGGGTAGGTCCCGGCAGGACGGCGTTGATTGTGACACCCGTGCCCGCGACCGCCTCGGCGAGCCCGCGCGACACCGCGAGTTGAGCGGTCTTGGTCATGCCGTAGTCGAGCATTTCCTTAGGGATGTTGACTGCGGACTCGCTACTTACAAACACGACGCGGCCCCAGCCTTTCGCCACCATCCGCGGCAGATAATGACGGGTCACGCGCACGCCACTCATTACGTTCAACTGGAAGAGGCCAAGCCAGTCCTCGTCGGGGATCTTCGCGATGTCCTCGACGCCACTGTAGCTCCGGATGTGAGCCGTACCAACATTGTTCACAAGGATATCGGCGTCCGGCGCCTGCGCGATCAAGGCCTGGGCACCCTCCGCTGTCGCAAGATCGGCGGCGATGCCCGAGATGTCGCTTCCGGGAAAGGCCTGCCGCATCTGCCTCACCGCCTCGTCGACCCGGGTATTCCCACGGCCGTTGACGACGACCGATGCACCGGCACGGGCAAACCCCTCCGCCGTCGCGCGGCCGATTCCGGCGGTGGATCCGGTGACAATCGCCTTGCGGCCCCTGAGTTCAATATTCATGTCATTTATCTCCAATGGTAGGTGGGTGATCATCCGCCGATCCAGGCTGGAAGCGCCCGTCGTCTGTTGAGTACCGACAATATTCGGGACGAAGGCAGGCCCAGTACTGTTCGGTCGAAAGCGTTGCGGCCCAAGCAACCGGCCAGGCCTTAAGACAAGCCCATTCAACTTGCCCTGCTTGCCACTTCCGCCTCCGCAGCGCGGGCGAGGCTTTCGACCCATTCCTGGTGATAGCGGTAGAGTGCACCGGGATGCTTGCGCCCGAGTTCCTCAAGGAACCAAGGGCCCTGCTGCGTTTCTTCGGTCAGCACATGGCAGCCATCGACCGTAGGAGTGATGACCCAGCCGTGGTACGCGCTCGAGCCGGTCTCGTCGCCATCGACCGTCGTCGCCCACGCGAGCCTGCGGAAGGGTTCACACTCCGTCACGACCAGACTCATCGGAAAGCCAACCGTCACCCGGCTGTATCTGGTTTGAAGCGCCAGTTCCGGCTTGCCGGTCAAGATCTTGACCTGATCTTCGGCGGGAAAGTAGCTCGACCAATTCTCGGCATCGACGAGCAGCTTCCAGACCACTTCAGCCGGCGCCTTCACGTCAATGTCGTTGAGTGCGTAGATGGCCGACGTTTTCGGATCATATCGCTCGGGCCAAATCACATGATCATACATCGATTACTGCTCCTTCTTGAACAAATCCTGGAAGATGAGCTGGCCCCAAGTGCGGCCGCGTGCGTGCACCAGCGCGCCACCCTCGTTGAGCTTTCCCAGCTTGACGGGTGCGAACCCGAGTTGTTTGGCCAAGGCCGCCACCGGAGCGGTCGCGTCCTCGTCGTCGCTCGACAGAAAGACGACCCGGTGCACGCCCTCGACGATCGGATCGGCAGCCAGGGTGGCCGCAATCAGGTGATTGAACCCTTTCACGAATTTGGCGCCGGTGAACGCCTTCGCGACGAAGGCGGAGGACGGGAGACCGTCCAGCTCTTCAGGGACTGGAAACGCGTTCATCGCGTCGATGACCGTCTTGCCTTTCCAGCTCGGCAGGGCCTTCGCAACCTCGCGATGCTCCCCGAACGGGACCGCCAAGATGATTGTGTCGGCCTCGAGTGCATCCCGCAGCGACTTGGCGACGACCGTGGGTCCAATCGCCCGAGCCTGCGGCGCCAGCGCCTCGGGCGGCCGGCGGCTCGCGACGGTCACGTCGATGTTTTTACGGGCGAAGGCGTGGGCGAGGGCCTGGCCTATCTTACCGAATCCTACAATAGCGTAGCTCATAGTGCTTCTCCGATCCGTATTGGTCTTGATTCCCCGGCCCTCAACGGCGCTGGGTTATCCGTTCTACTGTGTGGCGTCCTTTGCGTAGACGTCCCGGCGTTCCATCATGGACACGCTAGTTCCCGCCGGTCAGCCGCTTCCCGCGATCCGCCGCGATTTCAGATGGCCGAGAAGCCTCCGTCGACAGACAACTCCAGCCCATTCACGAAGCTCGAATCGTCTGAAGCAAGAAACAGCGCGGCCGTCGCAATTTCCTCAGGACGCCCCATCTTTCCCCGCGGGATCAGGGATTCGAACATCCGCTTCCCCTCCTCGTCGAGAACTTGGTCCTGCATCGGTGTGGCGATCGGCCCCGGGTGCAGCACGTTCACCCGGATATTCCTTCCCTTCAGCTCGTTGAGCCACCCGCGTGCGAATGCGTGCAACGCCGCCTTGCTCGCCGCATACACGCTGTAACCAGGAAAACCTTTCACCGAAGCAACTGATCCGGTCATGAAGATCGATCCGCCATCGTTGAACAGCGGCAACGCCTTTTGCACCGTGAACAGCGTGCCGCGCGTATTCAGGCCGAAGGTCGCATCGAAATGCTGCTCGGTAATCTCGCCCAGTGGGACGGCTTCGCCCGTGCCGGCGCTCGCATACAGGACGTCGATCTTGCCCTTTTCCCGCTTGACTGTATCGAACAGGCGGTCGAGGTCATCGAGATTGGCCGCATCGCCGCGCACGCCGGTCACGTTCCGGCCGATCAGCTTGACGGCCTCGTCCAGCGCCTCCTGTCTCCGGCCCGTGATGAAAACATAGGCGCCTTCTTCAACGAACCGCTTGGCGCTCGCCAGCGCCATGCCGCTCGATCCACCCGTGATGACTGCAACCTTACCCTCAAGCTTTCCCATGACTTCTCCTTTCGTGGTGTCGGGACAGCATCTGCCTCCGAGAACCTCGAAATGGGTCCGCCGGCGTCAGGTGTTGAGTGCGGAAGCGCGCACATCGGTGGTGCGAAATCGATCCGGCTGGACGACTGAGGCCAGCCGCGACGATCGGCGTCCGCCGTTCGAAATTGGGCCGCGCTCGTCGACATAGGCTATGATGACCGCCCGTACTGCTGTTCGATGTGTTAAATACGGGCTTTGGAAGGCGCACCGCGCGGTGCCGGATTGCACCATGATCGACTGGGATGACGTTCGCTACTTTCTTGCCGTCTCGCGCGGAGGCTCCGTGCGGGCTGCCGCCGAGCGCCTCGGTGTGAACCACTCGACCGTGCTGCGACGCGTCGCCCAGCTCGAGGAACGCCTCGGGGTGCACATGTTCGAAAAGCTGCCTTCGGGCTACCGCCTGACGGCTGCGGGCGAGGAGGTCCTCGAGTTCGCGGACCAGATGGAAGTGTCGTCGCACCTGCTGGAGACGCGCGTCTTCGGGCGCGACCAGAGCGTGCGCGGGCTTCTGCGGGTGACGCTGGCACCGCCCCTCGCGACTCACCTGCTCATGCCGGATTTCGCCGATTTCGCGCGTCTGCATCCGGACATCGAGATGGAAATCTTGTCGTCCGGCGAGCTGGCAAATCTGACCAACCGGGAGGCCGACGTCGCGATCCGCGTCGTCTACGACCGCAAAACCCTGCCGCTCAATCTTCACGGCCTGAAGGGACCGGAGCTGTTCGGCGGCGTCTACATGTCTCGCGATCGACTAGCCGCGTGGCGTGCGGGCGCGCCTGATCCCATCCGGTGGATCGTCATAAGCATTCATGGCATCCCGGATTGGGCCAGCGAGGGTGAGGTTCGTACCACGGGGGTTCCGTTCAGGACCACGGACGGCGAGGCGCAGATCGTTGCAGTACGGCAAGGGCTCGGGATGACGACACTGCCGTGCTTCGTCGGAGATGCCGACCCCCTACTGGTGAGGGTGCCGGGCACCGACCTGCACATGTACGGAACGCTCTGGCTTCTCACACAGGGGGAGACACGCAAGACGAAGCGCGTGCGGCTCTTCACCGAGTTCGTATCCCGCAGGCTCGCCGCGTACGCGCCGCTTCTCGCGGGACGGTCCTTATCGCGTGACTGACGCGCGGCAGGTAGCCGATGGCGCTGTCTCGAACGTACCGCTGTATCAACTTACGCAGCCCGATGTAAATCTCGGGACGGACTCTGGTTGTAGACTGCCTCGTGACCGTCTTTTTCGTCTTAACGGTTGAAGATAGAAGAGTATCCCTGCCACGGGCGATGCGCGGAAAGCGACGCTGTGACCGGCAGGTGTCACAGCTTTCCTACTCCGGTGTGCTGGCTTTTTTTCTGCGCCGAATAGTGTGCGACTGCGCAACGGCCATTTTCAACTCGGGTGTGATCTCCAACGGCGCATTCTCTGCCCCATGTGGGTTCTGTAGCCCCTGGACCTGGACGGTCGGAAATGGGAGTTCGATGCCCTGCTCTTTGAAGACTTGGCGGAGGCGTACATAGAATTTGCGTTTCATACCGAAGGCGCCTCCCGGTTTGGTTGTGGCCTTGACCCTCAATACGATGCCGTATTCGCCGAACTCCTGTACGCCCTGCATCTTGATCGGGTCGAGCACCCAGTGTTTGAACTCGGGATCTTCCGCCAGTTCGAGGCCGATCCGCTTGATCAGCTTGCGAGCGAAGTCGATATCGGTGTCATAACCAACGGTGATGTTGAATTTGTCGATAACCCAGTCACGACTCTGGTTCTGGACTGCCCCGAGTTCACCGAAAGGTATCGTGAACAGCGGACCACGATGGTGGCGCAGCTTCACCGAGCGCAGCGAAAAGCTTTCCACAGTACCCTTGTAATTGCCCGATGAAATGTATTCGCCGACACGGAACGCATCATCGAGCAGGAAAAACACGCCTGAAATGACGTCCTTGACGATGGTTTGTGCCCCAAAGCCCACGGCGACGCCGACGACGCCAGCGCCGGCGATCAGCGGGCCGATCTGGATACCCAGCGAGGCGAGCATCATAAGCACCGCCATCACGATGATCGATGCGAGCAGAATGTTCTGGAGGATCGGCAAGAGCGTGTGCAGCCGCGCCTGCTGCGGATCGAGGACCGGGACATCCTCGTCGCTGATCACAGGGTGCGGTGTTTCGATGCCCAGCTTTCGTTCGATCAAAGCTTTGATGATCGACCAGCCGAAATCGGCTGCTAGGGCAATGACCACGACATTGACCAAGCCGCGCAATATGAACGTCGTCGTCGTATCGCTGTCCCGCATGGATTGCATGTCCAGACCCCAGACACGTGCGAGAAAGTAAGCCGCCGCCAAGATGAAAATCATTCGGATTGCGCGATCGATGACAGCGATCGTCACCGCCGGGATCGTAGGCCGGCCGACATCTTCCGAACCTGGTCGCAGAACGAAATTAACCCCGCGCTGCGTCATCACGATTGCAAAAGGCAGGAAGAATGCGGCGAAGGTAAACCAGAAGTATGTATAAAGGCCGGCGATGCGCTGCAGGAACAGGACGACGAAATAAGCAGTCAATAGCCATGTCGCTTCCGTGTGACCGATGTGGCGCGCACCGTCTCGCTGCGTTCTTGGCCGACGCCAAATCGCGAGCAGCAGGAGCACCAGCAGCACGAAGTCGGCGCCCAGTGACAGGACCATCATTCCGTCCTGATCGATGCCGAGACCTGGCAAGAGGATAAACGCGGCGCCGAAGAAAGCGAAGACGCCGACGATCCGGGGTAGCCAATAGGACCAATGGTCAGCCGCTTCGTTGGTGATCGGCAAAGCACGAACCTCGACGGCGTTCTCGACGTTCATGAAGGAAGGGACGAGCATGGCCATGACGTACATGCGCACACCCCATGTAACGACTGCCGCCATCAGAAATGTCAGTACAATCTCGCGGATAAGCATTGGCCAGTCGAACAACATGAACGCGCCGGCGCTGCCCAGTGCGAAAGAGACGATCAGCATGCTGGAATAAAGCATGCGACCACCAATCTTCTTGGCTCGCCCAATCGGCGTATCCTTCGGTTGCGCGATAATCCAAAGACGAAATGGACGGGTGAACTTGAACGTTGCCCAAGTGAGTGCCAGGCCGGCAGCGATGAACATCGCAATCAGCACAAATACGGCGGCTGACCCCTTGCTGGACATGTCCTCCATCGTCTCTGCCCGAACGCGCGCGAACTGGCCTGGCAGCAAGGGCAAAGTTCGCACGATTCTTTCGATATGATGCCTGATCCCATCAAGCGTCGAGGATGCCATCGTATTCATCTGGCCGGGTGCGGCCACGGCGCCGGACGATGCGTCGGTCGGCGAAGCTCCTGTCTCGGCAGGCGCTCCCGTTGACCCGGCGTCCTGATTTCGCTGTTCGGCCACCCAGGCCTTCACTGATGGATCGTCGAGAAGCTCGAGCAGCTGTTTGACCCTTTCAGGCGGGGCGGTCGCCGGCGCCTGCGCCTGTGCCTGACCTGTCAACAAAAGGGCGATCCCAAAGACGAGCGGCCTGGCAATCAGGGCAAACATCGCAGTCAGGTCTCCGAGACGCCGTGCCAGGCGCGCCAGGTTCCTGGCCCCCAATCGTCGAGTGATGCGTGGCATCGTGCTGTTAACCTTCCGGTCAGATCGGCTAGCAACGACATCTATGTCCGTTGTTGCCCTACCTTGAAGAAACCGATGTTGCGGTGCAAGACGTCATCGTTTCGACCCAGACCGTTACGCCGGGTACTTCGCGGTGTCTACTTAGCCGCCGGGGGAGGGCATTCCGACCTAGGCCCAGCCTCCAGCCGTTATATGAACTGCGCATCCGTGATGCTGGGCGTAAAAGACCCGGCACCAGGATCCCCCAGGCCAGAACGCGTATGCCGCGGTGGGCATCGCCGACCGAGGCTATGTGATGGAAACTGGGCGCATGACCGTGCAGGGAAGAACGATGGCGACGTCAGATATCAGGATCCGATTTCCCCCGGGAGCCGCCACATTCGCACACGACCTGTACCACGCAATTCCGTTTCCGCGAGTGGGTCGCAAGCAAAATTTGGTCCAAGCAGTTGATGAGTTGCATCCGAAATACGGATTTCATCGGGCTCCGCGGACGTTTGGATACGTGCGGCGAGATTAACGGTGTCGCCCCATAGGTCATAGGCAAACCGCCTTTTGCCTATAACGCCCGCCACGATTGGTCCTGAGTGAATTCCAATTCTGAGTCTTATCGGTTCTCCTGCGAAGCGTTCGAGCTTAACCGCCTTCCGCAGTTCAAGTGCATAGTGCGTAAGGGCTTCCGCATGATCGGATCGCGCGGCGGGCAGGCCAGCGACCACCATCACACAATCGCCGATTGTCTTGATCTTTTCGCAGCCGTATCGCTCCGAGAGCAGATCCGCCGCCTTGAAGAAGTAATTTAAAATAGCGAGCGTCGTCACGGCTCCGACGTTCCGCGCCCTTTCCGTAAAACCGACGATGTCGGCAAAAAGCACACTCACCTCTGCGTAGTTGTCTGCAATTTCTTCGTGCGCTTTTAGCCGCTCCGCGATAGACGCCGGAAGAATGTTGAGGAGCAGGGCTTCGGCGCGCTGGTATTCACGCGACAATCCCTCTTGGCTCGCCCTCAACGCCTCGTTCATCGATTGTAATTTCTCGTTGAGTTGACGCTCCCTCTCTTGCAGGAGCGTCATTTCATAAGCCTTCTGTTGAAGTCGCTGCCTATTGTCGCGTTCGGCAGTGGCGTCAAGAAAGAGCAGCCACACGCAGGCATTGTCAGCAAAAAGATGGAGGTCCGCGACACGCCCGCTGGGCAGTTCGACCATGGCCATATGATATGGAAGCTCCGGGCAGGGCAGCAAACCTTCCATGAATTCAAGCTGCTCGGCAACAGGCTTACCTATGCGAACTGATGAGAGTCCGTAATGTTTAACGTTGCCGCCCTTCGCAGCTATGCAAAGCTGGGCGTCGATTTTCAGATATGCGACGGAGCGCTCGTTGTAGAAGAAATCGTAAATCCAGCTTCTGACTTCTCTTGGCAATCCATGCATGGTCTATTTTGCGACCATCGAAGCAAGCTGACGAAACGCATCATCAACATGTTCACCAGAAAGCGCACTTGTTAGATAGATTTGCCATCCAAGTTGCCTCAGTTCGTTAATTTCACTATCCGATATTGCCCACCGATCGGCCAGATCGGATTTGTTGAGCAGCAATACAAACGGCATAGCGCCGAATTCAGCCTCGGCCCGCTCGCGCAACGTGAGCGCCACGGCGAGAGTGGCGGCGCGGGTTCCATCGACGACAAGCACGAGCCCGCTCGCACCTCGCACATAGCTGACGCGGAATGAGCCGATATCGTCTTCGCCGGCCAAATCCCACAAAATCAGATCCACGGTTTTGTCCGGGAATGCGACACTCTTCTTGTCGATTTTCACTCCCACCGTGGTCAAGTAGGTTTCTGAAAAGATGCTTTGCACAAACCTGCGAACCAGACTCGTCTTTCCGACAGCGAACCCGCCCAACATGCAGATCTTCTTTTGCAATTTCCTGGGCTCCGCCCTAGTGGAAGTTTACCGTAACCGAAACTCTGCGGTTGGCGGAGTTCCCCGTTCGGCTATTTTCAATCTCCGCTGGCTCAAAGGTGCCCGCGCCGCGAACCAAGAGCAACTCCGGATCGACGCCGCGCTTCTTGAGAAGCGCACGAACTGTTTCCGCGCGCGCGGCGCTGATCGACAATTTGGCCGTTTCACGGCCCGTCTCGTCCGAATGGCCGGTCAACATGAACTGTGCTGTCACGCCTGCGTTGCGGGCGTCCTTGGCCAATTGCTTCAACTGATTCGCCAAATTGTCGAGAACCGGCAGTTGCTCTGGTCCCGGTACAGCCTTGCCAGAATCGAAGAAAATGTTGACCGCTTGAATAGCCTCCCTCGAATGAGTGAGTTGCGGAGGGGTCAACTCACGCAGCTCGGAGATTTCTAGAGAGAGTCCGTCCGCGGACAGCTGTTGGGCGGCGACCCGCGCCCGATCTATCCATGCGGCAGGAGCCTCACCCTGGGCAACAATGCGATCCTTGATGATCATAAGCCGAACCGATTTCGGCGGAGCCAGCGACGCCATCAGCCGCTTCAGCACGAACTTCGGATCAAGGCTTTGATAGAATTGCCACTGTGAATGAACGCGAGCAGGATCGACCCCTGTTCCGGACAGCAGAGCCTGCGGGTTGGCGGCCTGCGGGTCTCTCAGGCCGGAAATATAGAAATGTCCGCCCCTCGCCGTTTGTTGGGCGACGATGATTCCCGCTTGGGCCTCCAGTCGCGACACATAAGTCTGCCAGTGCTCCGCCGCGCGTGCTTCGGGGCTCACATCACGAACCTTGGAGATGTCGAATTCCGGTCCGCCTGCCGAAAGCTGTCGGGCCGCTGCGCGCGCCCGATCTATCCAGGTGTCGGGAGCCTCACCCTCGGCAACGATGCGGTCCTCGACGATCGAAAGCCGAACTGATTTCGGCGGGGTCAGCGACACCATCAGCCGCTTCAGGACGAACTTCGGATCAAGGCTCTGATAGAATTGCCACTGCGAATGAACGCGGGCGGGATCGACCTCCGTTCCGGACAGCAGAGCCTGCGGGTCGGCGGCAAGCGGGTCTCTCAGGCCGGAAATATAGAAATGTCCGCCCCTCGCCGTTTGTTGGACGACGATGATTCCCGGTTGGGCCTCCAGTCGCGACACATAAGTCTGCCAGTGCTCCGCCGCGCGTGCTTCGGGGCTCACATCACGAACTCTGGAGATGTCGAATTCCGGTCCGCCTGCCGAAAGCTGTCGGGCCGCTGCGCGTGCGCGATCTATCCAGGTGTCGGGAGCCTCACCCTCGGCAACGATGCGATGATCGACGATCGAAAGTCGTACTGAATCCGGCGGAACCAGCGACGCCGTTAGCCGCTTCAACACGAACTCCGGATCAAGACTCTGATAGAATTGCCAGCGTGAATGAACGCGGGTTGGATCGACCTGCGTTCCGGCCAACAGCGACTGCGGGTCGGCGGCAAGCGGGTCTCTCAGGCCGGCAATATAGAATTGGCCATCGCGCACCTTTTGTTCGGCAACGATGATGCCCGGCTGGGTCCCCAGGCGCGACACATACGCCTGCCAGCGTTGCCCGGATTGCCAGGAAAGAAAGAACCAACCGCCTGCGGGAATCAAAACCAGCAGGACTGCAGCCACTACCAGCCACGGAAATCCCTGGTTTGATTCCTCCTGCTTCAGTTCAACGCAGGTCTGCAACTGCGTCTCTACGCCGGCCAACTGCGAACTGTCGCCGTCAAACTGCTCTAGAGCCTGTGAGTATTCATCATGGATGCGAAGCAATACATCGCGAATTATTTCATGTAATTCCTCCGGCGGATTTCCCCGGATCACCGCAACCAGGGTCGCAAACGGTCCAACTTCCGACCAGAGACGAAGCTCCCCGAAACGAATAGTGTCCAGGCCGCTCTGTTCTTTCTCGTTAAATGAGTCTTTTACAAAATCCTGAATTGCACTAAGCATCGAAGAGATCAGTTGAGGATCTTCGCTGGTTGCGTTTTCGGCAGTTACATGCTTGATCAAAAGCCCGGAATTGCGGTGAATGAGAAAGGCGTGTTCTACGCGATAGACAAGAGAATGCCTGAGAACAACTTCTGAGAAGCTTGCCCCCGTTCTCCAAGCTTCAAATCTCCACTTGAGCCCATGCCAAGTAAATATATGTCTTAAAGTTTCATTCAGCGACTGAAAGGTTTGGTCGATCTTTTCGCCGATCGACTTGCGAATAGCCGGCAGAAACACCGGGTATAATATATCCGTCAGCGTGCGCGGGCTTTTCTGGATGGACCGTTGCACAGCCCTCTCGACAGCCGGCGCAAGGGCCTCTCCGAGTTGCGCATGAAGCGCACGTGCGGCCTCACTGGGGAGAACGCTCCCCAGTGCAGCCGCAAGCTGCTCGGGTTCGTCGAGCAGGTGCGTAACTCGTGAAAGCTCCGAAATTTCGCGACCGACCAGCAACTGGCGAAGCGTTTCCATGCGAGGATCGGCGGTTGGGATTCCGTCGAGACGCGCACGATAGTCCGGATCAACGTTCCGGGCAATTTCGATCAAAAGGCGAGCCAGAGCCTCGCGATCAATCTCTGTATCGTTCGAAGCTGCTCTTTGAGGAAGGCTGATTGGGTCGACGGTCGACGTCAAGTTCCGATCAACTCACTTTCCAGGTACGCTCCGAGTTGCTCTTGCTGCCGACGGGATCCTGATTTAGACATTTTGCAACCTCGACAAACAGGCCAGCCAAAAGATTTCGGTCGGTCTTGACATTGCCGAGATCGGAAAACATTTTCTCCATCAGCATCTGAATGCTTTCATTCTTTTGCTTGATTTCCTCACGCAGCAAATGGTCGTTTCGATTTATCCGGTCCGCAACTTCGCGCTCAAGCTCGCTCAACTGATCCGACAACGCGCGCACCTGCTTTTCAAGCGCTTGATTTTGCTCGCGAAGATTCCGGTCAATCTCCTTGTCGGCGTCGGCTCGCGCGTCTTTTTCGTTCCGCAATTGCGCGGCAAGCGAGTCGACCTGCTTCTTTGCATTTGACTCGTACATTTCAAGATTGCGCTTGGCCTCGGATTCGACATCCTTGAAGCGCTGCAAGACCCGTTCTTCAAGCTTGGAAAAGCGGCGGTCATAGTCCTGCATCTGGTTGCCGAACAGCAGATCACGTATCTTGTCGACACCTACAGCGTCGCCGGGGGCCCCGCTCTCGCGAGCCTGGCCCGCCACGAAGGTCAGCCCGTTTCCGTCTGCATTACTTATCAGATTTGCGTCCGCTTTATTTGCCGAAGAAGCGGTACTCGAAGATTCCTTGGCCATCCCATGCCCCTTCTTTTGAACATTGTCACAGCGCTAATTTAGCAACTGATAAACATGTCAGCAAAATAGCCGACCCGCAAGCCGGAATCTTCTCGGCTTAAGTCGTTTCGTGCGTCCCCATTCGGGTAGATTTGGACATGCGGCTCGATCCGGATCAGCTTACGCTCGCGTCTCGCCCGCGATCATCTTTTTGCAGATGAAATGCGCGAAAGGAAATGCCGCGGCGCATCGGCCTCAGTCTAAGCCGTCGGGCATGCGCGCTTGCCATTCGCCCTGTCTTCAAGTCTTTTTCGCCTGCCTCTAATTCGCCCCGATCTTGACAGGGCAGTGCTGCCAGCCGATGCCGTCATCCGGTTTTGACATTCGCCGACTCCTGCCGAAGAAAACGAAAGCTCGATGATCCAGGACAATGCTACCGCAAGGCGGTGTGGTACCGATGCTCAATGCCGAGCAAACCGTCGGCGCAACGCTTGCCGGCATCCGCCGGCAGACCTACCAGATACTGGATATAGTCGTGGTAGACGATGGGTCGATGGACTGATCGGCGTCGATTGTGACGGCCTATGCCGAGAAAGATCGACGCATCTTGTTCTACCTTCGAACCGGGCGCGAGTAAGACGGCGTGGCGCCTAATCCCTTGGTTTCAATCGTGGTTCCTGCGCACAACGCGGAGGTAACGCTGGCGCGCGCACTCGATTGCCTTCTCGATCAGGAAATAATGGACTGGGAGGCGATCATCGTCGACGACGCCTCCACGGACCGCACCCCCGCGATCATCGCCGGTTATGTGGAGCACGATGCCCGATTTCGGACGTTAAGCTCTTGCGCGTACAGCGCCGCCGGCGCGCGCAATAGCGGGATTTCGACAGCGCGCGGCCACTGGCTCATGTTTTTGGATGCGGACGATTGGGTGGATGCCAGCTTCCTTGCGAAAATGCTGGCCGCACTTGAAGCAGCGCCCGATGCGGTCGCCGCCTATTGCGGTTCTCGGCGCGTGATGCCCGATGGCGAACTCACCCCGTCGAGCATCGCAACGGAGGTTGCGATCCAGCCCTTCGAGACATTCGCCCGCCGGTGTGCCATCGCCATTCACGCGCTGCTGGTCGACCGGGAGACAATTGTCGAGTTGGCCGGTTTCGATGTGTCGCTGCGCACCTGCGAGGACTGGGATCTGTGGCAGCGCCTCGCACGTCTAGGCAAAAATTGGGTGATGGTCGACGAGCCGCTCGCTTTCCATCGGGTCAGCCCCAACTCGCTCAGCCGCAATTCGACGCAGATGCTGGCAGATGCGGAAATCGTGATCGCCCGCGGTTTTTCTGCTGATCCCAGGGTCAAACACCCAGCATCGGCTCACGCCAATGGAGCGATCGAGGCGAACGGCCGCACCGCTTCCGACGCACTCGCATGGTTCGCGTTGTGGAACGCCGCGTCGGATTGCGGCTGCGGCTCGCGCTCGATCAACCCGCAGTCCCTGCGCGCGCTCCCGGCAGGACGTAAGTGGGCGCGTGAGATCGCCAAGGTGGTCTTCGATGGCCTTATGGTAGGAAGCCTATCGGTGCCAGCGCAATTGGCTGCCAAGTGGGACAGGTTCGGCGGCTCCCTCACCGAATTGATCATCGAACTCGGCAAGGTCTGGGACGATCCCGTAGCGGGTCGCCGCGTCCAGTATCACCTTGAGCAAATGCTTCTCGACTTCGACGATCTTGCCGCGCCGCGCAGACTGGCGCGGACACTCGGCATTCGCGTCGACGCTCGAAATCCGACCTCGATCGAGCTTCCAGAAGGAATCGATCAAATTTATGCTTATCTGATGATGGATGGCCAGATCGAGGCTTTCGTACAGTTCGGCGTACTCGGGAAAGTGACAAGGCGTCATTGGACTGAGTTGATCCTGAATTTCGTGCCCCCTGAGCGGCTTATGCACAGTGCCGCGCCGCTTGCGAGGCGATCACCTTTATCTGCACCGCAAAAGGGCGCCGGTACCGACAAGTCAAACGTGTTTGCAGCCGAGGCATTGTTGTCCATAGCGGGACGCCGGTCTGATCGGGACAGCCATTTCGGCAAACTCGCGGGATTGGCCGTGGAAGCGCAGGCGCTGGTTGGGTCGAGCGCCGAAGCTACAGAGCCTCTAGCAGCGCCGCGCCGTGCACGGGCCGCGGATGGGCACGACAACGATCGCACGTCTTTCTGGAATCGCCATTTCGCGACCGAGGATCCCTGGAACTACGGCTCGCCCTATGAGCAGGAAAAATATGAGCGGCAGCTCGAAATTTTGCCTGTCGGTCCCATCGGACGGGCGCTTGAGCTGGGCTGCGCGGAGGGCCACTTCACGCGTCAGCTGGCGCCGCGGGTGGGCCATTTGACCGCAACTGACATCTCCGCCGTAGCCATCGGGCGGGCGCGCGCGCGATGCGGCGATCAGCCGAACGTTGAGTTCGGCGTACTGGATTTCTCCGCCGACACGCTGCCGGGTGAGATGGATCTGATCGTCTGTTCGGAAGTGCTCTACTACCTGGATGATCTCGCCGAGTTGCGGCGCATCGCCAAAAAACTCGTTGAGGCGTTGGCGCCTGGCGGCAGTTTCATCAGCGCACACGCGTTCGTGCTACGTGACAATATCGAAAGGACGGGCTTCGACTGGAACACATTCGGTGCACAAGCGATCTCAGAGACGCTGGCAGCGACCGACGGCCTCGTCCTCGAGCAATCGATCCAGACCGAGCTCTACCGCATAGACCGCTTCCGCCGCCTGTCACCAGGCGACGTGGCGACGGAACCGATGATTGATCACGTGCCAATCCGCGCGCCCGTCGAAATCGGGGTCGCGCGGAAAATCGTCTGGGGCGGGGCGCGGGCCTTGCGCCGCGACGTCGCACGTAGCGAGCGGCGACAGCGTATCCCTGTCCTCATGTATCACAGCGTCTCCGATGAAGGTCCAGCCGCGCTCGCCCGTTTTCGGCTCACGCCCGCCGCATTCGCCAGCCAGATGGCATGGCTGCGCGCCAATGGCTTTCACGCGATTAGGTCCGAGCAGCTGGAATGGTTCATCGCCAACCGTCAGCCTTTCGTTGGCCGCCCAGTGCTCATCACCTTCGATGACGGCTTCCAGAACTTTGCCGACCATGCCTGGCCGACCTTGCGCGCGAACGACCTGACCGCGGAAGTGTTCCTGGTGACGGACCTGGTGGGTGAAAGTGCACAGTGGGACGCCTACAGTGGCCCGCCGACGCAGCTTATGGACGCCAGGACAGTGCGACGCCTCGCCGGCGAAGGTGCGTTCTTCGGAAGCCATCTGGCGACGCATCGCGCGATCGATGGTCTGTCGAGCTCTGACTTGGCCGCCGAACTCCTGCGCTCTCGTATGTTCATCGAACGGTGGACCGGTCGGCCAACCACGGCGTTCGCGGCACCCTTCTCGGTCACCGACCGACGGCTTGGCAGGCTGGCCAAGGAGTGCGGCTATCGGATCGGCTTCGGCGGCAGACACGGGCCGGCGGACCTCGATTGCGATCCCATCGACCTTCCGCGGATCGAGATTCGCGGGGATCGCTCGCTCGATTACTTTGTTGCCCGTATCGAGGCCGTGCTCGAATGAACGGTGAGCTTGTCAGTGTCATCATTCCCGCTCACAATGCGCAAGATACAATCGACGAGACGCTCCGCAGCTGCGCGCTCTTTCGAGATTGTTGTTGTTGACGACAGCGTTCTGACGGTTGGAAGGGGTGCTGTCGCAGCCACCCCACGATACAGGAGCCATCCACAGAGGACATCGCTAGTCCAGAGGCGACAGAAAGCATTGCCAGGACCGTACATTCTGGCTCGTCGAGGCCAATGTTAGATTTGTAACAAATTGGTTCCGCTTTTGTTCAGTGCCGCGCCCGTTTACCTCGTTCGCAAGTCTATTGGGCCACTTGGGACACGGCTGACATCAGCTCCTGCGGGCTTGGCGCCCCAAACATGTATCGCCCGCCCTCTGGAACCTCCGTGAAGCTCCAGCGGACGATCCCCTGCCGATCCAGTAGGAACTGACCGACCAGTTGTCCGTGTCCCGTTGCCATCATCTGCTCGTCGGCTTCGGTCAGTTCGTAATGGTCCCTCTTATTAAGGATTTCGCTGGCCGCAATGGGGTCCATAGGACCGGGCAACTCGCCTGGTATATCGACCCGCATATCCTTTGCCGCTGCCATCGAGACCTTGTACGGCCAGTTCGTCTCGTTTTGGGTGAATTCGAGATTGGGCAGTCCAAAAGCACGATGTGAAGCGCGTTCAGGGTCGGAGGCCGCAAGCAGATTCGGCATCGGATGGTAGCGAAAATAGAGACGCGCCCGTTCGATTGGCGTGTTGACCACCGTCAGGCTCTCCACGCCCTTTTCGCGCAGCTCCGGATCAAGCCGCGCCTGGGCGGCGATATGGCGCCGGCAAAACGCACAATGCAGACCTCGAAACAGGCCGACCAGCACCGGCTTTTGGCCGCGAAAGTCGTCAAGCGCGATCTTGCCTTCCTGGGTAATGGCGTCGAGTATCAAGTTCGGCGCACGGTCGCCCGGTTGAAGCGGTACCAAGTCACTACGCGCGGACATTTTCCACCTCCAACCCCGGCTAGTCGAGAAAAGGCAGCACCACAAGCGCTTCCGGGTCGAGCCCGTGCTGGGCGCATATACCCTGCGCCAGGGAAAAGTAGCGTTCGGCCTCGGCCAGATTGTCGAGGTCGAGATTAAGCGTTGCAAGACCATCATAGCACGGAAACAGCAGTTGGGGTTCGCCCGTTTCGCGGGCTACGTCCAGTGCTTCGTGGAACAAGCCAACCGCCAGCTCCGGACGCCCGTTGCACTGGTGGATCTGCCCAAGCACGATCAACGGCACCGGCAGGTGCTCGCGCTGGTCGAGCGCCCGGTCGATCTCGATGGCCTTCTCGGCAGCAGGTACGCCCTCCGTTGGACAGCGATCCGTGAAAGTACAACAAGCGACCGCCAGATTGGCGAGGAGGCGCGCCTGGAAACCCAAATCACCAATATGGCGCGCCACTTCAAGACCGCGCCGACAGACCTCCATCGCGTGCGCCGGATCGATGGTCGTGTAAAGCACGCCGAGATTGGTGTAGCCGCGGCAGGCCGCGCCCAGTAGACCGGCGGCTTCGGCCAATTCAATGCTATGCTCAACCTGACGCACGGCCTCACGGTTTCGCCCAAGGCGAGCCAGCGCAACAGCCTTGGTATTGAGTGCCTCGGCGGTCACAAGGGTGGCATCACGCCCTACCTCGGAGACATGCTCCGTTGTCAGAGTGCGTACGCAATCCAGCGCCGCGTCTGCCCATTTTGCCGCGAGAGCGTGATCTCCGCTACGGAACGCCTGTCGGCCACGTTCTTGCCAGAGATGCGCCTGCTCGATCGGGGCATCCGCTCCATCGAGGAGCGCTGCCGCTTCAGCATAGCGGGATTCTGCGTCGTCCCGCTTGCCGACGTCCCAGAGCAGCCGACCGATCTTGCGTAAAACTCGCGCCGACGCGACGCGATTGGCCGACTCGCGGTATACCTGCAACACCGTTTCGTAATGGTGGTGCGCGATCTCGCGGCGGCCTGCCGGGCCGCTCAAATCGGCAATGCGCTCTGCAATTGCCAGTTTGAGCGGTGTTTGCCCGATCGCGCCCAACGCAGTCAGTGCTCGCTCGTAGAAACGAAGGGCGTCGTCGTTGGCGTATATCATGCGAGCGCGATCGCCCGCCGCCTGCAGGTAATGCGCGCCCTTCTCCCGCTCGGCGCTCTGTGCGAAATGATGACCGAGCACGGTCAAATCCTCGAGCCGCTCCGGCTTGTCGCCGCACAGTTGCTCCAAGGCAGCTCCGACCCGCCCGTGGATGTCGGTCCGCCGTTGCAGGAGTAGATTCTGGTAGATCACGTCCTGCAGCAATGTTTGCGTAAAGCGGTAGCTTTGCGACGAGACCGAGCCTGATCCGGCAACTTCCTCGATGATTTCCGCATCGCAAAGCAGTTCGCAGCCGGCTTCGAGCCGGCCGGGGTCGGTTGTCACAGTTTTCAGAAGTGTGGCATCGAAGCGCGGGCCGATTACCGCGGCCTCCTGGGCCAACCGGCGCACCTCTTGGGGCAGCCGGTCGACGCGGGCAAGCAACATTGCCTGGATAGTGGCGGGGATGCCGGTTGCGACTTCGCCTGCCACAGTCCGCCATCGCTGGCCCTCTCGCATCAGTACACCGCGATCGATAAGGCCGCGAACGATCTCCTCTAAAAAAAGGGGGTTGCCGCCCGCGCGCTCGAGAATCTGGTCGAGAAGCCCTCCTGCGGAGTTTACCCAGCTCTCGCCGAAAAGCGCCGCCAGCAGGCTGCGTCCGTCATCACTGCTGAGCGGCGGAAGCCTGAGCGCTGTGTGACTGACCCGACTTGAGTCGAGCTGGTCGTTATCCGGCGCCGGACGATGCGTGACCAGCAACATCAACCGCGTGCGCTCCAACCTGTCCATCACGAAACGTAGTGCCTCAAGCGACACGGCGTCGGCCCAGTGCAGGTCTTCGACGACAATCAACAGCGGCGACAACGCAAGCCGCCGTTCGATGATTGTGCGGACTGCGTAGAGAATTTGCCGCCGCAGCTGCTCGGGTTCGACATGCTGCAAGGTGGCATCGGGGTCGCCAAGGCCGAGCACATGGTAGAGCAAAGGCATCAGCCGCTTCGCCTCCTCGCCCTGCAGGCCGAGATCGGTAAGCAAGCCTGCGAGCTTCCCCCGCATTTCGTCCCCATTGTCGTTTTGCATCATCCCGGCAGCGCTGCGCACCACTGCGCCCAAGGCGCCAAATGATTGTTCGCCCAGCGGTGAGCACGTGGCCAGCCGCACGGCGACGTTGCGAAAACGATCCTCGTCGCCGACGCGGGCGACGAACTCCTTCACCAGCCGCGATTTCCCGATACCGGCTTCTCCGACGAGGCGGACGAGTTGGGCCGAGCCGCTGCACGCCTGGTCAAGGCTCGCCATCATTCTACTGAGCTCCGCACCACGACCTATTATCGGCGCACTGAGGCCGAGCGCCTCGAGCCCACGCGCTGCACGCGGCGTCGCAAGCGGTGCATCCAGTCGATGGACGAGCACACTGCCAGCCTTGCCGCGAAACACGACATCACCCAGCGACTCGTAAGAGAAGGCATGCCGGGTCAGTCTGTGAGTGAGCTCGCCTACCAGCACCTCACCCGGTGCGGCCAGCGATTGCAGGCGTTGCGCCGTATTCACTGTGTCGCCGGTCACCGAATAGGATTTGGCGGTGCCGATGCCCAATCCGCCAGTAACGACCGGACCAGTGTTTATGCCGATGTGGAGCAACAGAGGCGAGCCGGAGTGGGGGGTGCTTTCGCCGAGCCGCGCCGTCCGGGCGATCATGTCGAGAGCGGCGCGAAGCGCACGTTCGGGATCGTCCTCATGCGCGACCGGCGCACCGAACAACGCGAGCAGTGCATCGCCGATGAATTTGTCGACGAAACCACCAAAGTTTCGCACGGCCGCCGTCAATTCCTTGAACAGTTTGTTCTGCAGCGCTTGCATGACCTCGGGGTCGAGCTGCTCGCTGAGCGTCGTGAAGCCGCAAAGGTCGGCGAACAGGACCGTTACCGTCCGGCGATCGGCGTCAGAGAAGGGATGCAGCCCTTCTTCGCTTTCGATGTCCGGAAGCATCGATGGAGTTCGAGAAGGCGGCACAATGGTCCGGCTTGGTGTCGGAGCAGGCCGTTCGACGACTTTTGCGGGCGCACCGACGTTTGCCCCACATTTCGGACAGAACTCGAAATCAGGTGCGCAGGGGTAGCCGCAACTGGCGCATGGCACGGGCTGGCGCCTGCCACACCTCGGACAGAAGGCGTAACCGCCCTCAACCTCGAAACCGCAGCCCGAGCAGTCCATCGAACAAGACCTCACTAGAGGCCGTCCCGGCGTGACCTCGCCACGCACTTCACGGCCAGGCTATTCGCAAGGATGCACCGATAGTCGTCGACCGGCAAGCGGGAGCGCAAATGGGCATCGAGCGATCAGTGTGGGTCCGGTGGCAGGGCGCTGCGGGCAGGCATTGTTGAAGGCGCAATAGTTGTCGGATCCGCGAACGCCGCCGAGACAGCCGCGCTTGCCGAAGGGGCTGTCGGCTCTGACGGGATTGGCGTAAGCTACAGTTAAGGGGGTGCACACATGCACCGCATCATCGCCATGGCGATCTTAGTTCTCGCGGCCGCGTTCAGCTCCGCGCGGGCGGAGGTGCTGATTGGGGTTTCATCTGCGATGACGGGACGGCTCGCCTGGTTCGGCGAGCAGGCGCAGCGTGGCGCCGAGATGGCCGTGGCCGACATCAATGCGACGGGTGGCGTACTCGGCCAGCAGATGAGGCTCATCACGGCCGACGACTTCTGTGATCCCGAGCAAGCGGTCGCCGCAGCCCAGAAACTGGTGGGTGATGGTGTGGTGCTCGTCGTCGGGCACTACTGCTCTGGAGCCTCGATCCCAGCATCGAAGGTGTACGAGGCGGGGGGCGTTTTGCAGATTTCACCAGGATCAACCAATCCGCTGTTGACTGAACAAGGCCGCGCCAACGTTTTTCGAGTCATTGGTCGCGACGACACGCAGGGGATCGTGGCCGGCAACTACCTGGCCGAGCATTGGAGCAACAGCAAGATTGCGATCCTTCATGACGGCACCACTTATGGAAAGGGTCTTGCTGACGAGACTCGAAAACAGCTGAACAAGCGCGGCGTAGTCGAAGCGATCTACGAGGAATACACACCCGCGAAGAACGACTATTCGGCCGAGATCGCTGCGCTAGAGGCTGCGAACATCGCCGTGGCATATGTCGGCGGATATCATGCCGAGGTCGCACTCATGGTTCGCGCTGCGCGCGACCGCGGCTACACGGTTCAGCTAGTCTCAGGCGATGGCATGGCGACCGAGGAATTTGCTTTGATCGCCGGCCCCGCGGCTGAGGGTACCCTCTTCACGTTCCCCGCGGACGCTCGCCGAAATCCCGAAGCCGCCTCGGTCGTCGAGCGGTTCCGGGCTGAAAACTTCGAGCCCGCAGGCTACACGCTGCTCAGTTACGCCGCCGTCCAGGCCTGGTCGCAGGCAGTGGACAAGGCCGGCTCACTAGAGCTCCAAGCCGTGATAGCGGCGCTGCGCGGCAATCGATTTGATACTGTGTTGGGCCGTATCGACTTTGACAACAAGGGCGATCTCACGAGCCAAAACTGGGTATGGTACGTCTGGCGAGGTGGAGAGTACGTGCCGGTCGAATAAGGACCGCCGATGCCGTCGCCGCTTGAGACAGCTGATGGAGATCGAGTTAGCTGGACCGTTCAGAGCTATGTGTCGCCGTTATGCTTGAACGCTTCGGCATACGTGGCCGTCTGTTGCTCGCTTTTTTCGGCATCAGCACCTTCGCCGTACTCGCGACAGCGGCCGCTCTCTATGCCTTCCTCCAGGTAGGAGAGGTCGTCGACCGCATCACCAAGGATCGGGTACCGTTGGCGCTCGCGTCTCTCCAGCTGTCGCGCCAGGCAGAGCGGGTAGCCGCCTCTGCGCCCGCCGTACTTACTTCGACCAGCAAAGCTCAGCACGGCGAGGTTTCCGCCGCGGTCGGGGTCGAGATGACGCGCCTCGAGGAACTGCTTGCCGCACTCAAAGGTGCCACGCTTAGCACGGCGGTGGTGGCTGAGATCGAGGCTGCAGTTCTTGGTCTGCGGCGCAACCTCAACGCCCTCGACGACCTTGTTGTCGCCCGCCTCACAGTGGTGGCGCGCAAAGAAGAACTGTTACGCCGCTTGTCGGCTACGACAAATGCAAGCCAGCGTCTTGTGGCGCCCGGTATCCTCGTGATGAATTCCAAGCTCCAGCAATGGCAGGCGGTTACAGCCGACACGTCGCTCGCGCCGGATCGCGGTGCGGCGGCGGCGGCCGACCTGGTCCAGGCAATTGCGGCCTACATTCCGCAGCAGAAAGCGCAGCAGGAGATATCGGCGGTCAATGACGTGCTGGTCAAGACGACGGACGCGCCAACGCCAGACGATCTGACGTTGATCCTGTTTCCGCTGCGCCGGTCGCTCGCCGTTCTCGACACGGTTTCCACCGAGATCGACGAGAGGCTGCGAACCCGTTTCCAACAGCGGGTCGGCGAGTTCAAGGCATTGATCGACGGCGGGAACAGCATCCCGAAGGCGCGCAAGGACGAGCTAGCAGTGCTCGCAGAGGGCGAAAAGCTTCTGGCCGAAAACAATCGGCTGTCGCGCAGTCTCACCGCTGCCGTCGATCGCCTGGTCGCCGCGGCAGACCGCGAGATCACCGCGTCCGGTCTCGAAGCCGCGACGGTCCAGCGCTACGGTACCGGAGTTGTCCTTGGCTCCGCCTTTCTCACCCTCTTGAGTTCCGTTCTGGTTGTCTGGCTCTATGTCGACCGTAGCCTTCTCGCCCGTCTGGGAGAGGTGAGCCAAAGCATGTTCGCAATCGCCGGCGGCGATCTTCGTGCGCCGCTGCCTGCCGCGGGCCGCGACGAGATCGGCCGGATGGCCGAAGCGCTTAGGCTCTTCCGGGACACCGCAGTCGAGGTCGAGGAAAAGAACCTGCGCGATGTCGCTGAGGCGCGCCAACGGCTCATCGATGCGATCGAGAGTATCTCCGAGGGATTCGCGCTGTACGACGGGGAGGACCGGCTTGTCCTCAGCAATAGCCGCTACCGCGAACTGCTCTACAGCGACCTTGCGATCGAACTGATGCCCGGCACGACATTCGAGCACATTATTCGCCGATCCGCTGAGCGCGGCTACATCAAGGATGCCGAGGGGCGGCTCGAGGAATGGGTCGCCGAGCGGCTCTCCCGGCACCGCAACCCAGGCGAACCGTGGGTGCAGCGGCGAGGCGACGGGCGATGGATCATGATAAGCGAGCGGCGGATCACCGCCGGCGGCACGGTCGCGGTCTATTCGGACATCACTGAGCTGAAGCAACGAGAGGAGAACCTCGCAGAGAAATCCACGGCTCTCGAGGCGCTTTCCAACAAGCTGGCCAAATACCTGGCGCCGCAAGTGTACAGCTCGATATTCGCCGGCCGCCAAGACGTTAGAATCGCCAGCCAGCGGAAGAAACTGACAATATGCTTCTCCGATATCGCCGGCTTTACCGAGACCACTGACAAAATGGAATCCGAGGATCTCACCCAGCTCCTCAATCACTATCTGACGGAAATGTCGAAAATTGCTTCGGATCACGGCGCGACGATCGACAAATATGTCGGCGACGCGATCCTGATGTTTTTCGGCGACCCTGAGACGCGCGGCGTCAAGGAGGACGCGCTGGCGTGTGTGCAGATGGCTCTCACCATGCAAAAGCGGATGAGCGAACTTGCCGAAATCTGGCGTGACATTGGAATTGAGACACCGCTGCGCTGCCGCATCGGCATCCATACCGACTACTGCACTGTCGGTAACTTCGGCAGCGAGGACCGGATGGATTACACGATAATCGGCGGCGCCGTGAATCTCGCCTCGCGCCTGGAACAGGAGGCGCCACCGGGGACCGTCCTCATTTCCTACGAGACGTTTGCGCAAGTGAAGAACACGATCGACTGTGAGGAGATGGGGCATGTCCAGGTCAAGGGGATCGCCTATCCCGTCGCCACCTACCGCGTCATCGATCTGAAGGCCAATCTAGCCGGCGCTTGTCGCGCCGTTCGAACCGAGCTGCCGCACTTCAGGCTGGAACTTGAACTGGAGCTGATGTCCGCTGACGAGCGTGACGATGCCGCCACTGCGCTTCGAGACGCGCTGGATCGGCTTTCCCACAAGCCCGGGCAGTAGGGCTTGGTTCACAACGACCCTCCCATGGACGCAAGGAGTAGGATGTGGGACGCAGCTTATTGGCGCTGTCGATGCGAAGGCCACAGAACGGTCGCGGTCAGTCTTTGAACTCGGGCGGAACGTCCGCATCGGAGCCGAGACTTAACATTCACGGCATCACTGGCAAGGTCCGGATATGGCGCAAGTTGCCCGTTCCGGGGCGCCGCCTTAAACGGCAAAGTTTGACCCAGAGCGGCCGCTCGGCGTGACAGTGTCGAACGTCCGAAAGCATGATAGAGCAGTCATTGCCGATTTCGAACTCGCTGTGGACGGGTTCCGCAAGGCCGGTGTCGTGCAATGACAGGTGAGGCCATGTCAGGTCAGGCCTTGAACTGCAGACGGCTCTCAGGCAAGCCATATGACTGTCGAGGCGGAAGCCGTCGTCGAAATCCCAAAACGCATCAGCGTCAAGGAAAGCGGCCGGACCAGACGCCAGAGGCTCACCGATAGTCGCCGTCGCTTGCGGTTGCTCACCAGAAAATCAACCTGAAATAAGGCTTGAAGTGAGGCTCAGGTCGGCTTGATCTCTGCCCGGCCGATCTTGCGCCATCGGGCGTTTTCGCGAACCAGTTTCAGGTCGTCGGTCGTCTCGGCAAATGTCCGCAAACGGTATTGTCGGAGCAGGTCCGGGAAGAGCGCCCCTTCCGGCAGGCCGGCAAGCTGCTCCCGGACCGAGATCTTTTCATCGATGACCCGCATGCCCCAGGCATTTTCCCGAACCTGCAGCTCAGCGGCCAGATCGCGCTCTTCCGGCGCGTTTTCGTCTAGCACGGCCAGAAGGATCGAGTGGAAAAGCGCTACATAGCCAATCTGTCTCAGGCCGCCCACGACCCGCACGCGCGGCAATATGGCAAGGACGAGGAACGTCAGGAACAAGTTCGGCAGCAGCACGCCGTCCAGCAGCCCCTGCTTGAGATGCAGCCGCTCGAACGGGATTAAAAGACCATGCGGCCTGTCAGGCTCGATCAGGTGCCCGTTCTCGAGGACGAGCTTGCGCACGCGCTCCTCGCGGATGCCCCAGAAATAGTCCGTGGCATTGGGCAGGAATCTGCCAAACGGGCTCGATGCGGCCTCTTGCAAGGCATGTTCGAGACGCTGGCGTCTTGCGGGTTCAATGAGCAGCCTGGAAAGAAGGCTGCCGTCATGTTCTAGATGCCGTGCCATGGCAGCCGCGGCGAGCCGATCATCGATGAAAACCGGCAGGGCCATGCCGGCACGATCCCAATTGGCGACCAGATCCTCGTTGAGGGCTGTCAGCGCATCGGCGGCGGTTCCAAACACCTTGTCCTGGCTGGCAAGCAGTGTGCCCAGCCAGCGGCTGGCATCCGTTTCATCGCCCACCGCCTCAAGCGCGCGCTTGTTGAGGGAAACGGGACCGGCCACGCAGGCGCTTTTGCGGCACAGTTTGTGGCGCCCGATGCCAAACAGGTTGACCTTGTCGTCGCCGACATCGAGCCATCCCGGCCCCTCCCGGCCAATTGTCTCCATGGTCATCGTCGTTCCCATGAAGCCGAAGAAGGCCGACAGCCCGTTTTCGACCGCGCCGAGCCAGGCAAGCAGGAGGGCATCGAAGGTGATCCGGTCCATCAGAAGCAGGCAGTGCAGGCCGGACTGAATCACCGGTCTGTACTCGAACTCGTCGAGGGTCTTGCCGATCTCGTCAGGCTGCATCATCACACCAAGGCGCTGATGCAAGACTTCGCGCAGGATCGATCGGGCAGCGATCGCCGGGGCCGATGCAGGCCTTGCCACCGGCCGCCACAGATGGCGGGCGTAATCGGAAACCGGTGCATTCCAGTTCTGCTCGATGTCGCGCACGACCTCCGGGCAGAGCAGCGACAGCACAGCCAGAATTTCCGCCGGAGGCGTAGGCGTTGGGTCAAGGACGGCGGTCATTGGTCCCGTCTAGCCGCTTGCGGTGCAAACGCCAAGGGAGACCAGACTTGCTGGATGCGGCCGGCCCACACATAGATCGTCAACTCGATCAAGATGGTGTGAGCCGAAATGACCGTCTCCTACGGAGTTCTCCATAAGCAACCGCCTGTTCGCCGACTCGGCACGAATTGTTAGGTTGCTAAACAGTTAAGGCCAAACCAGCGGATCTTAAAACCGCAGGCGGGCCATGCTCAGGAGGTCGTGGTACTGCCCGTCGGTAAAGCCGGCCTTCACATGCCGGCCTTCGACCTCAAAGCCGTGGCTTTTGTAGAGACGGAGGGCGGGTTCGTTGTCGGCATAGACGGTCAATTCGACCCGCTTCAGGGCGCGCCAGTTGTCGGCTACGTCAAGCAGCGCGCCAAGTATGGCGGAGCCGATACCTTTGCCGACAAAGGCATCGTCAAGGCCGATATTGATCTCGCCGATATGCGAACGGCGCGGCGAACCCTGCACGACCAGGCTGCCATGGCCGACGACCTTGCCGTCCAGCTCGGCAACGATCCAGGTGGTTTCCTGGCCGGACTTGGCGATACGCCGCGCCACCTGCTCCACCATCTCGAAAGGCATCCTGAGCGTGCCCCAGCGGAAGCCCGGCATGTTGAAGATAGCGCAAAGCGCCTCCGCATCGCTTGGCCGTACGGACCGGAGCTGCGGCTGGATTTTCTCGGAGGGTGGCGAGGTCGTGCTGGTCATGGCGTTCCCGGCGAAGGCAATCGGCCCGGTACGATGCACCGGACGTTACCTGAAAATCCAGCCGTCTCTGCAACCTATGATGCCGATTGCGAGCTAAAATACCGGGAGGCGGCGTAGAGTTTGAAGACGCCGCTGATGCCGATCCAGCCGAAAAGGACGAGCCAGCACAATGTCCCGGTCGCCGTCCAGTCGATCCGGTGTACCGCAGCGTCGGTGATGGCGACGCCGAGGATGGCAAGCAGGCCAACCAGAAACTGCGCCAAGCCGAGTACCAGCAGTTCCTCGCGCGGCGCGCTTCTCCAGACCAGATATATACCGCCCGCACCGGCGAGGAAGATGGCGCTGTAGACCTGAGCGTGGAAGGCATCGATCGGCCATGGCCAGATGCCACTGAATGTCAGGGGAAACAGCAACAGGCCGACGCCATAGAGCCCAAGGATCGCGGATTCCGCCGGCATGTAGCCGCGCCATGCGGGATTTAAGGTCACGCCTTTTGCAGAAGGACGGGCCCTGGCCCGCCACAGGAACAGCCCGGATACCGCGACCGAAGCAAGATAGACCAAAAACCACAGCCAGGGCGCTTTGCGCTCGAAGTTGAAATAACCGAGATTGATGAACGAAGCCACCGACACGATGACGGTGAAGATGAAGGCCATGACGAGCACGAGCCTGCCGGGCGACCAGCGATTCCAGACCAGCAGCGCCGCCATCACGACCATTTCGGCGGTGTAGAAGCCACCGAGGAAGCGCGCATTGAACGGCGTGACGGCCCAAGGCCAGCCCGGTTTGACCAGAACAGGCACGAAAAACAGGCCGGCGCCTACGATCAGGACGATGATGACCACCGCAGAGAAAAGGCGCAGGGCCGCGGGAAATGGCGGGTTGTTGGATGTCGGCATGGGAGAAAATCCCAAAGATGAATGCTCCATGGACCATCATAGTGCTGCTTGCGGCCGGTGAAAATCCGCCGAATGGAAATTGGACGGTCACCAGGCTTATCCATTCGAATGGCCGTACGATCTGTTTCGAAGTAAGATGGAGCACTCGGACCAAAGACCGGTCCGGTCAACACGCCTCGGGGCGCATTTTCCGGAACCTGCACGATGAACGAAGCTCAGGATCTGTTCTCGCTTCTGCGACAATCGGCCGATGTCGATCCACAGGCGATCGACGCGATCAAGCGAACCATCGCGGAGGGCGAGGACCGCGAACTTTGCCGCATCAATGCGCCAGCCTTCGCCAGCAAGCATGGCCTCGACGAGGAGCGCGCCATAAGCGCCTTTCTCCATGCGGCGCGGGTGGGCATCTTCGACATTTCCTGGAATGTTCTGTGCCCCGGCTGTGGCGGCGTGCTCGACACCAACGCCACGCTGAAAACCCTGCAGAAGGACGAATACACCTGCGCGCTGTGCTCCGAGGGCTATTCGCCCACCCTCGACGAGATGGTCGAGGTGACATTCACCGTCAGTCCCCGCGTGCGCAGGATTGCCGCCCACAATCCACACGAATTGCCGGTGGCGGAATATTTCCGCCAGATCTACTGGGCGTCCGGCGTCGATCTGCCGGAAGAGGATTTCGCGGAAAAGATGGAAGCGTTCTCGCTGGAGGATATCGAGCTTGCGCCCGGTGAAAAGGCGGTTCTGCCCATACAGCTTCCGTCCGAATTCATCATCGTCTTCGAGCCGGTCACCCATTCAGCGCAGTTCATCGACGGGAAGGGCGAACCAACAAAGGAGCGCCGGAGCCTCTCTTTGGCCTTCGACCGCGACCATGTCCAGAACCAGACGCTGGAGATGCAACCCGGCCCGTTGCGCATTTCGCTGGAAAACAGGACCGACACCCGCGTGCTGCCGACGGTCTTCATAGCCGGCCAGGCATTGCATGATTTCCTGGGAAAACGCCGGCCCTTCCTGACCGCCAAGCGCCTGCTCACCAACCAGACATTCCGCGATCTCTATCGCACGGATACACTCGACATTAACCAGCGCCTGAAGATCACCAGCCTGACGTTCCTGTTCACCGACCTGCGCGGATCGACCGAGCTTTACGAGCGGGTGGGCGACCTTTCAGCCTTCGATCTCGTGCGCGTGCATTTCCAGGTTCTGCACGAGATCGTCGCAGCGGAGGCAGGCGCGGTGGTGAAGACGATCGGTGATGCGGTGATGGCGACCTTCGCGACGCCTGATCGTGCGATTGCTGCCGCCCTCAGGATGCGCGATGCCATGCGTACGCTCAACGACAAGAGCGGGCGCGAGGATCTGGTGCTCAAGATCGGAGTCCACGCCGGCCCCTGCATTGCTGTGTCTATGAACGACCGACAGGACTATTTCGGCCAGACGGTCAACATTGCTTCGCGGGTCCAGAACCTTGCCAACGCACAGGCGATCTTCGCCACTCGGGCGGTGGTCGACGACAATCTCACCGCCGATCTGTTGCACAGGAAGGCGCTGACGCCCGTGCCCCACGAGGTCTCGCTGCGCGGCATTGAGCGGGAGATAGCAGTATATACGATCCCCTGAAGGCTTGGCCCCTGAAGATTTGGATCGTCTCGGCCCCTCACACGCGCCTACAGATAAAATAACGATCGGCGGGCACCGAAGGCGGCGGCGGGAGGCGTTGCAACTGCGGATGATCTAACGGCATGCCGCTGACCGCGATGCCGCCGACGCGAAGCAGGCGCGCGGTCAGATCGGGAAGCCAGGTAAGGGTCACTGCATCGCGATCTTCATAGCCAGTGCCGATGTCGGCATGAACAAGAGCGGCGTCGATGCCAATGAACCTGCTCGCGGTCTCGCGTATTTCGCCGAGCACGAGATTTCCCGCTTCGGGAATTGAGCTGGCGTGTGCGGCAAGTGCGCGGTCGAACGCTACGATCCGGCGTCCGGGCAGGCGCTCGCGCAGATGGTGGAACGTCCGGCCATTGCCGAGGCCGAGCTCGAGCACAGGCCCCTCCATTTTCGCCACCTCGGCGCAGACATGATCGAGTATGTCGCGCTGTGCGGTCATCCTCCGGATGAAACTGTCGAGGCGACTCATGTGCGATTGTATGTCCTGAACCAGTCCACGAAATCAACTGCCCCCGACCAGAGCGTTTCGCGGCTGAAACCCGACGCCGACGTGTTAAACCCAGATCGAGTCTTGCCGAGGCGAACGATGAACATTGCAACAAGCGAACAGGCCGCTGACAAGGACCATACCGGGTCGAGTCGGCGGCACGGCGCGCGGCGGAATAGCGATCTCACTTGTAGGGGTCTGCGGCGTCCCGCAAGCCGTCGCCGAGGAAGTTGAACGCCAAGATGACGAGAATGACGGGGAGCATCGGCAAAAGCAGCCATGGATAGAACGCGATGACGCTGACGCTGCGCGCCTCGGTGAGCAGGATGCCCCAGCTGGTTATCGGCGCCCTCAGGCCGAGCCCGAGGAAGCTCAGCGCCGTCTCGCCCAGGATCATGCCGGGTATGGAGATCGTCGCCGTCGCGATCAGATGCGACATGAAGCCGGGAATGAGATGCCGCCCGATGATGCGGCTGCTTCTGGCGCCCATCAATTGCGCGGCCAGAACGTAATCCTCCTCGCGCAAGGCTAGAAGCTTTGAACGCACGGCCCGCGCCAGTCCGGTCCAGTCGAGCAGCCCGAGGATGACGGTGATGCCGAAATAGATCAGGATCGGACTCCAGGTTATCGGCATGATCGCCGCCAGTGCCAGCCATAGCGGAATGCTGGGGATCGATTGCAGAACTTCGATTATCCGTTGAACGATCAGGTCGAAGATACCGCCGTGATAGCCGGCCAGTCCGCCGATGACAATGCCGAGCAGGAAGCTGAAACTGATGCCGACGAGGCCGATTGTCAGTGAAATGCGTGCACCATAGATGATGCGCGAGAGCACATCGCGCCCCAGCCTGTCAGTGCCCGCCAGAAAGAGCTGGCCGTTTTCGGCAGGACAGACAAAATGCCTGTCACCTTCGATCAGGCCCCAGAACCGGTAACTGTCGCCCTTGCAGAAGAAACGGATCCGCTGAACATCATCCTGTTTCTCGATGTAGTTCCGCTTGAGCGTGTCCATATCCAGCGTCATCTGACGGCCATAGACGAACGGCCCGACGAGCTGGCCGTTGTGGAACAGGTGCACCCGCTGCGGCGGTGAATAGATGTAGTCCATGTTGCGCGTGTGCAGATTGTAGGGCGCCAGGAACTCGCAGATCAGTATCCCGAAATAAAGCGCCGCCAGGAATATGCCGGATATGACGGCAAGCCGGTGCTTCCGGAATTTCCACCACATCAGCCGCAACTGCGACGCCTGAAAGACCTTCGACTGCTCCGGCGTCATCACCTCGACCGACTGCAGGTCAAAGGGCGCGATGGAAACGTAGTGTTGCAGTGGGGCACCCGGAGCGGGCAGCGGCGATTGCGTGTTCATTTGGTGCTGCCGCCTTGCAAACGAATTCGCGGATCAAGTAGCGCCAGCGCCAGGTCGGAAATCAGGACGCCGATGACCGTCAGGAAGGCGAGGAACATCAGGAACGACCCTGCCAGATACATGTCCTGGCTTTGGAGCGCCTTGATCAGCATCGGCCCGGTCGTTTCCAAAGACAGCACGATCGCCGTGATTTCGGCGCCGGAGATGATGGCCGGCAGGATAGAGCCGATGTCTGAAATGAAGAAATTGAGCGCCATGCGCAGCGGATATTTGACCAGCGCCCTGAAGGGATGAAGGCCTTTGGCGCGCGCGGTCACGACATATTGCTTATGTAGCTCATCGAGCAGATTGGCGCGCAGCCGCCGGATCATACTTGCCGTGCCCCCGGTGCCGATGATCAAGACCGGGATCCAGAGATGGGCGAGGATCGACTTCGCCTTGGCCCAGCTCATCGGCTCGCCGAGATATTGCTGGTCCATGAGATGGCCGATGGACGTCCCGAACCAGATGTTGGCGAAATACATCAGGATCAGCGCCAGCATGAAGTTCGGAATGGCTAGGCCGAGAAGGCCGAACAAAGTCAGGCCGTAGTCGCCCCAGCTGTATTGATGCGTGGCGGAGTACATGCCGATCGGAAAGGCTATGAGCCAGGTAAAGATGATCGTGACGAAGGAAACCAGCACGGTCAGCCACATTCGGTCCCCGACGACGTCGCGAACCGGCAGCTCATATTCGAAGGAATAGCCGAAATCGCCGTGCAGCATCCCGCCGACCCAGTAGAAGTAGCGAATGACCGGTGGCTGGTCGAAACCATATTCCTTGCGCATCATCTCGATGCGATCGGAATCCACCGCTTCGCCCTGAGCCCGAAGCTCGGCAACATAGCTGTCGAAATAGTCGCCTGGTGGAAGTTCGATGATCGTGAACACCAGTGCCGATATGACCAGCAGCGTTGGAACCATCACGGCGATGCGCCAGACAAAATATCGAAGCACGCTCAGGACTCTCCAAGCCAGAATGTATCCGGCATGTAGACACCGAAATAGGCGGTCGGGTCGTAGCCGTAGAGCGCCTTGTCAGGCAGATTGCGCAGCCGCGAGGACGCCAGAATCGGCTGATGCGTTCCGTTCACCGTGCCGATCGAAAACACCTGATCGGTATAGATCGACAGCATTGAATTCCAGATTTCGGCGCGCTCCGTGGCTTCGGTCGATGCGTTCCAGCGCTTGAGTAAAGCCATCAACTCGACCACAGGCGGAAGATCGGGCGCTTCACCGACCTTGCCATGAGACAAGTAGTGAGCACCCCAGAGCGGCCATTGCAGCTGGTCGTCGACGGTGGGGGCCAGTTGGTACGGGTTCATGTCGGCGGTCGGTACGCCATTGTCGATGCCCGACCACATCGACATCACGATCTGGCCACCAAGCGCGCGGCTGCGGAAGATGTCGCGCTGCGAAGTCCGGATGAACAGGGCGATGCCGATCTTGCGCCAGTGATCGGTGATGAGCTCGAGCGCGTCGGTTTCCAGCGTGCTTTCGCCGGCCGTTTCCACTACGAGCTGCGCCGGGCGTCCGTCGGGAAGTATCCGCAGGCCGTCATCGTCACGCGCCTGAAGCCCGACCTCGTCGAGCAGGGCATTGGCCTGGTCGGGATCATGGGCGACCCAGGCTTTCGCGAATTCCGGCCGGTAGAGCGGGCTCTCCGGCAGGACCGTATCGGCACTTTCCTGCGCCAATCCGTAGAACACAGCCAAATTGATCTCGCGCCTGTCCACAGCGAGCGAAAGTGCGCGGCGCACTCGCACGTCACGAAAAAGGCCACGCCACACCTGGTCGGCACAATTCAGATTGGGCAGCAGCGCCAGCCGCGAACCCTGTGTGCGTTTCCAGAGATGCATCTTCACAGGGTAGCGCTTCTCCGCGTCTTTCAGGAAGGAGTAATCGCTGAAGTCAATTCCCATACATTGCAGGTCGCTCTCGCCCGCACCGGTCTTGGCGGAGATGATCGCCGACGAGCTGACATTCATGACGATCCGGTCAACATAGGGCAGTTGCCGGCCATTCTCGTCTATTCGATGAAAGAACGGGTTGCGCTCGAAGACGAATTGCTCGGCCGGCGGCTTGGTCCGGTTCTGCCAGGGATCGAGCGTCGGCAGTTCCGGGTTCTCCGGGCGATACTGCCGCGACATGCGGATATGCAGGAGCGTCCATTTCTGGGCCCGGTTCTCCTTCATTAGGCCGGCGAGCCGGAATGGATCCTGGTATTTCTTGTGGAACTGCTTGAGATAGCCGGCTGGCAGAACAAGCGATATCGGCGAAGCAGCGGCGAGCTTGGGCAGGAAGTCGGGATTGGGCGCATCCCAACTATAGCGGACCGTCGACGGATCGACGATCTCGAAGCGTGGCGGCTTGCCATCCGCCAGCAGGGCCGGGGCGAGCCCGCCTTGCGAAAGCTCATCGTTCAGCCAGACATCTTCCCAGCAATAGCGAAAATCCTCCGGCGTCAGCAGGCTACCGTCAGACCATTTATGTCCTTCCCGTATCTTGAAAGTGAAGACACGATCATCCGCTACATCGAAACTTTCGAGAATGTCGGCTTGCAAGTTAAGCTTTTCGTCATAGCCGACCAGGCGAGCGTACCCGTAGATCGTCATCATCCGGATATCTTTCTGGCTGCCGATGATCGTGCGCAGCGTGCCGCCATACTGGCCGGGCTGCCGACCCATCGCAGCGAGATTCAATGCGCGCGGGCGCTTGGGCAGGCGTTCGGCGAGTGCCGGCAGCGCCCTGGCCTTCAGCTGCGGCTGAAGAAATTCCGGCTCCAGATCGCCGGCGCGCAACGTGCCCGGCAGAAATGCCGAAGCCATGAGCCCAAGGACGGTGCGCCGGCTGATCAATGGCGTAGCTCGCTGACATCGGCCGAACGTCGGGCCAGCACGAGGTGGCCGCCGCCAAGATCGAGCGGCAACAGCATATCCTCGTCGCCCTCGTCGCGGAATTGCGGTCCCCATGCGCTGGTGTCGGAAGCGCCGCTGAGCTTCAGCGTCTTGAAATCCATCGGCCTGTCGAGATCGGGGAAAGGTACTGCGGCGACCAGTGAGCGCGTGTAGGGGTGGATAGGTTTCCTAAGCAGAATTTCGCGCGGCGCGAGCTCGACGATACGCCCGCCGCACATCACCGCGATGCGGTCTGCCATGTAGTCCACCACCGCCAGGTTGTGGGATATGAACAGGTAGGTCAGGCCCAGTTCCTTCTGCAGGTCCTTCAGAAGGTTCAGAATCTGCGCCTGGACAGAGACATCGAGTGCCGAAACCGGCTCGTCGCAGATCAGGAGTTCAGGTCCCAGCGCCAACGCGCGCGCGATGCCGATACGCTGACGCTGCCCGCCGGAGAAACTGTGCGGATAACGCTTTATGAAGCGCGGATCGAGCCCGATTGCCTGCATCAGGCTCTTGACCGTGGCGAGTCGGGACGCGGCATTGCCACGTTGATGGATTTCCAGCGGCTCGCTCAAGATGTTCTCCACCGTCATGCGAGGTGAAAGCGACGAAACCGGGTCCTGAAAGACCATCTGGATTTTCGCGCGCAACAGGCGCAGCGCGTCTCCCTCGGCTTCCAAGACGTCGATCGGACCATCGCGGCCGTTAAAGATCACAGAGCCGCCGCTAGGGGTGACAGCCCGCATGAGGATCTTGCTGACGGTAGTTTTGCCGGAGCCGCTTTCGCCGACAAGACCCAGGCACTCACCCCGCCTGATATCGAAGCTCACGCCGTCCACGGCGCGAACAGGGGTTTGATGATCTCCGCCGAACCATCCGGACTTGCGGATCGTGAAGGTCTTTGTCAAATCCCTGACCGACAGCAGGATGTCGTCCGGCCCCTTCGATGCCAGCGCCGTCTGCTTGCCGAGCAGGTTCCCGACATTCACCGGCACCTCGCGGAGCGCCTTTAGCCTTTCGCCAGGCTTCAGGTCGAAATGCGGAACGGCTGCCATCAGGCCCTTCAGGTAAGGGTGACCTGGCCGGCGGAATATCGCCTCCACAGGTCCCGCTTCCATGATCTCGCCATGGTACATGACCACCACCTCGTCGGCGACATTGGCGACCACGCCAAGGTCGTGCGTGATCAGCAGCATCGCCATGTTCAGCTTCGTCTGAAGCTCGCGCAGCAATTGCAGGATTTGCGCCTGGATGGTGACGTCCAACGCCGTCGTCGGCTCGTCGGCGATCAACAGGGCGGGCCGGCAGATAAGCGCCATGGCGATCATTGCGCGTTGACGCAATCCTCCCGAAAGTTCAAAGGGATACATGTCATAGGCGCGCTTGGGGTTGGGAAAGCCGACAAGGCCGAGCATTTCCTTCGCCAGCGCCTTGCGCTCCACCCGAGCCATGGGCGTATGAATCTGCAGGGATTCGCTGACCTGATTGCCAATCGTGTGCAGCGGCGACAGCGATGTCATCGGCTCCTGAAATATCTTGCCGATGCGGCTGCCTCTCAACGCCCGGATTTCGGGTCCGTCACGCGGCATTTGCAGGATATCCTGCGTCGTGCCGGGCTTTTCAGGATCAGAAAACAGGATACGGCCGCGAACATGGGCTGTGTTCGGCAAAATGCCCATCACTGCCTGGCTGAGAACCGATTTTCCGGAACCGGACTCGCCCACAAGCGCGGTAACCTTGCCGGGCAGGACGCGAAGATTTGCACGCCTGACGGCATGCAACGGTCCCCCTATAATGGCAAAAGAGATGCCAACATCCTCGATCCGCAGCAGATCAACGCTCGAATTCATTCTCACACCAGCCCCACTCTGGCGGCCTGCCGGTCGGCAGGCCCAGAAAGCGAGACTAGCGCATTGCCAGCCTAGAGCAACTTGGATTCGAAACGGTCGCCAGTTCCCCGGCGGAACCGGCGACCGGACTGCATACCAAAGGCGTTCGGATCAGATCGTGACGGTTACTGGAGCTTCCTCGGGTCGCCCGCCGACAACCGCGCGGCATCGCGATGAAGCAGCATGACCTGCTCGGCGTCCGATATTCGGTCGTAAATCGGCTCCAGCGCACCGTCTTCATCGAGTGCAAGAGCACCCGACAAATCGGGTGAAAGCACCGTCAGCTTCTGCTTGATGCCCGCCAGTTCCTCCTTGCCGAGCGTCAGCCAGTTGTTGGCGCTGCAATAGCCGGCGAAATCTTCGCTGGCGAGAACGCTGTGCGAATATTTCTTGGTCAGGGTCTGAAGGCGCTGGACCTCGTTTACAGCCGAGCCGAAGACAGAGAATGTGAGCCGGTCGGAAAGCCCGACATTGCCGAACATCACATTGCCGACATGCAGGCCGATGCCGAATTTAATGTCGCCCAACCGCTGCTCCTTTCTGCGCAGATTGAGATCCATCATGCGCGCGGTGGCCTTGTGCGCTGCCGCAAGGGCAGCCCGGCAGGCGATCTCGGACTGCGCACGGTGCCTTTCGCAAGGGTAGACAGCAATGAAGCCATCCCCCAGGAAACTCATGATCTGCCCGCCTCTGCGATTGAAAGGTGCAGCAATGGCATCGAAAAACTGGTTCAGCGTATCGATATAGATTTCGCGGCCGGAGGTTTCGGCAAGCCTTGTCGACCCGCGCATATCGGCCATGACCAGTGCAGCCCGGATTGTGTCGCCCTCGCCGCGCTTGATCTGGCCGTCCAGCACCCGCCTGCCGGCGTCGCCGCCGAGATAAGTGGTCATCATGTTGTCGGCGAGCTTGGTGAGCACCGCCATCTTGGTTGCGATAGCGAGATGGTTCTGGATCCGCAGCAGCGCCGAAATCATGTTGTCACTGAAGCCTGCAGCACTGTCGGTGGACCAAGACCCGATCATGCCCTGACTGGTGTTGCCGCTGAAGGGATGGACGAAAGCCATGTAATCGGTGACGCCCATAAGCTTGAGGTCATCGAAAACAGGAAATTCAGACGGCACCGACGGGTCGAGCCGGCGCCGCAGATGGTCGAGTTTGTGGCTGAGCAGATGGTAGTATGGGCTGGTCAGGAATCTGTCGGAAGGAACGCCGTCGTCATGACGGAAGCCTTCTACTTCCAAGCCCTGGCCGCGGAGCCAGGTGAAGCCAAGCGCGTCATAAAGCGGATGAAGCATCGAAAAGCTCAAATGCACCCGCCTCAACGGCAGGCCGGCAGCAGCCAGCCGTTCACAAAAGCCCTTTACCAATGTTTCCAGGTCGTCGCCCGCCAGCGCCGATTGGGTCAGCCAATCAGCAACCTTATCCATGAGAATGGCAGAAATTTCTGCTTGCGCTGTGCTCATGCTATCTCGAAATCTCCTTGATCCGCCACAAATTCGCCGGCTCGGACGCCGTCAGGCCTTCACCACCGTCTCTCGGGTTAGCCCGAGGCGGCCAAAAACATTGCGTGTGTCGACGATCAGAAGAGCGTGATCCGCGATCGCCTGATAGTCAATCGCGTCGTGGTCGGTTGCAACGACGACAGCATCGAAATCCTTCAAGGCCGCCTCGGTCAATTCGACCGAGCAACGCCCCTTGATCGCCATATGCTCCCGTGTGGTCGGGATCTCCGTAACATGCGGATCGTGGAATTCCGCCTTGCCGCCCCATTCCTCGATGAGTTCAATGAGCCGCAATGAGGGGCTTTCGCGGATGTCGGGCACATTCTTCTTATAGGCGAGCCCGATGATGAGAATGCGCGAGCGGCTGAGCGCCTTGCCGCAGCGCCGGTCCAGCGCCTTCGCCAGTTCATCGACCACATGACGCGGCATAGCCGTGTTGATCTCTGCCGCCAGCTCGATGAAGCGGGTCGGCAGTTCATATTCGCGCGCCTTCCACGTCAGGTAGAAGGGATCGATCGGAACGCAGTGGCCGCCAAGTCCGGGGCCGGGATAGAAAGGCATGTAGCCGAAGGGCTTGCTCTTTGCCGCCTCGATCACCTCCCAGATGTCTATGCCCATCGCACCGAGCACGACCTTCAACTCGTTGACCAGGGCTATGTTGACCGAGCGGAAGATGTTTTCCGTCAGCTTGACCGCCTCGGCGGTCGCCGTGGTGGAAACCGGAACAACGGTCTTGACCACGCCCTGGTAGAAAGCCTGAACGAGTGTCGCCGCTTCAATGCCGTCGCCTGCCACGATCTTGGGGATCGTCGCGACTTCAAAGCTTCGGTTGCCGGGATCCTCGCGTTCGGGCGAGAAGCCGAGGAAGAAATCTATCTTCGACCGCAAGCCGGTTTCTTCCAGTATGGGCTTGATCACGTCGTCGGTGGTGCCGGGATAGGTGGTCGATTCCAGCACGATCAGCTGGCCGAGACGCAGATGCTTCGCGATGGTGCCTGCCGTGTTCCTGACAAAGGAGAGGTCCGGCTCACGGTTTTTCGTCAGCGGTGTCGGAACGCAGATGATGATGACATCGCAGACGGCCAGTTCAGCAAAATCCGCAGTGGCGCGGAACCGTCCGCTCGCCACCTGGCCGGCAAGGGCTGTCGAGGTCACCGCCTCGATATAGGATTGGCCGTTGTTCAGGCTCTCGACCTTCTGGGCTTCGACGTCGAAGCCGGAAACCGGGAAGCCGGCGCGTGCGATCGCAACCGCCAGCGGCAGCCCGACATACCCCAGTCCGATCACGCCGACTTGCGCGGCGCGCGTCGAAATCCGGTTCAGAAGACGGTCATATGTCGATCGTGAGGCGCCCAAAAATCTGCTTTCCCTTAATTCGGACAGACCGTCCGCTTCCATGGCGAGGCTCACTTGGTCCCAAGAACCCCGAGGCATATTGCGGAAAATCGATGTCCGCAAGCTGTCAGACCGGCACCTTCGCCTTCAGGCTTGCTGCAGCCATCGCATAGCCGCCGGCGGCGCCATCGATGAAATGAACGTGATCGCGCTGCAGCGGCGAGGCGACGAGGCATGTCATCAAGGCCGATTTCTGGCGGTGCAGGCCATAGTTGCAGATGCCCGCCTCTTCCGCCTGTTTCAGCCGGTTCTCGATCCGTTGCAGCACATCCGCGTCAACGTCGATGGTCATCTTCAAGCCGTCGTCGAACTTCCGGAAATCCGAATTGCTGGCCACGTCGCGTTTGTAGATCTTCGGATCGAATTTGCCGATCGTCCAGCCATATCTATCGGTAACAGCCGTAAGCGTCATCAGGAACACTATCCACAGCTTCGACAGCCATCGCCGTCCTGCCGGCGCCGTGGCGCGCGCCTCGATATCGAGGCCGGCGGGCAGCAAACTGTAGTCCGGTCCGTTCACCGGCACCGGGTGGCCATCGCGTTCCTGCCTGCCGGCAAGGGCGATGATGTCGGAAACCAGAAACTGAAAATCGCGCACGTCGCGCGACGCCCCCGGTATGGCTATGATCGAGACGATTTCGCCATGCCGGGCTTCGATCGGGTTCCAGCGGCACGAGAGGCCGGTCAGATCCGGCCGCGCGCCGGCCGGCGCAGGATCGATGCGGTAGCGCCCCGCTTTCATCTCGGCTTCCGCCCAACTGCCGCCACCGCCGGCGAACATGGCATAGAAGACCGCTTCGGAGGCCTGGAACCTCGCCACGCGAACGTCGAGGCCTTGCGCTCTGATATCCTTTATCGGCACGATTGCGGCACGCAAGGTCAGGTCGAGTTCGTCCGCCACCCATCTCTGGACAGCCGCCAGCGCGTTGCGGGTGATCTCCAGCGCCGAGCCGGGAAATGCCACGAGCGCGCCGTCGCCGCCGAAGACAAAGGGAAGATCTTGCCGACCCAGCGCATTGAGCAGCGCCGAAATGACGCTGGCACCGGCCATATTGACGGTTTTATAGCGCCCAGCCCCGATCGCCTTGGTCGAGCCGACGATGTCGGCGGTGGCCAGCGCCCAGCCATCGGGGAGAGGCCGATAGTTATCGATATCGGCAACGCTTTCGAACTTTGCGAAGACCGGCAGGGAAGCGACAAACGGATCGGACGCGGCAGCTGTTTCCATGAGCATCAGATAGCACATTCCACTGCTTGAAGGTGAAGTCGATCATGCTTCGAAATTGACTTGCGCAGGCTTTCCGATGATAGGGTCCGGCGATGCGAATTGCCTTCTACGCGCCGCTGAAGTCGCCCAATCATCCCGTTGCCTCCGGCGACCGCCAGATGGCACGGATGCTGGTCAAGGCGCTGGAGCATGGAGGGCATAGCGTCGAACTAGCATCCGAATTACGCTTCTATCTACGCGAACCGGATTCGAAAAGTTTCGACGCGCTCAAGATCGAGGCCCGGGAGGAAGCCGCGCGGCTGGCAAGGCTTTGGGATCGTGACGGCAAGCCCGATCTGTGGTTCACCTATCATCCCTATTACAAGGCGCCCGACCTGATCGGGCCCGAGCTGGCGTTGGCCTTTGGTGTCCCCTATGTGACAGCGGAAGCCTCCTATTCGAGGCGGCGCAACACCGGCTTGTGGGCCGATATACAAGCGTTGGTGGCGCGAGCCGTCGAACAGGCAGCGCTGAACATCTGCTTCACGCAAAGGGATCGTCAGGGACTGGCAGATGCGATTCCCGACGCCGCTTTCGGCATGCTTTCGCCCTTCATCGACACATCGGTATTCCGGGAAACGCCGGCACGGAGTTGTCCGACGCGCCTCGTTACCGTCGCCATGATGCGCCCGGGCGACAAAGTCGAAAGCTATCGCATGCTGGCGCAAGCGCTCGGTCCGATCGGCCACCTGCCCTGGACCATGTTGGTCGTCGGGGATGGGCCTGCCCGTGACGAGGTCAAAGCGCAATTCGCCGGCTTGCCCGCCGCCCGTATCGAATGGCTTGGCGCGATTGAGCCAGCCGCCGTGCCGGATGTCCTCTACAGTGGGGGAATTTACGTCTGGCCGGGTTGCGGCGAGGCCTATGGCATTGCCTATCTTGAAGCACAGGCCGCCGGCCTTCCGGTGGTGGCTCAGGACATCGCCGGCGTGCCGGAGGTCGTGCGGGATGGCCAGACCGGGTTTCTCACCCCGCCGGGCGATGTTGCGGCGTTCGCTTCTGCCATTGAAAGGCTTCTGGCCCGTAACGACGAAAGAACCATCATGGCCGCGGAAGCCAGACGTTTCATCCTCGAAGAACGTTCCCTCGGTGCTGCAGTGGCGCGGCTGGCCGAACTCCTTGCGAAGATCCCGGTTTCATGACACCCGATCAGATCTGGCAGCCCTTGGTGGAAGAACTGGCGTGCCGGCAACGGGCAGACCGCAAGGCAGAGTTCTGGCTGCGCGACGATGACGCCGTGGGTCCGACGCCTGCGCTTGATCGGCTGCTCGACCTCACCGGTGAATTCGCGGTTCCGGTGACTCTGGCCGTCATTCCGGCCCTGACTGATGAGAAGCTTGCCGTCCGGCTTGACGAGGCGCCGCATGCCACGGTCGCCATCCATGGCTGGGCGCACCGAAATCATGCGCCCGAGGACCAGAAAAAGCAGGAGCTCGGCGCGCATCGGCCACGCGAGGCGGTGCTCAATGATCTGGCTCGCGGGCTGTCGCACGTAACCGGCCTGCACGGCGCACGTACCGTTCCGATGCTGGTGCCACCCTGGAACAGGATTGACGCCGGCTTGGTATCCGACCTTGGATCGATAGGATTTGCGGCATTGTCGGTCTATGGGCCGCCGAGGCGCGCTTCACTGGCGGTCATCAACAGCAATGTCGACATCATGGATTGGCATGGCACGCGCGGCTGCCGCGATCACGGCCTATTGGTTCAGGCTATCATCGCGCAATTGCAGCATGCATTCGATGGCGGCGAACCGGTCGGTCTGCTCACCCACCATCTCGTACACGATGAATCGGCCTGGCTTTTCCTCGAACGGCTGTTCGCCGTCACCGCACGGACTGAAGCCTGCGCATGGCTTCCGATCAGGACATTGATCGGGCGCAGCGCCGGTAGAGCAATTCCAGGAAAAGTGTGAACGATTTTCCGTCTGGAATTGCGTCAAAACAAAGAGATAGAGCGCTTCGCCGTTTTTGTGAAACGGTGAAGCGCTCTAGAGGAAAATAGCTCAGCGCTTTTTGCGCAATGAGACTGGAAGTTTGAGCGTCTGGCCATCCCGCGCGGCAAAAGCGCCGGTAAACCTGTCCTTGGCCAGTTTCTCGATCTTGTCCAGTTCCTTGTCGGTGCGTGTCGGATCGTGGTGAAACAGCGCAAGCCCCCGCGCACCGGCCGCCTCACAGAGCTTGACGCCCTGTTGCCATGTCGAGTGCCCGTAACCGCGGCGGCGTTCCATTTCCTCCTCGGTGTAGGTGCAATCGTAAATGACGAGGTCGGCATCTTCGATCAGGCCGAGCACCGTCTGATCGAGTTTGTCCGGCTCGTGCTCAGTGTCTGTGATCACCGCCACGACGCGGCCGCCCCATTCGACCCGGTAGCCTATGCAGCCGCCCGGATGGATAAGACTGCCGGTTCGGACCACCACCCCTTCGCGCGGGCGAAGCACGTCTCCGGATACGAAATCGCGATAGTCGAGGCTTGCCTTGCTGATCTCCAGTTTCACCGGAAACCACGGCGGCCGCATGAACTCATCGACCATCTGCCGGGTCGTCATGTGTCCTGCAAGATGCCCGGACCAAAGCGTAACCTTGGCGCCCCGGTCATAGATCGGCGCAAAAGACGGCAGCCCGATGATGTGATCGTAATGGCAATGGGTGAAAAGCAGGTCGAAATCGGTCACGCCCAACGCCTGAAGCGCCGCGCCGGCAGGCCGTAGGCCAGAGCCTGCGTCGAACAGAAGCGTATGCTTACCGCATCGCATCTCGACGCAGATTGAGTTGCCGCCATAGCGAGAGAATTCTGGCCCTGATACCGAAATGCTGCCGCGGACACCCCAAAACCTGACCAGGAAAACGTTGTCGTCCATGCTACCCCTTCGCCCATCATATCCAAACAACTGCTGCTAGGCGAGACAGGCTTTCTCCGGGTGATCTTCTCAGCGAGAGGACAGTGCCGTCACGACGGCGAGGATCGAGCGCACGTCCTTCGTTATTTGGCGCTTCGTGCGTCGATCAGATCCGCGGTCGTATGGCTTAGGCGATCGGCAAGAACCCGCAATATCTCGATGGTCATTTCCGGGAACTCCCTCATAAGCCTCAGGAAATGATCCTTGCGGATTCTCAGGACTTCCAGCGGACTTGCCGCTCTGACGGTGGCAGTGCGGGAGCTGTTGCACAATATGGCGATCTCGCCAACGATCGAATTTGGCTCCAGTTCGGCAACTTTTATCGGTCCGCTGTCGGAATCGACAAGAATATCCGCCCTGCCTGAAAGGATGACATAGGCGGCGTCTCCCTCGTCGCCCTGCCGGAAAAGGATCTGGCCGGCGCTGTAGCTCACACGATCGGATGTGAACGCAAGCAGCTTGAGCTTTGTCGGCTCGATGGCAGAGAACAAGGGAACGCGTTGCAGCATTCCAACTTCATCCTTGAGCAGCATTGTCGCAAACCTTCCAAAATTCGCGTTTGCCAGACTAGAGCAACGGACGCCCAGATGGAATCAATTCTCTTTTCGAGACGGCGAGACAAACCACGCGAAAGGTGGCGAGCCCGATGTCGTGCACCGGCAGAATGATCCCATCTGAATGTCCGTTGCTCTATGACAACAGTTCCTTGAAGATACCGTTCCCTGCCAAAAGTGTCTCGTGTGTTCCGTCTTCCGCCAATTGACCCGAGTCGAAGACGATAACGCGATCGAACATCATCGCCATTGCCGGATTCGTCACGACCCACACAATTGCCGGCGAATGGCCGTCGCGCCTGGCTTCCTCGAGCACGTTTCGCAGCACCTTATCCTGCATGCGCTGGTCGAGCGCCGAAAGTGGCCGGTTGAGAATGAGAAAATCGGGACGCTTGAGCAGGGCCCGGGCAACATCGAGCTTCTGTCGCTGTCCACCGGTCAGCCGCCTGCCGCCGGAGCCGACGTTGAAGTCCAGGCCGACATCCAGAAGTTCGGCATAAAGCCCCAGTTCGTCAAGAATGTCATAGACGATGGAGCGTATGCGGTCCGGTGCGTCGGGATGGTTGTTGCCCACACGCCCGAACAGGACGTTATCCATGACGGTGGCCGCGGCAATGTATTTGGCAGGGTCATACCGTTCGACCGCATTTTGCAGTTCGGGCGGCAGGTTTTCATAGAACCGGCTGCGTGCAGCGACGATCTTGCTCATCAGCTCGTCGCTCAGCAGGCCGAAGCGATGCCGGGGCTCGATGTAGGCAAAGCTCAAGGTGACGATCATGGCGCGATCGTTCTCTGAAACCGCCTCGTGAGGACGGTTCTTGAGCCGTTGTAGCAAGGTTTCGTAGGCGGGTATCTCCTCGGCGCTCATGAAGGCGAGCTGCTGGAAGAACTGGTGATCGGGCGGCAGGTCGGCAAACAGCTCGATCGCCTGTTTGGCGATCTCCAAGCCCATTTCGTAGAGCGTGCGGTCGAGGCCGGCTTGCCTCAGCACAGAAGCAAAATAGGGATTGGCCGCCAGGGCCCTGTCGGCCAGTTCGGGGCCGGCGGCAGCGCCGAAGAGCAGGTTTTGGCCGATCGTTGCTTCCTTGTTGTAGGCGCCCGGTTCGAAAGGAACCACCAGTCCGCTCAGCCCCTCTTGTTCCAGCCGGGTTCGCAGCGCCGCACGCAGTTCAACGATCCGCCTGGCAAGCTCCGTGTGACGCGTGAGGTCGGCCGAAGAGCGCAAGCCGAGATCCAGAATGTCGCGCGACAGAACAACCGCGTCGAGCACCCGGCGCACGGCTTCAAAGAGGTCGTGCGGGCCGGTAGCCCCGGCGGAAGCATAGTTGATCCAGTCGCTGTGGATATCGAGATCCGGATTGCCCGACCGGCGCGCCTCGTGGATATTCCAGCGGTGCTGGTCTGCCGCGGCACCGTCATAAGGCACCGATGTCAGCGGCGCATGCTTCAACCCGTAGAGCAGGTTGTCGCGGAGGCTTGCCTGGAACAGGAAAACATCCGACGAGGCATAGGACATGCGCCGGCCGGTCACTGCCTCGGGAAGTTCAAGCAGGTCGTCGGTGCCCGAAGCGACCCTTCCGCTGTCCGGCCAGTTCAGCCGCGCGAAGGCTTCTGCAAGCGCCTCCGCTCCACCTGTTGCGGTACTGACCAGCGCCACCGTCTCACCCGGCTTGACCTGGAGGGAGATACGGTTGAGGAGCATTGCACCGCCATCGTCTGCTATAGACAGATTGATCGCCGATAGGGGATTGGTCATCGGATCAGGATCGTCGATCGTCAATGCCCCGATTTTCGGCGCGATGAGACCCTCGACGGTGAACTGTTCAACGACCTGTTGATATTTGACCTGGACATCCTGCCGATCCTGATCCCAGTCGATCAGTTCCTTCATCGGTCCGGGCAGGTCCTTGTAGGCGCCGATCACGGCCACGAGCTGGCCGACGTCCAGCCTCCCCTGGATGACCAGATACCCGCCGATCATATAGAACAGAAAGGGCGTGAGCTGCGCGAGAAAATTGTTGAGGAACTTCACCATGAATTTCCATTGGTAAAGATCGAAGCGGATCTTGAAGATGAGCCCGAGCCGGGCAGCTATGTCGGCGCGCTCGTAGTTTGATGTATCGTGGACGTGAACCGCGCCGATGCCGTCGACGATTTCGCCAACCCGGCCCGAAAGCGCGCGCGCCGTCAACTGCCGTTGGCGCCCGAGCACGATCAGCCGCCGCCGCATTCGCGGGATGAGTACGATCTGGATCACCACGATCACGACCGCTATCATTCCGAGCCAGACGTTCTGGATCATGATGAACAGCATGGCCGTCAGCGCCTGGCCGCCGAGCAGTACCGGCTGCAGGAAGGCGTCGCCGATGAAGCCGCCCAGCGGCTCTACCTCGTCCTTCACCATGGTCGCCACTTCGGCGGATTTCACCCGCTTGAAGTAGACCGGCGGAAAACGCAGCACACGGTCCACCAGATCGAAGCGGATACGTCGCAGCATGCGTTCGCCGAGGCGGCCCTTGTAGGTGTTGATGTAGAATTTGAACAGGCCGTTGATGACGACTAGCAAGAGGAACACAAGGCTCAGGGCAAACAGGGTCTCCTTGCGGTCGAGCTGAAAACCGGAGAAGAACTGGACCTCTCCAATGAACGGCAGGTTATAGTGTAGCCTCATGAATGGCTGGGTCGCGCCCGGTTGCTCGAAGCCCCTACCTTGGATCGGGCCGTTGACGATCAGCTTCGGTAGGTCGAAGGACATGAAATACGGGACCATCGAAAGCACGACGATCATCAATATCCAGAGCTGCTGCTTCTTGGTGTGCGTCCAGATATAGCGGGCTAGGCTGGGTTCCATATGCGACTGCGGACCCTTCAGTTGAAAGGATGCAGGATGTAAACGCACCTGCTGGCGAATGGCGTATCGGCAATTTCTTCGTCGCCAACGACAAAGTCGAAGCTGCAGTGCACGGACATTGTCCTGCGCTCAACGATGCAAGGAACCTGCGAGGCGGCGCGATCCAGTTCCGGCGCATGGTCGATGACAACGACATGGGCATTGTTGATCAGCGAAGAAGGCAGCTGGCCAGACGGTTCGCGGCTTCCGCAGGGCGTTGGCGAATAGCCGAGCAGCACGAGGCCGCAGCTGGGCGGCTGGTGCTGGCGGATGGACGCCGATGATCCGGACAGATGCAACAGGCTCTCTCCGGCACCGGGCAATAGCCAAGCGGCTTGCAGCATAATCACGTCCGCGGAATCAAACAGTCTTGCGGGAGGCAAGATTGCGTTGTGTCGCCCGAAATCCCAACATACAAGACAAATATGATGGATGTCACGCAACCACGCAATGCCGGTATGGACTGGCACGAGCAAGCCTTGGACCTCACGCGGGGAATTGCTGCTTATGTCAACTGCCCTCTCGTGGCAGGGCTGGCGCGCGTCGTCACCAAGCATCCGAAGGCCGATATCGCCAACGCCTTCAACCACAAGCAGGTCGCCTGCAAGATGTGGGCGCTCGACAGGCTGTTCGAAAGCTGCGGCGGCCGGTTCGGGCGCATATGGGTTCTGGGTGGATGGTACGGCGTATTGCCGGCAATGCTTTTCAACGACGCCCGCTTCGACATCGCGGCGGTCGATAGCATCGACATCGATCCCGAAGTCGCGCCGGTCGCCCGGACCCTCAACCGGGAAGCCGGCGACCGGTTCCGGGCGCTAACGGCAGATATGTACGCACTCGACTATGCGGCCGTCCGGCCCGACCTGATAGTCAATACGAGCTGCGAACACATAGCCGATCTGCGCGCCTGGCTTGCTCTGCTTCCGCGGGGCACGAATGTACTGCTGCAATCGAACGATTATTTCAGCGAGCCGACGCACATCAACTGCGTGGCTTCACTTGCAACCTTCGAAGCAATGGCGGCGCTACGGGAGGTGCGGTTCTCCGGCGAACTGCCGACAAAAAATTATACGCGCTTCATGCTGATTGGAACTGTTTAATGTATTTCGCCCAAAAGTGCGTAGCGGTTTTCGGACAACGACATGCATAAAACAGGACTTGAAGCGCGTCGCACGAAACTCACCAGACGCGACGTGCGTGAGTCCTACTGAGTCAGTAACGCAGTAGGACTAGGATCTATCGTCTGTTTGATCATGAGCTTTTCCGAAACCGGGCTCCACTTTTAGGGACCATGTTCGATACCGCTCGTGCAGGATTTGCGCGGAGCGACGCGCGCCTTCCAGATCGAGACGATGCGCGGATGGCGTCGGTCTCACAAGCGCCTGTTCGATCGCTTGCGCCAAACCTTCAGGCGTTAGGTCCTTTTCCATCAGCACCGTTGCAAGACCGAGTTCTTCGAGCATCAGGGCGCGAACCGTCTGTTCGGTTTCCCCGCCGGCTGCAAATGGAACGAGCAGGGAGCGACAACCCGCGCGCAGGACATCGCAGACCGTGTTGTAACCCGCCTGCGAGACTGACAGGCGGGCGCCTGTCAGCAGGCTGGCGAAATCCTCGCGGAACCGGAAGATGGACAGGCCCGGCGTGGCATCGCGTGCGATCGCGTCAAATTCGTCTTTCGGCAGGTTTGGGCCGGTGATCAAACACCATTTCCGAGCGTTGTTGGCATTCCGCGCCGCTGCGATGGTGGAGCTGACAAGGCTCTTTCCGGCAGCCCCGCCGCCAACCGACACCAGAACGTCGAAGCGCTCGGAGGCCGCGGGCGAGGGCGGCGCGGCAACGAGCCCTGTGTAGGTGACCTCGGCCCCGATCGTCCCAGCCAGCGGAAATGTCTTGTCGATGGTTGCGAAAGCCGGATCGCCGTGGACCATAACAAGGTCGAAATGCCTGTTGATGAGATCGACCGTTTCCTCGTTTCGGCCCGGCTTGACGCGCTCCTGAAGGATATCACGGACGGACGTCGCCAGCAGCGGTCTGGGCGACGTCGCGTCGATGGCCTCGATCAGCGGCAAGAGTTCGAAACGCATCTGTCGGCGTCCAAATGGAAACGCCTCGAGAATGACGATATCAGGCCTGCAATCCCGGAATGCCTGCAGCAGCATCTCTGAACGCCATTTCTTGAAATCATCGTCGATCGGGTTGCCCTCCAGGTCGACAAGTCCGGAAAATCCTTCATCACCGGAGGTGACAGGTGGCAGGATTACAGATTTTACACCGAGTCCCGGAAACCCGGCGATCGGCGCTCCGCCGGTCACGACGGTCACGTCAAACCCGTCATCGACCAGAGCCGCCGCAATGCGGCTGGCGCGCGCAAGATGGCCGATGCCGAGCAGATGCTGGACATAGAAGAAAGCGCGCAGCCGCTTCATTCGGCGGCCCGCCACTCCCGCTCGAACAGTTCCTTGAGCTGTCCAATGCTTGCCATATGATCGAAATTGCCGCGCACGCGCCGCTCTGCGGCGTCGCCGAGGCGGGCGCGCAGTACGGGATCACGGATCAGGCGCTCCAGCGCCTGTGCCAGGGCAATTGGGTTTTCCGTCGGAACCAGCAGCCCGGTTTCATCCGGCGATAAAAGCTCCGGCACGCCGGAAATATCGGTCGACACGCAGGCAAGCCGCTGGCTGGCCGCCTCCACCAGAACATTCGGCAGACCGTCACGATCGCCATTTGCGGTGATCCTGCAGGCCAGGGCGAAGATGTCGGCGCGGCGGTAGTGCTCAAGCACTTCCTCCTGCGCAAGCGCGCCTTTCCAAGAGACGCGACCATCCAGTCCGAGCTTTTGCGCCAGCGCCTTGAACCGCTCCAGTTCCTCGCCGCCGCCGATATGCTCGAAACGCCACGCCAAATCACCGGGCAACAGCGCAAGGGCCTGCAGCAACGTATCGTAACCTTTCTTTTCAACGGCGCGCCCGACACTCAGAACGACAACCGGTTCGTCCGGCGCCGAGCCGTCATGCTGCTTTCGCGCCTCGCCGAAACTGCCGAAGCGATCAAGGTCGAGCCCATGATAGCTCAGATGTATAGACGAGTTGCCGTTAGCGAGTTTTTTCAGACGGTCGAAGCCGGTTTTCGTGCAGGTGACCGTCCAGCGCGCCGAGGAAAGCTTGCCGGCCAGATCCCAGTCCGCCGAAGTCCAGATGTCCTTGGCATGGGCCGAGCAGGTCCAGGGCAGGCCACGAAGCTGGCTGGCATAGCGGGTCACCGATGCCGGTGTGTGCGCGAAATGTGCATGCAGCCAGCCCGCGTCTTCCGGCCATTCGGCCGCCAGCACGAGCGCTTGCCCGAAGCGGCGCGCGCGATTGCGCGTAAAGTCGTGGGGGAGATCGGCAGCCAGCGATCCGAGCGTGCGCCAGAAGCACGGCCGCAGCAGATAGGCAAACAGCGAGCGAAGCACGCGCAGCGGCTCTTCATGCAGATATTCCGGCAGATAATGGACCGGCGCTTTGATCTCGTCATGCACGGGGTGGCGTTTTTCGTCGGTCGGCCGCCTGAGCGCGACGAGTATCAGGTCGAACCCTGCACGCTCCAGACCGAGCAATTCCTGCGCGATGAAGGTTTCGGACAGCCGCGGATAGCCCTTCAGAACCACGACGATCTTGCGATGTTGCAACTCAGGTCATTCCTTCAATGACCGAAAGGTGATGGCCGGCCCGCCGGTCGAGCAGTTCCGCGACGATTTCGGAAATATGAGGCAGCCCTTCCAGCGTCAGATGCGGATTGCTCTGTGATGGGTGGGGCCGGTCCGGCAGCGCCACCAGTGCATCGGCAAACCGCTGGGAATCCTTGGCTTCCTCCGGCAAAAGCATCTCGATGAGGCCAAGTTCGGCTGCGCGCCGAGCGCGGATCAGTTGTTCCTGGCGGGGCTCGACGCGCGGCACGATCAGCGCCGGCTTGTCGAAAGACAGTATCTCGCAATAGGTGTTGTAACCGCCCATCGCCACTACCGCCTTGGCGCCGGCAATCAGGTCTTCCATGCGGTTGTCGAACTCGATGATCTTGATGTAGGGGATCTTGGACCCCTTCTTGAGCAGCTTGTTGCGCTTGCGCGCCGGCATGTAAGGCCCAAGCACGATCAGGGCCCTATGCTGCAATTGCGGATCCTGCTGATAGGCATCGATGACGTCGTGGATCAGTTCGGCGCCGTCACCGCCGCCACCGGTAGTAACGAGGATATAGTCGCCCTCGGGCCGGTGGCCGGGCAACTCGTTCCGCTGCAGGCTCCGTTGCAGGAAACCGACGAACCTCATCTTTGCCCTGACAGCCGGCGGCACATCCAAGCCGGTCAACGGATCGTAGAAATCCGGCGGGCCATAGGCCCAGACCTTGTCGTAGAACAGGCCTATCTTGCGCATCACATCCCTGCGTGCCCACTCTGCTTCGAGCAGATGCGGCGCATCCATTACCTCGCGCAGGCCAAGCACGAGAGTGGTGCCCCGCGTCTTGAGGTAGGACAGCGTGTCCTCGATCTCACCGCGCAGGCCGAGCGGTTCCTTGTCGACGATGAAGATATCCGGCCGGAAGGTCTCAGCTGTATGGCGGATGATCGACTGGCGCATCCTTAGCGTCTCATGCAGATCGATGTCCTTTTCCAGCGAGGTGTATTCGCCGTTGCGCAGCTTGATGACGCTGGGGATCTTCACGAAGTCGACACGGGCGCGGTAGTCGAAGGCGCCAGCGATAGTCGCACCCGAAATGATAAGCACCTGAAGTCCGCGGAAATCCTCGACCAGCGAATGCGCGATAGTCCGGCAGCGCTGCAAATGGCCGAGCCCGAACGTGTCGTGGCTGTACATGAGAATTCGAGCGTTTTCTGCGTGCTGGGTCATTGTTGAACGTCTCTTAGAATTCTCGCTTTGAGGACCGTGAGCGACCCGCCGGCTTCGAAACCATCCTGGTTTTGAAACATGAGGCCGCGATTTTCAATTTGTATTACTTCTGTGGAATGCCTGTCAGATAACTTTCTGATTGCCTGAGTCCGAAACTAGATGGATTGGCGAATATCGCCTCGGCGGGAGCGGGTCGAGACTCCCTGTTGTTGTTTTGGGATGGATCGAAGGGGAAAGCGGTGTCCAAAAGATCGGCAGAAGTCATCGCTCTTGATTCCAATAAGGCCTCTCCGAACTTGATTGGTTTCCGAGCGGTGAAAGCGAATTCCGCTATCCTGCGCATATAGTCAATTGCTTGATCGGTATACGAAAGGACAGGGTCACCGGGCGTCGCACGGCGCATGTTGTTGTAGAACTCATTTCGCGCGCCATTGCTCTCGGTCTTGGGGGACCAAAAGTGCTGCCCATCAATCTCTTGACGGGCGGTCTGATTATGATTCACCGACCAGAACTGAGCCATCTATCGCCCAAGCTAGCCGGAATTTCGGCAGGAATCGAGTGGACGCCAGCGCTCACAACACACCGCCTGCGGCAGAGTGTGTGCAACACCGGTTACTTGTCGATCGCTATGGCCTCTGGCTAATGCCTTAGCTGGGGCGGTGACGGTCCTTTTTGAGACGACCTGAGCGCGTCGCCGAACGTCGCGAGGTGCGAAAATCACTCGATTGGTCCCGATAGTTGGCGAAACCTCAATGAGTTTGATGATTGGCCTCGTAGGTTCACAGAGGGCGGCGACGATCTCGTCGGGGTTCTCTTCCGCCTAGTTGAAGATCCAGGCTGCCGACCGGGAGATCGACGACTTCATCACCGTCGCACGCTCGCGCCTAGCGTGACGAGAAGCTCGTCCAGTTGCTCGAACGTCTCGCCCATCGCATCCGCCGCCCCGGTGCCGGCAGCGTCGAGAGCTTCCTTTGAGGGATAGAGCTCGTGCATGACCAGCAGCGTCTTGCCACCTTTTTCCTCGAAGGTCACCGTGGTGATGGGTCCACCGTCACCACCTTCGTCATTGGTCCAGACGAGGCGCGAGTGCGGTGTCACTTCGATATACCTACCGAAGAACTCGTCAGGGTTTGAGGCATCGTGGCCGAATACCAAACGGTACCTGCCCCCGACACGAACATCCATCTCGCAGGAACGCAGGAACATGCCCATCGACTTCGGTGCCCACCACCGCATGAACAGCTCGGGCTTGGTCCAAGCCTCGAACATGGTGCGTGCCGGCGCGTCAAAGGTTCGCGTAACGACCAGCTCCCGGTCGGACTTCCGTTCCACCATCGTGCGGTTCTGCATGGGGGTGGGCTCACTAGCTCTTGTTTCGTCCATCGACTTTCTCCTTCCGTTTCAATTCCTCGACAACCTTGTCCAACTCGTTGAAGCGTGCGTCCCAGAGCTGGCGGTGCCTCTCGATCCATGCCGCCTCTTCCTCCAGTGCGCGTAGGCCAAGCTTGCAGGTCCGCACGCGCCCAACCTTCTCCGTGGTGACGAGCCCCGCCTTCTCCAAGATGCCGACGTGCTTCTTCATGCCCGTGAGGGTCATGTGGAACTTTTCGGCAAGGTCCGTGATCGAGGCGTCTGCTCGTCCGAGTTGCTCCAAAACGCCGCGCCGGGTGGCGTCCGAGAGCGCGGCGAATGAGGCATCGAGGTGGGGCATTAAATACTGAACCATATGGTTCAGTATTTAACAGACGGGCTGGCGGCGTGCAAGCGGAGGCCGAGTGGGCTGCGTTGCCGGCCGCCCCTTCTGGAAATCGCAAGCGATTAGCGGATGTTCAAGTCGGAGCAGGGTCGGTGAGGAAGGGCATGATGTCCACGCCGTCTCCTGGGAAGACGGTGAAATGCGGGTGGTTCTCGAACAGGCGGGCGGCGGCATCGATGGTATCGGCCTCGACGACAATATAGCCGCAGAAAGGGTTCACGGCGTCGGCGATGCCGTCCCTGGTAACGCGCCTCGTCTTACCGACCATGCCGCCGCGATCGGGGAAAAATGCGGCATTTCTCTCCTCCCAGTCCGCCCACAGCTGTAAGCCGACGGCATCAATCGTATCCTGCTCGGGCTTAGGCAGGCTGCGAAAGCGGGCGAGGTCTTCGGGCTTCATGGTGTAGACGGCAAGAAAGCGGGGCATGCGGCGGTTTTTTCTTCGTGGTGGCAGAAGCATGCTAGCTTAGACTCCTGGAGGGCCCAAGTCACTGCGCATTACCACCCTTTGGCGCTCCGTATCTTTCAGTCCGAAATGATGACCCGAGGCTAAGGTTGGCCATCTATTTTGAACGCTGACCTGGGCGGGCGGAACTGCTCCACCACCAGATCAACACGCACATCAAGCGTCATCCTCGCTGTTAAGCGCAGGCCGAAAGTAGTGTCGACGCCACAAACTCGCGATTCTCTGATGTGCTCGCGATTCTCTAAAGAACAGAATCACCGTGCAGCAGGCGCGACCCGACCTCCACGATAGACCTGATAGCCGGCAGCAGCTCCTGCCCCAACGAGGTCAGCTCATATTCCACCGTCGGCGGCGAGGTCGCCATCACGTTGCGACCGAGGACGCCGCGCTCCTCGAGATCCCGCAGTCTGCTGGTCAGTACCTTCGCCGAAACGGCTGGGATATCGCGGCGGAGTTCCGAGAACCGACGCGGGCCTTCGCTCAGGGACCAGAGCACCTCGGGTGTCCAGCAGCCGCCAAGCAGCGCCATGCATCTCGACATGGGGCAGCCGGGGGGAGCCTTCACCTTCTTTCGCGCCTTGAGAACCATCGCACACCCTTCTCGAGGAGTTTCCAGTTGGTTACCGGAAAATGGCGGTAACCGCAAGATACGTGGTTTCCAATGGTAACGATGGCCGCTATTCGAAGGCTCTCCAATCACACAACCACGAAATGGACTGAACGATGTATGCAATAACTGGAGCAACAGGACAGCTTGGCCGTCTCGTGATCGCGGCACTGCTGAAGACCATTCCCGCCGACCGGATCGTCGCGGCGGTTCGCAATCCGGCAAAGGCCAGCGATCTGGCGGAGCTCGGTGTGATCGTAAGGGAGGCGGACTACGACCGTCCCGACACGCTCGCCCCGGCCTTCGCCGGCGTCCAGAAACTGCTACTGATTTCGTCGACCGAGGTCAGCGGCCGCCTGCCGCAGCATCGGGCGGTGATCGAGGCAACCCAACGCGCCGGAGTTTCGCTGATCGCTTACACCAGCATGCTGCATGCCGACACGTCTTCCGCAACGCTCGCAATCCAGCACCGGCAGACGGAGGAGGTCATCGCGGACTCGGGCGTTCCCGCCGTCATCCTGCGCAATGGCTGGTACACCGAGAACCATCTGCTGGCGCTTCCGGCGGCTCTGGAGCACGGCGCCTTCGTCGGCGCCGCGAAAGACGGGCGTTTCTCGTCCGCAGCGCGGCGGGACTATGCCGAGGCCGCAGCCGTGGTGCTGACGACCGACGACCATGCGGGAAAGACGTACGAGCTCGCCGCAGACCAAGCCTTTACGCTCGCCGAGCTTGCGGCGGAGGTCTCGCGGCAGTCGGGCAAGGCTATCGCCTACAACGATTTTTCCCAAGCCGCCTATCAGGATGTGTTGGCGGGGGCCGGGCTGCCGGCCGACCTCGCTGCGCTTCTGGCCGATACCGACGCCGCAGCCTCACGCGGAGCGTTGTTCGATGACGGAGGCGCCCTCGGGCGGCTGATCGGTCGTCCGACCACTTCGATGCAAAGCCTCGTCGCGGCCGCATTGCGCGGTTGAAGGCTGGGCTCAGCGACTTGAGGATGCGGTCTTTCTCGTAATGAGACCAATCAGCTTATCGATTTTCTCGGCCGGGTTCTCCTTTCGTCGCGCCGAGGCGGTTAAGCAGATTAAACGTGATCCTGCCGACATCGTTCATGGCGCCTGCGGCTGGCAGCGCGCCGCACCAGGCAACCGAGCTTGCCGAAAAGATCAAGCCGCCTGCTGCGAGCTTTCGCAGGGTCATTTCGGCGCAGCGGCGGGCGATGCGTTGCGTATCCCCGCCCTCGCACCAGCGCGTCGGATCCTGGAAGAAGCTGTCGGGAAATCCCGTCGCACGCGCGATCACGACGGTGTCCGCGGATGTGCCGAGGGCTGGATCCGTCGCATCCACTTCGTAGCCCGCGGCACCGCCCAGCACGATGCCGTCCGAACCGAAGGTCGCATTTTCAACGCCTTCGAACAGCCATGCGCATCCTGCTTCATGGCTTTCGTCAGTGCGCGTGAAGGGGCGTGCGCCTTCGAATCCCATCAGTGAGATCGCGCCACCGATCAGCGAGAATTCGCCGCGGCCACGGGAGCGGAGATAGCCGCCTGGTTCGTTGGTGATCGACAGCGCTTGTTCGGCGACCGGGCCGTCCCACGTGCGGCCGGCCTCCAGCGGCGAGCGCCGCAGCTCCATCAGATCGTCCTTGAAAGCCACAGTGGCGGCGAAGCCGTTTCCGCCGAGATAGGCGATGCTGCCGCCTTCGGCCACAAACTGCCGCAGCGCCTGCTCCATCTCGATCGACATATATTCGGGATGACTGCCGGTGACGACCGCTTGGTGTCCACGCAGACCGTCTATACCGCATTCGTGCAAATCATGATCGGTCATGACGTCAAACACGATTCCATTGTCGTGGCAGAATCGGAGGAAGTGCAGATCGACCGGCAAATTGTGTGGGCAGCCGCAGAGGGGATAATCGTAATCGTCCCTGAGCGTCACTTTCGGCTTTTTGTAGGAGCAGATAGAAACGCCGCTAAGGTCGGAGTGGTAGTCGTAAAGAGACTTCAGATTGTTGGCGACCGCGAAGCGATGTCCCCGGTCGTCGCTTTTCCATTCATAAAGATGATCTGGGAGATATTCGTCCGCATAAGCGAGATAGGTGGCCGTCGGCACGAGATACAACAGCGGCGACGAAACCTGTGATGAGGTGACGAAGAACACCACGCGTTCGTAGCTATCCTCCCATTCGATCTGGAACGCGTAGACGCCTGGGCGTGCGTTTTCAGGGATTGTCACGCAGTGCGATGCCGGCCACTCAAGCGGGCCGATGTCGTCGTCGTGGCAATGGATAGCGTCGTAGTGCGACGGCACGAAGCGAGGTTCGAAGCTCGATCCGTCCCAGCGTGCCGAAGTCATGCAGAAGGCTGGCTGATTGATCACATCGAGGAGCAGCGGATCTGCTCTGCCCGACGACAGGATCGGCTGCGTTGGTAACAGCGTCGGGAAATCCCAGGCAATGGTCCCCTGCGGTGTCTCGAGCCGGATCGCGGCAAATTTCGCGTTGAGGGTAGGTTCGTGGTGAGTAGCACTTGCGCCGAAATGGATGCCGTGCGCTTGAAGGTTCCGCGCAGGGCTGCCAAAACCTTCACGAAGTTCGTAAGGCGCGAGGAGATCATGCGATTTGATCCGCAGACGCGGCTGCTCCTGCCGCAGATCCAACTCGACAGTGAGCCACACACCAGTTGGCGCCTTCCTCTCGACAAAGGTTTCGCCGCCGATTTCCAGGGCAAATGCGCCGTCGCGGAGGCGCAGCTTGAGGGCGCCTGCTTCCAGGATCGTACGCGCACCTCCGTTGCGCGTGAGGAACAGCTCAAAACGAATGCCGTGGACGGCTTGTACTTTGGCCAGTTCGCCGGCTCGCACGAACAGGAACGACCCTTGGTCGAAATGCCGATGCCGTGGTTCACCCACCGCTTCGATGGGCCAGGCCAGAAATTCCGGAGCCGGCTTGTCGAGTCGGCAAATTCGTGTGGCCTTTATCGGCCGATCGCATGACAGGCTGAGGTTGATCTGCTGGCCTGCTTTGGCACTCCAGGGGGTGGTATAACCAACCACGCTCATCGCGTCGTGGTCTACTGCGCGCTTCATCTATCCTCCCGATGAACTCCAGATGGGCTGCGGCGAACCGCGCAGACCCGTCCGATGCCGGCCAATACGCTGCCGCTCTGACAAGCAAAGTTCCGCATGGCGCACTACCGCCATGATGTACATGCTTGTATAGATAAGCTGCATTCGGATAGTCTCGACGCGATCGGTCCAAGCGCGACATTACCAAGGAGGATGACATGCGCAACGCATCTCTCTTCGACCTGTCAGGCAGGAAGGCGCTTGTAACCGGCGCAAGCCGTGGCATCGGGCGCAGCATCGCCGAGGCGCTCAGCGCAGCCGGCGCCGACGTCGCGATCACGGCGCGCAGCGTGGCCTCGCTCGAGGAGACGGTGGCCGCCATCCGCACTGCCGGCGGGGCCGCGCATGCCATCGCCCTGGACGTCACCGATGTCGACCAATGCCGGGCGGCGACAGCCGAGGCCGGCAGCCTGCTCGGAGGTCTCGATATTCTCGTCAACAATGCGGGTGTGGAAGAGGTCCGGCCCTCGCTCGATGTCGACGAGGCCTTGTGGGACAGGATTGTCGATACGAATCTCAAAGGCGCCTTCTTCTGCGCCCAAGCCGCCGCGCGGCAGATGAGAGACGCCGGACGGCCCGGCGTCATTATCAATCTCTGCTCGTTGACCTCCGAGGTCGGGATTCCCACGGCGGTGCCTTACGGCTCGTCGAAATCAGGCCTCCTCGGCATGACGCGGGCGCTTGCGGCGGAGTGGGCCGATCTCGGGATCCGGGTCAACGCCATCGCGCCTGGCTATTTCAGGACAGCGATGACAGACGTGTTCTACAGCAACGAGGCATGGCAGCAATCGATGCTCGCCAAGATTCCGCAGCGCCGTTTTGGTGATCTCTCGGACCTGCACGGAATCGCGGTGTTCCTCGCTTCGGATGCGGCAGCCTACATAACGGGCCAGTCCATTCCCGTGGATGGAGGCTTTCTCGCATCGATTTGAAGGCTTCAGGGACTGAAGACGTGTCCCAGAAGTGATCGACAAGCGCTAACCGTGATTGCGTACTAAGAAAAGGAGCCGCCATGTCTGACGTCAGCTTCCACCGCCTGTCATCCCTTAGTGTCGATCAGCGCGCCAATTTACTTAAACGCGCCGAAGGAGATCTGTCTTCCTTCATCGAAAAGGTCCGTCCAATCATCCAGGCCGTCAAGAATGAAGGTGACGCGGCCTTGCTCCGGTTTGCGCGCGAGCTCGACAAAGCCGATGTTGCCGACGGTGGACTGAAAGCTTCGGAAGCGGAGTTCGATGCGGCATTCGACAAGGTCGACAAGGATGTCGTGGAGAGTATCCGGTTTGGCATCGAGAACATAAGGCATTTCCACGAGGAGCAGCGCCCGGAGACGATGTGGCTCAAGGAAGTTCGGCCTGGCGCCTATGCGGGTGACCGATACACACCGATCGCTTCGGTTGCGCTTTATGTTCCGCGCGGCAAAGGCGCCTTCCCCTCGGTGACGATGATGACCTCGGTTCCGGCGGTGATTGCCGGGGTTCCGCAGATCGCGATCGTGACGCCTGCGACTTCGGATGGTTCCGTCGATGCCGCGACGCTGGTTGCCGCCCGCCTCGCCGGCGTGGAGACCGTGTACAAGTGCGGCGGCGCCCATGCGGTTGCCGCTGTCGCCTATGGAACCGAGACTGTGAAGCCCGCCGTCAAGATCGTCGGACCGGGGAGCCCGTGGGTAGTGGCGGCAAAGAGCGTGTTGTCCCCGATCGTCAACACGGGTCTCCCCGCCGGTCCGTCCGAAGCGATCATCTTTGCCGATGACAGCATCGACGGCGGCCTGGCCGCTCTTGACCTGTTGATCGAGGCCGAGCACGGGCCGGATTCGTCCGCCTATCTGGTGACGCACAGCCGCAAGGTCGCCGAAGCCGCGTTGATTGCGATACCGGAACACTGGTCCCGGATGACCGAACAGCGCGTGGAGTTCTCGCGCGCCGTGCTCACCGGAAAACGCGGCGGTATTGTGCTGACCGAATCGCTGGAGGACAGCTACCGCTTCATCAACGACTATGCGCCGGAGCATCTCGAGATTCTGTCAACGGAGCCATTTGCGCATCTCGGACGTATCACAGAAGCCGCCGAGATCCTCATGGGGCCGCATACCCCGGTGACCCTCGCCAACTTCGTCCTCGGGCCCAATGCGGTGCTGCCGACCAGCCGGTGGGCGCGAACCTTCGGACCGCTTTCTGTGACGGATTTCGTCAAGAGATCATCAGTCGGCTATGTGACCTCGGCCGCCTATCCGGAACTCGCACTGCATGCCCGCAGGCTCGCCCGTTACGAAGGGTTCAGCTCGCACGAGAACGCGGTTTCGGAGATCCGCGATCGCTATCTCGCCGGCTGAGCGGAAACGATGATGATGAGGGCGGCACGACTCCATGGACCCGGCGACTTGCGCGTCGAGAATATCGCCGCGCCAGGCGCTCCCGAGGTGGGCTGGGTGAAGCTGAGGGTCGATGCCGCAGGCATCTGCGGTTCCGATCTCCACAACTTCCGCACGGGCCAGTGGATAAGCCGGTCGCCTTCGACGGCAGGCCATGAACTGACAGGCACGGTGATCGCCATCGGCGAGGGCGTGGACACCGTCGCTGTTGGCGACCGAGTGGTCGCCGATTCCCGCTTCTGGTGCGGAGAGTGCGCGCAATGCCATGCAGGCAGGCGGCATCTTTGCACGTCGCTGGGCTTTGTTGGCGAAATATGCGACGGCGGATTTGCCGAACAAGCGGTCCTGCCCGCACGCCTGCTGCACGTCGTCGATACCGCGCTTGACGAACGGGTCGCGGCGATGGCCGAGCCGCTGGCTGTAGCGTTGCATGCAGTGCGGCGTCTGCCGAAAACGGTCGGCTCCGTTCTTGTCGTCGGCTGCGGCACCATTGGCGGTCTTGCCGCGCTGCTGCTCTCTCGAACCTTCGCAGGTACCGTGCTCGTCGCCGATCGCAACCCTGGCCGATGCGCCCGGGTGGCGCGGGTGACAGACGCCAGCATCGTCGACTTGAACCGGGACGCCATTGCCGCGGCGACCGCGGATGCCCCCTTGCTCGCTGCCGTCGAAGCGACCGGCAGCATCGCAGCACTCAGCCAGCTGCTCGGCGTTCTCGATGCCGGCGGCATCGTTGCGATGGTCGGCATATTCCATGGGCGCCTCGATATCGATCCCAACATCCTGGTTGAACGCGAAATCACATTGCTGGGATGCCACGCCTTTGCAGATGAGCTTCCCGACGCCATCCGGATGCTTGGCGAATTGACCGAGCCCATGGTCGAACTGATCGACCGCGAGATCGGTCTGGATGATGTTCCCGCAGCCTATGAGCGGCTGTTGGCGGGGCAGGGCGATGGCTTGAAAACAATCATCCGGATGCGGTCTGCCGGGCGCGTGTGATTTCCGAACATTGCCGGAAAGGATTTTTGAAATGATCTCTTTGCCCGACACCGCCAGCCCTCTTTACGAGAAGGTCAAGGACTACATCCTGACGAACATCGGAACGGGGCGATGGAGCAAGGATCGGAAGCTGCCGTCCGAAAATGAATTCGTGGCGACACTCGGCGTGTCTCGGATGACGGTCCATCGTGCCTTGCGGGAGTTGACCTCTGCGGGTTTTCTGATCCGGCTCCAGGGCGTCGGCACATTCATCGCGCCACCTCGACCGCAATCCGCACTGATCGAAATCAACAACATCGCAGCGGAAATTGTCGCGCGGGGAAACAGGCATCGCTCCGCGGTTATCGTCCTCGAAGAGATCATGCCGACAAAGGAACTCGCGCTTTCGTTCGAGTTCGCAAAGCGCGCGTCGATCTATCATTCCATTGTCGTCAACTTCGAGAACGACCTGCCTGTGCAACTGGAAGAGCGCTTCGTCAACCCGGGCCTGATACCCGACTATGACAAGCAGGATTTTTCCAGGACAGCAACCTACGACTATCTCATGCAGAAAACCCCGGTGACGGAGGTCGAGCATATCATTTCGGCGACCCCTGCCGATGCCGAAACGGCGCGGCATCTGGGCATCGATGCCGGCAGCTGCTGCCTGCTTCTGCATCGCCGGACATGGACGGGCGCCGTCGTTGCCACGATCAGCAAGCTGACTTACGTTGGAAGCCGCTACTCGCTTGGCAGTCGGTATTCTCCGTCCAAAAAAACCTGATCGCAGTGAAGCGATTCAGAGAGGTCTGACTTGTATATGCATGTATGTATTTAGCCTTGACATCCGCTGTTGCTGACGTTGAAGTGTCGTCGCACTTCGGTTGAACTGACGCTAAGATGCCGAGGCACGGTGCCGCAAGAGCAGAAGCCCGCATTCTCACCAGGCCGGATGTTTGGTTCAAAAAAAGCGGCCTGATCATCAAGGGGAACAAGACGATGCGTAACCTAGCAGGACAATTTCGGGCACTCGTTATGGTTGCTGCCGTCGGGTTCGCCCCGGCGGCCTACGCGGCCGATACAACCATTCCGGCGACGCCTGAGGCAGGAACATTCAAGATCGGCATCGAGCCATGGCTTGGCTACGGCCAGTGGCACGTCGCCGAAGCCAAGGGTCTGTTCAAGGCAAACGGGCTGTCCGACGTACAGATCGTGAACTTCGCCGAGGACAAGGACATCAACGCCGCCTTGGCCAGCGGCCAGCTCGATGCCGCCAATATCGCGACCCACACGGCCATGGGCATGGTTGCGGCCGGCCTGCCGGTGAAGATCGTGCTTCTGCTCGACGTCAGCATGACGGCGGACGCCATGATCGCCGGCAAGGACATCGCGTCCGTCGCAGACCTCAAGGGAAAGCAGGTCGCTTTCGAGGAAGGCACGACGAGCGACATCCTGCTCAAATACGCGCTGGCCAAGAACGGCATGTCCATCGCCGATGTCCAGCCGGTTCCGATGCCGGCGGCGGATGCCGGCAGTGCGTTGATCGCTGGCCAGGTGCCGGTCGCGGTTACCTATGAGCCCTATCTCACCGCGGCCAGGGCGCAGAACAAGGATGTCAAGCTGCTCTTCACCGCGGGCGAAGATCCCGGCCTGATCAGCGACGTGTTCGTGGTGCGCGATGAGGTGATCGAGTCGCGTCCCGGCCAGGTGCTTGCCATGATCAAGACCTGGGATGCGGCCCTGAAGGCCTACAACGCCGACACGCCCGACGGCCGGGCGATCATCTCCAAGGCGGTCGGTTCGAGCGTCGAAGACCTCAACACCGCCTTTGATGGCGTGCGTTACTATACTCTCGCCGAAAACAAGGATGCGCTGACGGGCGAATTTTCCACCAAGACATTCGCCGATGTCGAGGCGGCCGCCAAGAACGCCGGGCTGCTTCAGGCGGACGTGACGCCGGAGCAGATGATCGACCCGTCATTCGTCAAGGCCGCGAAATGACGAGGGCCGGCTCGCGGTGGTGACGCAAATGTCCGAGCAGCGTGCGACCAAGCCAAGCCCGTCTCACGCAGCACCGGGGCCGGTGACCAAACAGCCGATGCGCCGTCGCCGATCCTCCGGGATCGGCGCGCCTATCGCACGCTCGCGCTTCCTGATGATAGCGGTGGCCGTCTTTGCCGGCCTCGGCCTCGCCTGGTGGGCGGCAACGGGGCTGGGGCTGGTAAAGCCGATTTTCCTGCCCTCGCCGGGAAGCGTGGTGACCCAACTCGGCAAGCTCGCGGGTGACGGCACGCTGTGGCTGGATCTCAGGACCTCGATATACCGTATTTCCATTGGCTTCCTCATCGCCTCGGCATTGGCGATTCCGATTGGCGTGCTGATCGGCAGTTTCAGGACCTGGGAAGCCGCCATCGAGCCGCTTGTGGATTTCATCCGTTACATGCCGGTGGTCGCTTTCGTGCCCCTCTCCATCCTGTGGTCAGGGACGGGCGATGCCCAGAAGTTCCTGATCATCTTCATCGGCACCTTCTTTCAGCAAGTGCTGATGATCATGGACAATGTGAAGCGGGTTCCCGCTGATTTCATTGGTCTTGGCAGGACGCTCGGGCTGCCGGATCGCAAGATCCTGACGCGCATCGTGGTTCCCAGCGCCTTGCCAGGCATCTGGGATACGTTGCGCATCAGTCTCGGCTGGGCCTGGACCTGGCTGGTGTTGGCGGAACTTGTCGCGGCGACATCGGGCCTCGGCTACCGCATCACCGTGTCCCAGCGTTATTTCCAGACAAACACCATCATCGGCTACATCCTGCTGCTGGGCGTGCTTGGTCTCATCACCGACCAGGTCATGAAGGCACTGGGAAAAGTGCTGTTTCGGCAGGAAGGCCACGTGCAATGAGGCCGGGCCGATGAATTTGCCCAAGCTGCGGATCAAAGGTCTCCACAAGAGCTTCGGCACGGGCGCGCGGCGCACGGAGGTGCTGCGCGATATCAATCTCGATCTTGCCGACAACGAGTTCGTCTCGCTGGTGGGCACGTCGGGTTGCGGCAAGAGCACGCTGCTGTCGATCGTTGCCGGACTGCAGGATTTTGACGCGGGAGATCTTGCCATCGATGGCGCGCCGATCCTGCAGCCGGGCCTCGACCGCGGCGTCGTTTTCCAGTCCTACACCCTGCTTCCCTGGCTGACGGCGCAGCAGAACATCGAGTTCGCCCTCAAGGCCGCGGGTCATGATCGCGCGACATGTCGCAGGATAGCGCGCGAGCATCTCGATCTGGTCAAGCTCCCGCACAGCGCCAATCGCTATCCGTCTGAGCTTTCGGGCGGCATGAAGCAACGTGTGGCCATAGCGCGTGCTCTTTCCTATCGACCCAAAATGCTTCTGATGGACGAGCCCTTTGGCGCGCTCGATGCCTTGACCAGGCATCAGATGCAGGAACTCCTGATGCAGATCTGGGAGGAGCACAGGCTCACCGTGCTCTTCGTCACCCATGATGTGGAAGAGGCGGTCTACCTGTCGGACCGCATCGTTGTGATGGGGATCGGCCCGGGACGCATCATGCAGACCTTCAATGTCGACATCGAGCGCCCGCGCCGGGAAGAGGTCATGGAAACCCCGGCTTTCATGGATTTGCAGCGCAGCGTGCACAAGGCGATCCGCGAGGCTTCAAAACGTCCCGAAATGGTTTAGGCGGGTCACTCATGCGTGTCAGGTCCAAGAGCAGCGCAACGAACGCGGCTGGGCGCGGGGATCGTCTCGGAAGACGGAGTTTCAGCCGGATGACGCCTGATGCCGCTACGGATTGCCGATCACAAGCCGGTTCACAGGTTCATTCGCGGCCGTCTGAAGGGTAGCAGGAGCTTCGCCCGATCAAGGCGTTCATGAAACTCGTGTTCGAGCTTGTGACTCGGGCGCCCGTCAAGCGCCCAATCTCAATATCGCACCGTCGCGATTCCTGACCCGGAAGCGGCCATTGGCGTCCCGCGCCTCAACCGTCGAAAAAAATTTGCAGGACAATGTCGATTTCCTAAACTCCGTTCGTCGTTCCGATGCCGGCCTATGAGGCCGGCTCAAACAAGGAGACAGACGATGCGTGTGATGGTGCTCGTGAAGGCTACCGAGGACAGCGAAAAGGGCTTTCTCCCCACGCCCGAGGCTAAGGAGGCGATGGAGGCGATGGGCAGATTTAATGATGAGCTGCGCAATGCCGGCATCTTGCTCGACGCCGACGGCCTCAAGCCCTCCTCGCAGGGCAAGCGCGTTGCGTTTGATGGTTCCCGCCGCACCGTCATCGACGGGCCTTTCGCCGAGACCCGCGAGCTGGTCGCCGGCTTTTGGCTTTGGGAAGTCAAGGATATGGACGAGGCGGTCGCCTGGGTGAAGCGCTGCCCCAATCCCATGCCGGGACCGAGCGAGATCGAAATCCGGCCGCTGTACGAGATGGCTGATTGGCAATGAAAATCTGATGCCGGAGGTCACGGAAATCCATGACCGAACGCGCGAGAAGCTCAGCGGCAACCGAGACTGTCGGCCGCAATCTGCTTGCCTCCGTTATGGCTTTGGCCGACAAGGCAGCATGACTGCAGGCGAGACGCACCAGGCGATCGAAGCGATTTTTCGCATTGAACGGGCCCGACTCATCGCGGGTCTGGTCCGCCTCGTGCGCAATGTCGACCTTGCAGAGGAACTGGTGCAAGACGCCCTGGTCATAGCCCTGTCCGAATGGTCCAAGGCCGGCGTGCCGGCCAATCCCGGCGCTTGGCTGATGACGGCCGCCAAACGCCGCGCCATCGACGCGATCCGTCGCGACAAGATGCGCGGGCGCAAGCATGAGGAGATCGCGCGGGAGCTTGACGGCGAGTGCAACGGCGCGGCCGAGGTGATCGAAATGGCTATCAACGACGATCTTGGCGACGAGCTGCTGGGCCTCATCTTCACAGCCTGCCACCCTGTACTTTCGGCCGACGCCCGCGCGGCGCTCACGCTGCGTGTCATCGGCGGTCTGACGACGGACGAGATCGCCCGTGCTTTCCTGTCGAGCGAGGTGACCATCGCCCAGCGCATCGTCCGCGCAAAGAAGACGATCGGAAAGGCCGGGCTCAGCTTTGAGGTGCCGCGCGGTGCCGAGCGTGCGGCGCGTCTGTCCTCGGTGCTGGAGGTCATCTATCTCATCTTCAATGAAGGCTATGCTGCCACGGCCGGCGACGACCTTGTCCGGCCGGGCCTGTGCCTGGAGGCACAACGGCTGGGCCGTATGCTGGCCGGGCTGATGCCCGAGGATGCCGAAGTGTTCGGCCTGCTGGCTCTGATGGAAATCCAGGCATCGCGCCTGCCCGCACGCATCGGGCCGGACGGCGCCCTCTTGACCCTGACCGAGCAAAACCGCGCACGCTGGGACCAACTGCTGATCCGCCGAGGCCTTGACGCGCTGGCCCGCGCCGAAGCTCTCGGGGGCGATGGCCCCTATGCGTTACAAGCCGCGCTTGCAGCCTGCCATGCGCGGGCGCGCAGTCCGGCCGATACCGATTGGCCCCGCATCGCAGCGCTCTACGACCGGCTGCGAGCAGTGATGCCCTCGCCGGTGGTCGATCTCAATCGAGCGGTCGCCCACAGCATGGCCTTCGGGCCTGAGGCGGGCCTGCGGCTGGTAGACGAGATTGCCGGCGCCGCCGCCCTGCGCAACTATGCGCCATTGCCGGCAGCGAGGGGCGACTTTCTGTTTCGGGCCGGCCGGCTGGCCGAGGCCCGCGCCGAATTCGAGGCGGCGGCCAAGCTCACCCGCAACGCGCGGGAAGCGGCCTTTCTCCTCGCCCGCGCCGACGCTTGTGGTTGAAGCATCGCCCTCGGTGCCTGAAACGCCGCTCGGCAAGGCCGAAAGCCGCCTTCAATGAGCGAGATCAACCCGCAACGCGAAAGGGATTAACGATGCGCAAGCCATCGCCGAGCGCCATTCCGTGCTGCATATCCTCTGACAAAAGTGTATCGCAGCCAGCGTGAATCGCCGCGGACGCGATCATCGCGTCATAGGTAGAAAGGCTGTACCGCTCGGCGAGCCTCAATCCTGTTTCGTGGGTCTCGAGCGTGAGCGGATGAACCGTCAACAGGCCGCGCAGCGTGGTCAGCAGCGCATGCGTGTCGGTCCATGACATTTGCATCTTCCGACGCGCGACGTTGGCGAGTTCGTTGAGAACCTGCACGCTGATCGCCCCGCCAGCAGCGATGGCCGCCTCGGCCCGATCAGCCTTCGCCGTATCGCTTGACGCGATATAAAGAAGGACATTGGTATCAAAAAAACTAACGGGCATTCGCCTCGTCCCGATCGAATTTGAAGTCAGCGGGGAGCCGACCACGGAAGGCGCGGAGACGCTTCAGCAACTCCTCGCGCCCGGGCTTCCGCGCGACGCCAAGCTGGCGGGCGTCAGCGACATGGATTTCGATCTCATCGCCTTCCCTGAGTTCAAGCGCTTCGACCACAGCGGCGGGAAGGCGGACCGCAAGACTGTTTCCCCATTTGGCGACCTGCATGCCACTTCCTCTCCTAGATATACGCTAGAGAAATGTATATCCAGAAGTGGTCGAGATCAAGGCAACTCGGGACATATGCATTTGAAGAAGGAGCCTTGATTATGCCAGCAACTGCGTCGGCACGCCGAGTATCGGTCCTGCCTCGGCGAGCCGCTGGTCGAGGGTTCGCACCGTGGCGCCATGCTCGGATGCCGTCGCGAGGTGCAGGGCGTCGCCAGCACGAAGCCCGAGCGTATGCTGATCGGCGAATTTCACGGCGACCCGAAAATGCCCGCCCGTCACCGGCAGCACGGTGAAGCTCTCGGCGACCAGCTTGTTGAACATCGCGAGCGCTGCTGCGCGCTGCTCCAGGTCCATCTGTCCGGTCCGAAGCTTGATCGCCATGGCGGAGGACATCTCGGTGATGGTCCAGTCGCTGATCACAAGTTGCGCTGGGTCCTGCTCCGCCAGCCAGCCTTGAACGCGCGCGGTCATGGCTTCGTTGGATAGCGCTGCTACGATCAGCGAGGTGTCGAGATAGAGCATCAATAGCGATCGCCATCTCGCATCGATCGCACCAGATCGGCGGCCGCCTGAGCCTGCAGAGGCATGGTTGCGGTCAGGGATTGGAGCAGGACGGCGTCGATCCGCCTGCGGGGGCGGGCCACGGCTGTGAGTCGGGCGACCGGCTTGCCACGCCGGGTGATGTCGATCGAATCTCCAGCCTCGACACGGTCAACGAGTTCGCTCAGATGTGCCTTGGCGTCCGCCAGATTGACCGCGTCCATGTCACGCTCCTGACTATGTAGATGGTCATATAGCGCATCACGCTTGACAATTCCAGCGCAGAGTACTTTGGCACAAGGCCGACCCTCAGGTCTGCGACTGTCGCGGCGCGACCATTTTCTCATTCCACTTCTTGAAACGGGCGATCGCCTTCCTGATCGTGTCGCTCGGCATCCTTGCACTAACGTGCGAAGGCGAATGAGCAACTGGCTGCGTGAGCGAAGCAGGTGATCGCTCCTGCAACGAGAATTATGCCGCTTTCCGCTTGACTCATACATATCCCGGTGGTTATACATCGATCAATAGCCGAAGGGTTATCGATCCCAATGCCAAACGCTCACGATGTACTCTTCAGAACGCTTGCCGATCCGACTCGGCGCGCTATTTTTGAGCGACTGTGTCGCGAAGGAGAGCAGACGGTCGGGGCTCTGACGGCTCAGGCCGGGATCTCGCAACCGGCCGTGTCGAAGCATCTCGGGGTTTTGAGGCAGGCGGGGCTGGTGCGCGACCGCCATGCAGGACGACAGACCCACTATAGCGCGCAGCTTGCTGCGCTTGCCCCCCTGATCGACTGGACAAGCCAGATGACCGGGTTCTGGCAGAGCCGGTTCGACGACCTCGAAGACCTGCTCAAAAGGATGGACCAGTGAACCGAACGTCGACCGAAACACTCTCCGTCGTTGTCGAACGGGAGATCGCTTATCCGCCCGAGAAGATCTGGCGCGCGCTCACGCAACCACACTTGATCGAGGAGTGGCTCATGAAAAACGACTTCAAGCCTGTCGCGGACCACCGTTTTAATCTTCACGCAGCCTGGGGCTCCGTCGAATGTCAGGTCCAGACGGTCGAGCCGAACAGAACGCTGACTTACACGTGGGATACCAAGGATCTCAAGAGTGTCGTCTCCTGGACCCTCACCCCCACGAGTACCGGGGTCCGCTTGCGCATGGAGCAGTCGGGCTTCCGGCCGGATCAGCAGCCTTACTTCCGGGGTGCCAAGGTCGGCTGGCCGAGGTTCTTTGACGATCTGGAGCAGGTTCTGGCGCGGACGGACTGAGGTCCGCGGGCGCTATTCAAGCACGGGCTCTGTTACAGAGCGGCAGATGGCGGGGCGATAATGGAGGCAAGCCAATGAAGATCAAGTTGACCAAAGTATACGTGGATGACCAGGAAAAGGCTCTGGGCTTTTACACCGAAACGCTCGGCTTTACGAAGAAGGCCGATTTCAGCAATGGGCCGTTTCGCTGGCTGACCGTCGCATCACCCGACGAGCCGGACGGTGCCGAGCTGCAACTCGCGCTCAATGACAACCCGGCCGCAAAGACCTACCAGAAAGCCATGTTCCAGCAGGGCCAGCCCGCGGTCATGTTCTTCAGCGACAACATCAAGGGCGACTACGAGCGTATCAAAGCGCGCGGCGCCGAATTCACCATGCCGCCGACCGAAGTAACCGGCTCGACCATCGCCCAGCTGAACGACGGCTGCGGTAATGTCGTTCAAATCACCCAGCTGGCGCGCTGGTAAGGCACGCGTTCAGTGGCGTGGCTGCCCGGCGGGAGTCGCCAAACGGGCCGCCGATCCGCTTCGGTTCGTCTTCAGAGGAGGTCTCAATGGATTGGAACAAATGGGTTCGGCAGATCCACCGCTGGCTGTCGATTATCTTTGCGGCGGTCGTCGCCGCTATCTTCATCAGCCTGGGAGCAGGCAAGGAACCCGCCTACTGGGTATACCTTTTGCCGCTGTTTCCGCTCGGCTTGCTCCTGCTTACCGGTCTGTACATGTTCGTGCTGCCTTACGCTCCCAAGTGGCGCAACGCAGGGGGCACCGGCGCATTGGAGTGAACGCATGGCCAACAAGACGTCCATCAGGTCATTGGCGGTCGCGAAGAAGCCCGCCGCCAACCCTGCCGCTGCCAAGCCGGTCCTCCTCGCAGGCGGCAACCCGCAGATAGCGAAGGCCGATGGCGACGCCCCTGTGCAAGCCTACATCGCGGCCATGCCGGGCTGGAAACGCGACGTCGGGCGCCGCCTCGACGCGCTCATCGTGCGCAGCGTGCCCAACGTGCACAAGGCCGTCAAATGGAACTCGCCCTTCTATGGCGTAGAGGGTCAAGGCTGGTTCCTCAACTTCCATTGCTTCACAAAGTACATCAAGCTGGCTTTCTTCCGCGGCGCGTCGCTGCATCCTGTCCCTCCAGGCGAGTCCAAGCACAAGGACGTGCGCTACCTCCATATCCGCCAGGACGACCAGCTGGACGAAACTCAACTGGCCGCCTGGGTGAAGCAAGCCAGCCAATTGCCGGGCGAGCGAATGTGAGTGGGAATGCCAGTCATCCCCGCAAACCAGGTGCCGACTAGCGGTATTCATGTGACGGGCGAGCGGCAACAACCCTAGGGAAAGCGACAATGATGATGAAGAGTGGCTCGATGGAAGGAAATGCAGGCAACTCTCCCTCTCAGCTGATAGATGCGAGGATCAGCGCGCTGGGCGATTGGCGAGGCCAGACGCTTTCGCATGTCCGCGCTCTCGTCAAGCAGGCCGACCCGGAAGTGGTCGAGGAGTGGAAGTGGCGAGGCGTTCCGGTGTGGTCGCACGCCGGGATAATCTGCACTGGCGAGACCTACAAGAACGTCGTGAAAGTGACCTTCGCCAAGGGCGCCTCGCTGCAGGACCCTTCAGGCCTGTTCAACTCCAGCCTCGAAGGCAACACCAGGCGCGCCATCGATATCCGTGAGGGCGAGGCTATAGATGAGAATGCGTTCAAGGCGCTGATACGCGCTGCTGCCGCCCTGAACGCTGCCCGATAGTCAGCTCCGGCCGATATGGTCGGCTAGCGGGCCGAGAGCGGCGAGCAAAGCTTCGCCGCTGGTCTGCGTTGCATTCTCGTGCGGCGCGCGCAGGTTCAGCCAGCGCCTGTCGCCCGATCGTACTGACAGGACCGCCTTCATCGCAGCGATGAGGCCGGCATCCTGGATGATTTTGCGGAACGCCTTGATGCCGGCCTCCGCGTCGGTAGTGTCCTCTCCCGCCAGCGCTGCGTCATAGAGGGCCCGGATCGCCCCGGCATTCAAATTGACCGTCGCCGAGATGCAGCCGGCAGCACCATTGGCAAGGCCTTTGGTCAGCTGTGCTTCCGAACTTGGGAACACCGCGACCCTTGGCGCCGCCGCGATGACCGCCGCGGTGTTGTTCCAGTCACCGGCACTGTCCTTGTAAGCCACCACGACATCGGGAAACGCTTCGCTCAACCGGGCGGTCAGCGCCGGGCTCACCGGTACGCCGGAATTCTGCGGGATGTGGTAGAGGATCATCCTCATCGCCGGGTTCGCCACCCGTTCGATCAGCTCGCCGTAGTAGCGGGCCTGGCCGTTGTCGCCGGCAGCCGTATAGAAGAACGACGGCAATACCATCACCCCGGCACAGCCGAGACCGACCGCATGCGCCGTCAGCTCGACGGTTTCGGCAAGTGCTGTGACACCGGTGCCGGGCATCAGATGGCTTGGCGAAATGCCGGCCTCGACCAGCCACTCCAGCGCTTGCATGCGCTCGCGCAACGAGACGGACAACGCCTCGCCCGTGGTACCGAACGGCGACAGGAAATGCGCTCCCTGATCCAGCACCCACTTGGCGTGTGATATCCAGAGGTCGCGGGCAATGCGGCCGTCGTTTTCGAACGGCGTCAGGATCGGTGCGATGGTTCCTTGTGGGCGGATCATGTGCGTCCTTCTACCGGTGAAAATCGGTGCAGTGCTCAACGCCGGCATCAAGAATGTCGAGCAAGCTACATGAAGCAGTGTTGCTGAGTACCGGGCGTTCGACCTCGAAAGCAAGCGGCTCGCGCATAGGCGCGCGATTGTGATCGGGCCGCGGTTCTGAGGCTCTCGAGGTAAATCCTTTTCACGGGACAACATCGCCTGGCCGAAAAGGGGGTGACAAACGAGTTCTGCTGTTTCATCAATGCCGCCTTTTGAGGAGAAGCCCATGCGGAGGATCGGTGTCGGCATCATTGGCTGCGGCAACATTTCAGACGCCTATCTGAAGGCGTCGCCACAATTCCCGGTGCTCGACATTGTCGGCGTCACCGACATCAACCGGACGGCAGCTGAGGCCAAGGCAGCGGCCTACGGCCTGGCTGCCATGCCGATCGAGGCGCTGTTAGCCGATCCCCGCGTCGAGATCGTGCTCAACCTGACCACGCCGCAGCATCACGTGCCGGTCGGTTTGCAGGCTGTCGGGCAAGGCAAGCACGTCTACTCCGAGAAGCCGCTAGCAACGACGCTCAGCGACGCGGAGCGGCTCGTCGCGGCCGCACGCGAAAAGGGCGTGCGTATCGGCTGCGCCCCCGACACCTTTCTTGGCGGCTCCCACCAGACGGCGCGGCGGCTGGTCGATGAGGACACCGTTGGAAGCATTGTCGCCGGCTCTGCCTTCATGCAGGTGCCCGGCCACGAGCTCTGGCATCCCAATCCAGATTTCTACTATCAGCCCGGCGGTGGGCCGATGCTCGACATGGGACCTTACTATCTGACCTGCCTGGTCAATCTCCTAGGCCCGGTAAAGTCGGTGACCGGGCAGGCGAAGTCATCCTATGCCACTCGTACCATCGGTTCTGGACCGCGCCAGGGCGAAACCATCCAGGTCGAGGTGCCGACCCATATTTCCGGTCTGCTCGCATTCGAGAATGGCGCGGCGGTGTCGATCACCACCAGCTTCGACGTCTGGAAGCACGATCACAATCACATTGAGCTCTACGGCACCACCGGCTCGATGATCGTCTCCGACCCCAACCAGTTCCAGGGCGACGTCAGGACGAGCCAGCGCAAGGGCGACTGGACGGTGGCCGATCAGATCCATTCCTATGGCGACGGCAATTACCGGGGCCTCGGCCTCGCCGACATGGCGCAGGCGATCGTCTCCGGCAGGCAACAGCGCGCCAGCCTCGATCTTTCCCTCCATGTCCTGGAAATCATGGAATCGATCATCTCTTCAGCAGAGATAGGCCAGCGTATCGACCTGAGATATGGCTGCGCCCGGCCGGCGCCGATGCACGCCGATCTGCCTTTCGGAATTCTGGAATAGGGAATAATGCGATGAGCAAGACGGCACTGATTTTCTGGGGCGGCTGGGAAGGTCACACCCCGGCCCGAAGCGCCGAAATCGTCAAGGAGATGCTGACCGGCAACGGCTTCGACGTGCGGCTGGAGCAGGGGACCTCGGCACTCGCCGATCCGCAACTGGGCAAGCTCGATCTCATTGTCCCGGTGATCACCATGTCGACGATCGAAAAGCCGGAGCTGCAAAACCTGACCAGCGCCGTCGGGGCCGGCACCGGCCTTGCGGGCTTTCACGGCACGATGTGCGACAGCTTCCGCAACGAGCCGGAATACCAGTTCATGACCGGCGGCCAGTGGGTCGCCCATCCCGGCAACATCATCGACTATCACGTCGATATCACCAGGCCAGACGATCCGATTGTGCAAGGCATCGATAGTTTCGCCTACCGTTCTGAGCAGTATTACATGCATGTCGATCCGACCAACGCGGTGCTGGCGACAACGACGTTTACCGGCGAGCATCTCGACTTCATCGCCGGCGTCGTCATGCCGGTCGTCTGGAAGCGCCGCTACGGCAAGGGCCGCGTCTTCTATAGCGCGCTCGGCCACACCGCCGATGAGTTCGCCGTGCCGCAAATGCGCACGATGTTCGAACGCGGCGCGATTTGGGCCAGCCGAAACTCGGACCTTGCGTAGCCGTTCAATCTGAACGCCACGTATCGTTGTAATTTTTCAAAGGGCGGCCGCCCGAAACGCCGACCCAGGCACAGGACTGCAGGCAATTGACTGCCATGGTAGTATTCAATACCACCTGTGGTCTGATCGTGGAATTCCGCAGTTGGAGGTCGAATGGAGCAGACGTGGCGATGGTTTGGTCCGAGCGACGCGGCAACGCTTGCCCATGCCAGGCAGGCCGGCGCGACCGGCATCGTGACGGCACTGCACGACATCCCTTACGGCGAAGTCTGGCCGATCGACGCCATCAGGCAGCGCCAGGCGCTGATAGAGGCGGATCCGGCGATGGGGCTCAAATGGAGCGTCGTCGAGAGCGTCCCCGTGCACGAGGACATCAAGCTCGGCCGCGGCGATCTCGACCGGCTCTACGACAATTTCAGGCAGACCTTGCGCAATCTCGGCGCCTGCGGCGTGCGCACGGTCTGCTACAACTTCATGCTGATCCTCGACTGGACCCGCACAGACCTGGCTGCGCCGCTGCCGGGCGGCGGACGGGCGCTCCGCATGAACATGCACGAGCTTGCCGCATTCGATTGCTACATGCTGCAGCGCAAGGGATCGGAGCGCGACTATGCGTCCGATGTTCTCCAGCGGGCAAGCGAATGGTTCGAGACGACGCCGGACACGGCAAAAGAGCGTCTGCTCGCCAACATCATGGCCGGCCTGCCGGGCGCCTTCAAGCGCTACGACATAGCGGAATTGCGCGAAGTGGTTGCCGAGCAGTCGAGCCTGTCGCACGACCGGCTGCGCGAGAACCTCGTCCGTTTTCTCGAAAACGTGTTGCCGGCCGCCGAAGAGGCGGGCGTCACGCTGGCGATCCACCCGGACGACCCGCCGCGCGATCTCGTCGGCCTGTGCCGGATCGTCAAGAACGCCGACGACATTGCCTTTATCCTGGATGCCGTGCCATCGGCCCATAGCGGCCTTACTTTGTGCACAGGGTCGCTGGGCGCCAATCCGGCCAATGACCTGCCTGCCATCGCCAGGCGCTTTGCGCATAGGGTCAAGTTCGTGCATCTGCGCAATGTCAGCAAGGACCCGGACGGCTCGTTCATGGAATCGGAGCATCTGAGCGGCGATGTCGACATGGTCTCGGTGGTCTCGATCTTGCTCGACGAGCAGCAACGCCGCCGCGACGCCGGCGAACCGGCGGCGCTGCTGCCGTTTCGCCCGGATCATGGCCACGAGCTGATCGATGACGCCGCGCGGCACACCCATCCCGGCTACCCCGTGATCGGCCGTCTTCGCGGCCTTGCCGAACTGAGAGGCGTGATGACGGCGATTGCCCATCAGCGCGGCTACCGGCTGCAATGACGGCGCCCCGCCTGCTTTGTGTCGGCGCGCTCACCTACGACACGATCTTGCGCCTCGATGTCCTGCCCTCCGGCGCCGGCAAGTTCCTGCCAAGCGAGGCCGTGCAGATCGCGGCCGGCATGGCGGCCAGCGCCGCCGCGTCGGCCAGCCGCCAGGGCGGACAGGTCTGGCTATGGGCAAGCGTCGGCGACGATGCCGTCGGCCGCGATGTCATTGGCCAGATGGAGGCGGAGCGGGTCGACTGTTCGCTGGTGCGCAGGGTCGAGGGCGGCCGCTCGGCCATTGCTACGATCCTGGTCGACGCCGCCGGCGAACGTATGATCGTGCCCTTCTACGATGCCGTCACGCAAGCCGATCCGGACCGCCTTCCACCCGCGGATTTTTCCCAGTTCGACGCCGTGCTGGTCGATGTCCGCTGGCCCGGAGCCGCCGCCCTGGCGCTGGCGAAAGCTCGTGAATACGGCATTCCGGCGGTCCTTGACGCAGATGTCGCGTCGCGACCGGTGCTCGACCGGCTGCTGCCGATCGCCTCGCATGTCGTTGCTTCGCTGCCGGCGGCACGCATCCTTTGCGGTCCGGAGATATCCGCCGGTTCTGCCGTTGCTATCCTCGGCGAATGGACCGGCGCCTTCGTGGCCGTCACCGATGGGGCGAACGGCACCGCGTTCCAGCACCCGGGTGGCAATGATGTCCGTCACCTGCCGTCGCCGCGGGTCGAAGCCGTCGACACCCTGGCGGCAGGCGACGTGTTTCACGGCACCTTCGCCCTCGGTCTGGCTGAAGGTTGGGACGAAGAGCGGGCCATAGCAGTGGCCAGCGCCGCCGCCGCCCTGAAATGCCTGCGCTTTGGCGGACGTGTTGGCGCACCGACGCGCGCGGAAACGCTGGCTTTCATGCAAGGATCGGCATGATGCCGGACACGCTTGGGCCGGCTCCGCGGAAAAGAGCGCGTCAAATTGCGCCGATCGACTACCATGGTAATCGATCGGCAACTGTTCTTGGAGGATAAATGGCTGAATTCAGAAAACGCGCACTGGTCACCGGGGCAGCCATGGGCATCGGCCGTGCTGTCGCCGAAAGGCTGGCCGAGCAAGGCGTCGACCTTATCCTGTTCGACCGGGCGGGCGATCAGCTGGATGAGGTCGCGGCGCAGCTTTCGGCGCGCGGCGTGACCGTGCGCACCGTGCTTGGCTCAACCGCCGACACAGAAGCCTGCGGCCGCGCCGTCGAGCTTGCCCGGTCCGTGTTCGGCGGGCTCGACATGCTCTCCCACAATGCCGGCATCCAGCGTTACGGAACAGTGGAGACTACGGACGAGGCGCTTTGGGACGAGGTGATGAACGTCAACCTCAAGGCTGCCTACCTGTTGTCGCGTGCGGCGATGCCGCTGCTGCGCCAAAGCCGCGGTGCCATCGTCCATATGAGCTCGGTGCAGGGCCTGGCCAGCCAGGAAGGGGTTCTGGCCTACAGCACGGCCAAGCACGGTCTGATCGGCCTCGTCAAATCGATGGCCGTCGACTACGCGCCCCTCGGCGTGCGCGTCAATGCCGTCGCTCCGGGCGCCGTCGACACGCCGATGCTGCGGGATGCGGTCAAGCTCAACGACAACCCCGACGAGATACTGCGCATCCTCGACAACATGCATCCGCTCGGCCGTACCGCCCAGCCGCAAGAGATTGCCGCAGTCGTTGCCTTCCTGCTGTCCGACGATGCCTCCTTCGTCACTGGCGAGGTCGTGCGCGTCGATGGCGGGCTGCTGGCGCGCATCGGCGGTTCTCCGCGCACGGAGTAACGCCGGGCTGCTGCTTGCGCAGGCATTTCATGAACGGCTTGAAACTGCAGAGCCTTTAAGGGGATTGCCGATGGCAGGGCTTTTGGGAATGCGGACCATCACCGAGGGGCGGTTGGGCGAATCCGGCCCCGGCGCGTCGGTCGCGGCGAGGACGTTCGAGGTTCTGCTCGACCAGATCCTGACCTTCCGCCTGAAGCCGCATGAAGGGATCTCGGAAAAGGCGATGTCGGAAGCCCTTGGGGTGAGCCGCACGCCGGTCAGGGAGGCGCTCGCCCGGCTGGCCGGTCTTGGCCTGATCGACATCTATCCGCAGCGCGGCAGCATGGTGGCGCCGCTCCGTATTGCCAATCTCGAGAAGTCGCAGTTCCTGCGCGAATCGCTCGAAGTCGGCCTGATCAAGCGCGCCGTCGAGAGCCCGCACCGTGCCGACCTGCTTGCCATGCTCAAAGGCGAACTGGCGGTCCAGGAGACGTTCGCCTCCATCGCGGACGACAGGCGCTTCTTCAAGTCGGACGAGCTGTTCCACCAGCATATCGCCAGTCATGCCGGGTTTCCCGGAATCTGGGCCGACATCAGCGCGGCGAAGCTGCACATGGACCGGTTCCGCTTCCTGTCTTTTCCGCGCCTCGACAGCATGTCGGTGGTCCTCGGCCAGCATCGGCGGATTGTCGATGCGCTCGAGCAGGCCGACGCGCTTGCGGCAGAAGAAGCAATGCGAACGCATCTTCGCCGTATCTTCGAGGTCCTCGAAATCGTCCAGGAGCGCTATCCCCATTATTTCGAGGCAAACGGCCCTGCGGGAAAGAGGACCGAAGCAGATGGCGGCAGTTCGGTCGAACGTCAACCAGCGGTGTGAGCCCGCTGTCAGCCGGCTCAATCCAAGCCTGAGCCTTTCTTGCGCGCTTCCGAAGGCGTCTTGGTCTTGCTGCCGGATTTGTCGGAAGCTGGCTCGGCTTTGCGATTTTGACCCTCGCCGCCTTCCTCCTTGCGGAGCTGCTTTTCCACTGTCGATCGCGATCCTTCGGCAGGGTCCTGTTCAGGATGAGTATCGGTTCCCGCCATGTCAGCTCCTATCCATTCTGATCTATTGCATGCGGCGTGGGCTGAGCTCCGCCACTGGTTCTGTCGCGTCCGATCATCAGCCAGGCGGCGAACAGCACGACCAGTACGACCACGATCCAGGCGACGAGACGAGGCATTGGACCTCACTTCCCCCGCCGCTTGCTGCCGCGCGCCTCTGGATTGGAGCCGGCCCCGACCGTTGGATCGGGCACGACCGGACCGCGTTCGGCCTCGGAACCCTCAGCTTCGATCTCCTGCACGGCCTGATCCCAATGCTCGCGCTCGCGTCCTTGCGGACGGCCTTCGCGCTCCCAGATCTCATGGGCTCGCTGCCTGATACGCTCTTCCCTGTCCATGGCCTTTGCCTCCTCGTCACCTAATCCGGCGATCGCTGGTTTGTTCCGCGCTGCCAGCGCCGTTCATCCGGTTCAGTTGACGTGATTACCGGGCGCTCTAGATCAAACTTCACGCCGAAGTCGCTTGGTGCGGGGAGAACAATCGTGTGGCAGCAACGCTACAAGCACGTATTGTAAATGCCGTTACAGCCGTCGGTCTTCGACCAGACCGCCTGTGCTTGCTGCTGATAATATCTGTACTGACGGCATGCACGCCTTCCGACCAGGTCGAGCAGCAGTCGAAAATCGCGGCTTCCGCCACACAGACCGCATCGCTGGTCCTGGAGGCTTGGGTCGCTGGGGCAGCCCCTTCGAAATACACGTCGCGCACGTTGCAATCGGTCGGCAAGGCGCTCGCCGATGCCGGTGCGCAAATCCAGTCCGCCAAGTCGCCTGAGCCCAGCGAGCAAGCCGGTCTGACGACGGCGGTCGGACGGCTTTCGGCGGCGGTGACACGCGCAGCGACCGCAGTGCAGGACGGCAACCGCTCGGACGTGGAACACGCGCAGCAAGACCTTCGGGCCGCCGCCGCCGATCTGAGCGCGTCCTACGCCAGATATTTCGCGCCGAAACCATGAAGAAGCTGCTCGAAATATCGCTTGGCGTCGTCACCAGCGTTGGCGGCTTTCTCGAGGTCGGATCGATGGCGACCGCCGCTCAGGCCGGCGCGGCGTTCAAATTCCAGCTGATCTGGGCCGTCGTTCTGGGCGTGATCTGCATCATCTTCCTGGTCGAGATGGCCGGCCGCTTCGCCGCCGTAAGTCATCACACCATAGCCGACGGGATCCGGGAACGGTTTGGCTTCAACGCCTTTCTGTGGCCGTTGCTTGCGACTTTGCTGGTCAACTTCCTGGTCATGGCAGCCGAAATCGGCGGTGTTGCCATTGCGCTCGAGCTCGCCACCGGCATCGGCTTTCAGTGGTGGGCGCTGCCGGTCGCTTTTCTGGCATGGCTGTTCCTTTGGAAAGGCACGTTCGGATTCATCGAAAAAGGCGTCGCGGTCCTCGGGCTGGTCACGCTGTGCTTCGTGGTTGGCGCCGTCATGCTGAAGCCCGATTGGGGGCAGGTTGCGGCCGGTGCCGTGCCCACTCTGCCCGAGCACGACGCGGCCAATTACTGGTTCATGGCGGTCAGCATTCTTGGCGCGTCGATCTCGCCCTATTTGTTCATGTTCTATTCGTCGGGAGCGATCGAGGACCAATGGGACAAGAGCTATCTCGGAGCCAATCGGGCCATTGCCGGCTTGGGCATGTGTTTTGGCGGCACAATCGCTATCGGTGTGTTGATCGTGGCAGCGCTGGTGCTGGCAGCGCACGGCATTGAGCAGATCGATGACTACCACCAACTGCCGCTGATGCTGATTCCGATCTTCGGTTTCTGGGGGTTCGTCCTGTTCGTTGCTTCACTAGGCATAGCTTGCTTCGGTGCCGCGCTCGAAATCGGGCTGCAGCAAGCGTACCTTGTGGCGCAGGGTTTCGGCTGGACCTGGGGCGAGGACCTGAAACCGCGCGACGATCCCGGCTTCAGCACCGTCTATACGATCTCGTTGTTTCTCGCCGCCATTCCGATCGCATTGGGTCTCGATCCGCTGAAGCTCACCATCTTTTCCATGGCTCTGACGGCCGCCAGCCTGCCGCTGACCGTGGTTCCGTTCCTCTTCCTGCTGAACGACGAGCGTTATGTCGGCGAGCACCGCAATGGCCTGATCGCGAATGCCGCGGTCATCTTCATCATAGCGCTCGGTTTCGTGCTCGCAGTCGTGACTATTCCTTTGCAGATATTCGGAGGCACTTGATGGATTTGCTGCGCGACATCCTGGACAAGCAAGTGGTCGACCGCGAGCAGGTCAAGATCGGCAAGGTGGACGGGCTGGTGGCCGAACTCAGGCCAGGCAAGCCGCCAAAAATTATTGCGGTCGAGCTCGGTTCGATCACGCTGGCGCGCCGGCTTGGCGAGCGGCCCGGGCGCTGGATGGCGCGGCTTGCGGCAAGGCTCGGCGGCAGGCGCCATGCCGAGCCGCACCGCATCGCATGGAACAAGGTGCGCGACATCGGCGTCGACATCGAGTTCGATATCGACGTCCGCGAAACGGCGATTTTCGACTGGCAGGACTGGCTGCGCGATCATGTCATTGGGCGTATCCCGGGAGCTGGATGATGGCCACTGTCAATCTTGAGCAATTGGCTGGCAGGAATGTGCTTTCGCAGCGCGGCAAAAGCATCGGCCATATCGAGGAGATACGCGCCGAACCGGATGGCGATGACCTCGTGGTTACCGAGTACCATGTCGGCATCTACGCAGCATTCGAGCGCCTGTCCGCTTCTGCCATCGGCACAGCGGTCCTCGACGTCTTTCGAATGCGCAGTCGCGACAGCATGTACCGCATTCCCTGGGACAAGCTCGACATCTCCGACCCGGCGCGGCCGCGGTTGTTATGCACGAAGGAAGAACTTTCCGCTATGAAGGGGAGTATCGAGGGCGATAAGCGGGAATGAACGATACTTCCCCGCCGTCGGAGAATGGGGTCCAGTGTGAAAGTTCTGGTTGCCGGCGCCACCGGCCTGATCGGTGCCTCGGTCGTCGCACGCCTTCTTTCCGAAGGGCATGAGGTGATCGGCTTGGTCCGCAGCTCCGGCGCAAACCGGGCCGGCAATTATCAGTTGCTGGTGCTGGACATGGCGGTCGCGCTGCAGCCCGAAGACTGGTTGCCGCATCTCACGGGCATCGACGCCGTCGTCAATTGTGCCGGCGTTCTGCAGGACAGCCCCCGTGAAAAGACGCGGGAAGTCCATCGCGATGCGGCGGCAGCACTCTTCCTCGCCTGTGCGCGGGCAGGGGTTGCCCGGGTGATCCACTTCTCGGCGATAGGCGTCGATCGGACGCAGCCTTCGACGTTCTCGGCGACGAAACTGGCCGGCGACCAAGCGCTTATGGCGCTTGATCTGGACTGGTTGATCCTGCGCCCGTCCGTGGTGCTCGGGCGGCCGGTGTTTGGAGCCAGCGCATTGTTTCGGGGTCTCGCCTCGCTGCCGGTGCTGCCGTCCATGCCCGACACCGGCCGGCTCCAGGTGGTACAACTCGACGACGTGGTCTCAACCGTCGTCTTCCTTCTCGCTCCCGCCAGTCCGTCTCGCGTCGTGCTGGAACTTGTCGGTCCCGAACCGCTGAGCATGGACGAGGTCGTCGGCAGCTATCGCCGATGGCTCGGCTGGGCTCCGGCAGTTAGCTTTGTCTTGCCGGCGGCTGTTGCAAGGCTTCTCTACCGCCTCGGCGATCTTGCCGCGATGTTCGGCTGGCGCCCACCAATGCGTACCAACGCGGCCAGGGAGATCGCCCGAGGGGCGGTTGGAGATCCCTCCAACTGGACCGCCTTGACCGGCATACGGCCGCAAACCCTGGCGGGTTTCCTCGCGCTCAATCCGGCAACGGTGCAGGAAAAATGGTTTGCCCGCCTGTATTTCATCAAGCCTGCGATCTTCGTCGTCCTGCCCTTCTTCTGGATCGTGACGGGTGTTGTGTCGCTGACCACCGGCTATAACGGTGGCATCGATCTGATGCAAAGCACTGGGGCTGGCATCTTGTCGGCACCTACCGTGATCGTCGGCGCTCTGGCCGACATCGCCATCGGCGCGCTCATAGCTTGGCGGTCGACGACGCGAAAAGGCCTCTATGGCGGCATCGCGCTCTCGCTCCTCTACTTGGCCGTCGGAAGTTTCCTGCGCCCGGAGCTGTGGAACGAACCGCTTGGGCCGTTCCTCAAAGTGTTGCCGATTCTGGTGCTGCACTTTGTGGCGTTGGCAGTGCTGGAGGAGCGTTGATGCTCTATTTCCTGCTGAAATTTCTGCATGTCATCGGCGCAGCCGTGCTGCTTGGCACCGGCGCCGGCATCGCTTTCTTCATGCTGCTCGCCCACAGGACGGGCAATACGTCAACGGTTGCGGCGGTGGCGCGCATGGTCGTCGTAGCCGACTTTCTTTTCACAGCGACGGCCGTCGTCGCGCAGCCGCTGACGGGCGCCGCGCTCGCCTGGCAGGCAGGCTACTCGCTGTCGGAAGGTTGGATCGTGCTTTCGATCACGCTCTATATCTTCACCGGAATGTTCTGGCTCCCGGTCGTCTGGATGCAGATGGAGATGCGCAAGCTGGCCTCGCAAGCCGCCGCTGCAGGCGCGCCGTTGCCGCCACGGTATCATCGGCTCTTCTGGCTGTGGTTCGCCTTCGGCTTCCCCGCCTTCGCTGCCGTACTCGGAATTTTCTGGCTGATGATCGCGCGGCCTGCGATTGAGTGGTAGGTCGCAGGCAGGTCCCACTGCGATAATGCCCAGTCAAAGCACTGCGGAAAAATTCCCGGCCCATGCAGCGCGAATATCTGCCGGAACGGACCTGCGTCTCGACCTGTAAGTCGCGCCGGACTCCGGTCTCGTATCATTTCCAACCGCGCTCACCGCCATCGGCACAGGACAAGATAGTGTCCTGAAGGTTCTGCAAAAAGTTTTGGAGAGAGAACGGCGCTTGCTCTGAAGGGCGAGCGGCCATGGCACGGTGGTGA
>NZ_JAMYOU010000021.1:0-101129 GCF_040319995.1 Mesorhizobium sp. M0815 | reverse complement strand
ATATCCGCCGTACAAGTGCCTCGACCGCCGATCGGATCGGCGGGCTGCAGCTTATGTCAAAGGCCATTGTCAGCAATCATGAGAGATGGGGATACGGCGCGAAACAAGGGAGCGCGCCTCTTCTTTGGTTCGGCCGGTCGTGCGCCGTGCGCGGTGCGACAGACGAGCGGCGACCGGCAAAATTTCAAACTGAGACACTATCTAACTGCCACCTAATACAGGTTCTTTGAGCTAACTCCCCCTGGCGCGCGTACTGGTCGCGAATCCCATTCGTCGCGCGCTATTGGAGTCTGGATATAGTGCGCCAGAATCCAGGGTCGCGTCCCGTCTGTTTCCGGTCTGTTTTCAGGCATGAAATTCTCTTGCCCGGGTCGCTGTTCCTTCACTGTTTTCAGTGCGCATCGGACACTGTTCCGCCGCTGTTTTCAGCGAGAGTGCGAACTGTTTCCTAACTGTTTTATCAGTTGCAGCGCTTAACCGAAATCGTCCATTAAATTGGACTAAGCCATCGTCGCATATAACTGGCTTGGAAATGACTCCCCCACTCTTTGCGCTCCCGGGCTGCCCGCCGCCTATCGCGGAACCTAGCTGAGACTAGTGTAGTCGGCCGCCCGGCTTGGGCTCGCCGGTCCAAAAGTAGTGAGCCCGTGCCCGGTCAGTGCATTTTTCTGGCTGTGGTTTGAACCGCGAGCGCCGGGTCTGAACCAGGCAGCGGGCTGAAATGACCGCTGAGCAAAACTCCGTTACTTGTTGCAGTTCTGCATATCCGACGTCATGGCGCCGCTGGGGGTATTGTTGTCGGTATCGCTGCCCGCCGTATCCTTGCAGCGGTCCTCCATACCGTTTGTCTGCGGCGTGGTGGCGTTCGTTGCGTTCGGATCGATGGTGTTCGGGGTAGTTGCGCTGCCGGTCCCGATGTTGCCGCCGGAAGTGCCTGTGTTGACGCCGGTATTGCCATCGGCGCTACCGGTCCCGGAGCCCATCGATTGTGCCATGGCAGATGTGGCCAGGCCGATAGCAAGTAGGAATGCAGAGAGAATTTTCATCATCTTAGTGTCTCCATCGAGTTGCATCGTTCTATCGCGATCTATACCCAACGAGAGTTTTTTCGAGATGTTCCGTTTGGCATAAATAGTGATCGATAAACCATTATGGATCTTTGTTGCTCGTCGTTTCGTGAATGCGGCTGCGAAATTCCTGCCGCATAGCGGCAATTTCGTCTGGAACCAAATCGAGCATGCCGCGTTATTGCGCTTGCGGGGAGTTGTGTCGGCCGCAGGGGACAGTTTCACCAGGACATTCAAGAAATCCGTGAGCTGGGAGGGGCGCTGTGAGCGTGCTTGCATCCACAAGGCAATTGGACCACCGTCAAATACTGAACGCGCTGAAGGCTTTTCGGAGCGGTGATTTCTCCGTTCGCATCGATAATGTCTACACCGGCCTCGATTCCGAGATCGCCGACACCTTCAACGAAATCGTAGAACTCAACGATCAGGTCACGCGCGAGTTCGAACGCCTCAGCAAGGTCGTCGGCAAGGATGGCCGGATCGGCGAACGCGGCCGTGTCCGCAACGCTACCGGCAGTTGGGAATCGAGCGTCCGTTCCGTCAACGATCTGATCGAGGACATGGTTCAGCCGACGGCCGAAGTGGCGCGCGTCATCGGCGCGGTCGCCAAAGGCGACCTGTCGCAGACGATGATGGTCGAAATCGACGGCCGGCAGTTGCGCGGCGAATTCCTGCGCATCGGCAAGATCGTCAACACCATGGTCGGGCAACTGGCCTCCTTCGCCTCGGAGGTGACGCGCGTGGCGCGCGAGGTCGGCACCGAAGGCAAGCTCGGCGGCCAGGCCCGCGTGAAAGGTGTGGCCGGGACCTGGAAGGACCTGACCGACAACGTCAACGCCATGGCGACGAACCTGACCGGGCAGGTGCGCAACATCGCCGAGGTGACGACCGCCGTCGCTTCCGGCGACCTGTCGAAGAAGATCACCGTCGATGTGAAGGGCGAAATCCTCGAGCTCAAGAACACCATCAACACGATGGTCGACCAGCTCAATTCCTTCGCCTCGGAAGTGACGCGCGTTGCGCGCGAGGTCGGTACAGAAGGCAAGCTCGGCGGCCAGGCGCGCGTCGAAGGTGTCGGCGGCACCTGGAAGGACCTGACCGACAACGTCAACCTCATGGCAGAGAACCTGACCGGCCAGGTGCGCAATATCGCCGAGGTGACCACTGCTGTGGCGCTTGGCGACCTGTCGAAGAAGATCACGGTCGACGTCAAGGGCGAGATCCTCGAGCTGAAATCAACCATCAACACCATGGTCGACCAGCTGAACTCATTTGCCGGCGAAGTGACGCGCGTCGCCCGCGAAGTCGGCACCGAGGGCAAGCTCGGCGGCCAGGCGCAGGTGCGCGGCGTTGCCGGCACCTGGAAGGACTTGACCGACAACGTCAATTCGATGGCCGAGAACCTGACCGGCCAGGTCCGCAACATCGCCGAGGTGACGACCGCGGTTGCTTCGGGCGACTTGTCGAAGAAGATCACCGTCGCCGTGCAAGGCGAAATCCTCGAGCTCAAGGACACCATCAACACGATGGTCGACCAATTGAACTCCTTCGCCTCGGAAGTGACGCGTGTGGCGCGCGAGGTCGGCACCGAAGGCAAGCTCGGCGGCCAGGCCGAGGTGAAGGGCGTCGGCGGCACCTGGAAGGATCTGACCGACAACGTCAACCTGATGGCCGCCAACCTGACCGGCCAGGTGCGCAACATTGCCGAGGTGACGACCGCCGTGGCCCGCGGCGACCTGTCGAAGAAGATCACCGTCGACGTCAAGGGCGAAATCCTGGAGCTCAAGGACACCGTCAACACGATGGTCGACCAGCTCAATTCCTTCGCCTCGGAAGTGACGCGTGTGGCGCGCGAAGTGGGATCGGAAGGCAAGCTCGGCGGCCAGGCGCATGTCGAGGGTGTCGGCGGCACCTGGAAAGATTTGACCGACAACGTCAATGCCATGGCCGGCAATCTGACCGTGCAGTTGCGCGACGTGTCCAAGGTGGCGACGGCAATTGCGACCGGCGACCTCACCCAGAAGATCACGGTCGATGCATTGGGCGAGATCCTGCAGATCAAGGACGTCATCAACACGATGGTCGACCAGCTGAATTCCTTCGCCTCCGAGGTGACGCGCGTGGCGCGCGAAGTCGGTTCCGACGGCAAGCTCGGCGGCCAGGCGCAGGTGCGCGGCGTTGCCGGCACCTGGAAGGACCTGACCGACAACGTCAATGCGATGGCCGCCAACCTGACCGGGCAGGTGCGCAACATCGCCGAGGTGACGACTGCGGTGGCGCTTGGCGATCTGTCGAAGAAGATCACGGTCGACGTGCGCGGCGAGATCCTCGAGCTGAAGGACACCATCAATACGATGGTCGACCAGCTGAATTCCTTTGCCTCGGAAGTGACGCGCGTGGCGCGCGAGGTCGGCACCGAGGGCAAGCTCGGCGGCCAGGCGCAGGTGCGCGGCGTTGCCGGCACCTGGAAAGATCTGACCGACAATGTGAATTCGATGGCCGAGAACCTGACCGGCCAGGTTCGCAACATCGCCGAGGTCACCACCGCAGTGGCGCGCGGCGACCTATCGAAGAAGATCACCGTCGACGTCAAGGGCGAGATCCTGGAGCTGAAATCGACCATCAACACCATGGTCGACCAGTTGAACTCCTTTGCCGGCGAAGTGACGCGTGTCGCCCGCGAGGTCGGCACCGAGGGCAAACTTGGCGGCCAGGCACGGGTGGAGGGCGTCGCCGGCACCTGGAAGGACCTGACCGACAACGTCAATCTGATGGCGACGAACCTGACCAACCAGGTGCGCGGCATCGCCGATGTCGTGACCGCGGTCGCGCAAGGCAATCTCAAGCGCAAGCTGACGGTCGATGCCAAGGGCGAGATCGCCTCGCTCGCCGACACCATCAACGGCATGATCGAGACGCTTGCGACCTTCGCCGACCAGGTCACCAACGTCGCCCGCGAAGTGGGCATCGAAGGCAAGCTCGGCGGCCAAGCCCGTGTGCCCGGCGCTGCCGGCCTTTGGCGCGACCTGACCGACAACGTCAATCAGCTCGCCGCCAATCTGACCACGCAGGTGCGCGCGATTGCCGAGGTGTCGACGGCGGTGACCAAGGGCGATTTGACCCGCTCGATCAGCGTCCAGGCCTCCGGCGAGGTCGCGGCGCTGAAGGACAACATCAACGAGATGATCCGCAATCTGAAGGACCAGACGCTGAAGAATGCCGAGCAGGACTGGCTGAAGACCAATCTCGCCCGGTTCTCGCGCATGCTGCAGGGCGAGCGCGACCTGGCCACGGTCTCGCGTCTCATCATGTCCGAACTCGCGCCGCTGGTGAATGCGCAATATGGCGTGTTCTACGTGACCAACCGCGACGAGGATGAATTCTATCTGGAACTCGCCGCCTCCTATGGCGCCGAAAGCAAGGCGGAGATCAAGCAACGCCTCGATCTGCGCGAAGGCCTTGTCGGGCAAAGTGCCGCCGACAAGCGCGCCATCATGCTGGACAATGTGCCGCCGAATTTCCTGCGCGTCACGTCGGGCCTTGGCAATGCCGCGCCGGCCAACGTGATCATTCTTCCGGCTCTGTTCGAGGACGAGGTGAAGGCCGTCATCGAACTCGCCTCGTTCAGCGAATTCCGCGACACGCACCAGTCATTCCTCAACCAGCTGATGGAATCCGTCGGCATCGTTCTCAACACCATCGCCGCCACCATGCGCACCGAAGGCCTGCTCAAGCAGTCGCAGCTGCTGACCTCGGAGCTGCAGGCGCGTCAGACCGAGCTGACCAAAAAGCAGGAAGAGCTGCACGCCACCAACGAGGAGCTGCAGGAAAAGGCGCAGCTGCTCGAGAACGAAAAGAAGCAGGTGGAGAACAAGAACCTCGAAATCGAGATGGCGCGCCGTGCGCTGGAGGAGAAGGCCGAGCAGCTGGCGCTTACCTCGAAATACAAGTCGGAATTCCTCGCCAATATGAGCCACGAACTGCGTACGCCGCTGAACTCGCTGCTCATCCTTTCAAACCTGCTCGCAACCAACCAGCAAGGCAATCTCAACGACAAGCAGGTCGAGTTCGCGCGCACCATCAACTCGGCCGGCACCGACCTTTTGAGCCTCATCAACGATATCCTCGATCTGTCGAAGATCGAATCGGGTACCGTCTCGATCGATATCAACGACATGCCGGTGGTGCATCTTCGCCAGCATATGGAGCGAACCTTCCGGCAGCTCGCGACCGACAAGGGGCTTGGCTTCGCCATCAACGTCGATCCCGAGCTTCCGGAGACCGTCCGCACCGACGAGAAGCGCTTGCAGCAGATTGTGCTCAACCTCTTGTCGAACGCGTTCAAGTTCACCTCCGAGGGCGAAGTCAGCTTGAATTTCCGGGCCGAAAAGACTGGCCGTCACAACGGCTCGGTGCAACCGATGGAAGCGCTCGCTATCGCGGTCACCGATACGGGCATCGGTATTGCGCAGGACAAGCAGAAGCTGATTTTCGAGGCCTTCCAGCAGGCCGACGGCACCACCAGTCGCAAATATGGCGGCACCGGGCTTGGGCTCTCGATCAGCCGGGAGATCGCCCGGCTGATCGGCGGCGAATTGCGGGTCGAGAGCACGCCGGGCAAGGGTTCGACGTTCACGCTGGTCATCCCGTTCGACGGACCTCGGATGGCCTTGGCCCCGCAAGCGGCCTTGCTGCCGGCGATGGAGGTGGTCGCGACGACGGCGCAGCCGAGCCCGCCATCCTCCGAATTGCTTGATGACCGCGATACGATCTCACCGGAAGATAGGGTCGTGCTGATCGTCGAGGACGACCCGACCTTTGGCGGTTTGCTGCTCGGCCTGGCGCGTTCGGCCGGGCTGAAGGGCGTCCTGTCGACCGCGGGCTCTGGCACGCTGGCTTTGGCCCGCAAGCTGGTTCCCGATGCGATCACGCTGGATCTCGGACTATGGGATATCGACGGCTGGGTGTTGTTCGATCTGCTTCGCCATGACCCGAAAACCAAGGACATTCCCGTCCATGTCATCTCGGGTGCCGAAGATATCGAGGTGCTTGCCCGCAAGGGCGCATCCACCATTTCAACCAAGCCCGTGTCGGCGGACGAACTGATGAAGGTCTTCCAGGACATTCACTCCAGAAAGCTCCGCGTCCAGCGCCGCGTTCTGATTGCCGATACCGATCCCGAGCGCCGTCTCTCGTTGATCGAGGCGATCCGCGACGGCGTCACCTCGGTCACCGCGATCGGCCGCGTCGCGGCGAATGCCGACGACATCGGCATCGCCGGCTATGATGCCGTTGTGCTCGGCCTTGGCCGCTCGGCCAAGGACAACGCCCAGATGCTGGATGAGATTGCCGTCCTGTTCGGGCAGTCCGTGTCGCGACTGTTGTTCTTCGCGCCGCATCCGGAAGCGCTGCAACAGTCGCTCGCCTTGCATCCGGCATTGGCGGACGTTCCGCGGGCGGAGAATTTCGCGCAGCTGGCTCTCCTGATATCCGCAACGCTCCCGGGGCGAGGCCACGACAGTTCGGCAGCCGAACAGCCGGATAAATTCGACCTCGCCGGCGCAAAGGTCCTCATCGTCGACGACGACATCCGCAACATCTATTCGCTCACCAGCGTACTTGAGACCTATGACATCCAGGTGCTGCACGCGGAGCGCGGTAGGGAAGGTATTGCGCTTCTGGAGCAGAGCCCGGATATCGACGCCGCATTGATCGATATCATGATGCCGGAGATGGACGGCTACGAGACGATGCGGCAGATCCGCGGCATGCCGGCAATCGCCCATATCCCGTTGATCTCGGTTACCGCCAAGGCAATGAAGGGCGACCGGCAGAAGTGCCTCGACGCCGGCGCCTCTGACTATATCGCCAAGCCGGTCGACCTCGACCTGCTGCTGGCCTTGCTGCGTGTCTGGATCGGCCGCTCGCGATCCCGTGTCCATCGTCCGGAAAAGACGCTCATGGCAGTGAACTGACGGCCGCTCGATGCAGAAACTGTCGAGAAACGGAGCGAGGAAGCTGGAGGTTATGGCCCCGGCGACAGGGCCGGCAAAGGCGCGCATCCTGGCCGTGGATGACGACGAGCGCAATCTGCTGGCGATCGGCGAGGTTCTGGCCCCTGTCGGCGAAGTCGTCTGCGTGCAGTCGGGCGAAGAGGCGCTGCGCGCTCTGCTGAAAGAGGATTTCGCAGTCATCCTGCTGGATGTGCTGATGCCTCGGCTGGACGGCTACGAGACCGCTGGATTGATTCGCCAGCGCGAGCAATCCAGGCGAACGCCGATAATCTTTCTCACCGCCATCAACAAGGAAGACGCCCACATGCTGCGCGGCTATGACGCCGGCGCGGTGGATTACGTGTTCAAGCCCTTCGACCCGGCCATGCTGCGTTCCAAGGTAGCCGTGTTCGTCGAACTTCATGAGAAGACGCTCGAAATCCAGCAAAAGGCGGCTGCCGAGCAACGGCTGCTGGCCCAGGCACTGCAGGCGCAGCAGGAAAAACTCGAGGCCGAGCGGGCGCTGCGTAGCGCCCAGGAGCGGCAGCATGCCATTTTGAGCTCTCTTCCGGTCTGCTTCCACGCAAGGGCGGCGGAGCCGCCGTTCGGCGCCAGCTTTGTCACCGAAGGGGTCGAACGCTTGACCGGCTTTCCTGCCGAACGGCTGACCTCCGATCCAGGCTTCGGCCTAAGCCGGGTTCATCCCGACGATCTGCCGAGAGTGAGGCAAGCCCTGCTCGCAGCCAAGGCCATCGGCTCCTACACCTGCGAATTCCGCTGGCAATGCGCCGACGGCAATTACCGGATTTTCCTCGACCAGGGCGTCCTGTCGAACGGTTCCGATGGCCAGAGGCCCGAGATCCTCGGCACATTGCTGGACGTTACCGAGCGGCGCGAGCTTGAGAACCAGCTGCTGCAATCGCAGCGCCTCGACGCGATTGGCAAGCTTACCGGCGGCCTGGCGCATGATTTCAACAATCTGCTTGCCGCAATTCTCAGCGGATTGGGATTGCTCGAGCGCCACGCCGAGTTCGATGGACAGGCCAGGCAAGTTCTGGAACTGACGCGCCGGTCGGCAAAACAAGGCGCCGAGCTCGTCAACCGCATGCTTGCGTTCTCGCGCCGCCAGACACTGAGGCCGCAGGCCGTGCGCCTCGCTGCGCTTGGCGGCACCATGAACGGGTTGGTGGCCCCGGTTCTGGGCGGCCTGATCCGTTTCGATTGGCTTGTCGACGACACGGTGTGGCCGGCGCATGTCGATGCCGGCCAGCTGGAGCTGGCGCTGATGAACCTGGTTTTCAACGCGCGCGATGCCATGCCGTCCGGCGGCACGATAATCGTGGAGGCGCAAAATCGAACGCTAGGCAGTGCAGCCGAGGATATTTCGGCGGGCGACTATGTCGTGGTCACCGTCAAGGATACGGGGTCGGGCATACCGGCCGACATTCTCGCCAAGGTCGTCGAACCGTTCTTCACCACAAAACCGGTCGGCAAGGGCACTGGCCTCGGTCTGAGCACGGTGCATGGCTTCGTCAAGCAATCGGGCGGCACGCTCCGCATTGAGAGCACCGTCGGCAGTGGAACATCCGTCCAGCTCTGGCTGCCGCGTTCAATCGAGCGCCCGGTGGAAATCGCCGACAAGTCCGATGCCGACAACACCGTCGTGAATGCCGGCGAGGACTATCCGTCGGTCCTGCTGATTGACGACAGCAATGTACTGCGGGAACTGACGGCGCAATCGCTTCGCCAACATGGCTTTGCGGTTACCTGCGCCGGGGGCGGTGCGGAAGCGCTGGCGATGATCGAGCGGGCGCCGTACGATTTCGATGTCATCGTCACCGATTTTGCCATGCCGCTCGTCTCGGGGCTCGAAGTCATCCGGTTCGCCCGCAATCTGCGGTCCGATTGGCCGGCGGTGATGATAACCGGATATGCCGACGCCGACGCGATCGCCGACCGGCCCCCCGACGTGCCGCTGCTCGGCAAACCGCTGCGCGAAAAGGACCTGATGGAGAGCATTCTTGCAGCGGCTGCGCGCGCCGGATCGCCGAGGGCCAAGCAGGCCAGCCGGTGAAAGGCGGACCATTGGAACCTGATCCATGAGTTGCCGTTGGGTAGGTCTCTGGCTGCGCGAGGATCGGAGGAGAGACTGATGGCGACAGCGGACTGGCCTCTTCCTGAACGCTTCACCTTTCAAGGGAACTCGATCGCCTGGGGCGCGATGGGCGAGGGCTCACCCGCGGTATTGCTGCATGGCACGCCTTTCTCATCGTCGGCATGGCGCAGAATTGCGCCTTTGCTCGGCCAACAGAGGCGAATCTATTGCTTTGACATGCTCGGCTATGGTCGATCTGATAAACCCGATAGCGACGTGTCTCGTGGCATGCAGAACGAGCTTTTCGCGGCCCTTTACGATCATTGGGGCCTGCGTGCCCCCGATGTCGTCGCGCATGATTTCGGCGGCTCAACAGCGTTACGCGGTCATTTGCTCAATGGGCTCGACTATCGGTCGCTGGTGCTGATCGATCCGGTCGCAATCAGCCCGCAAGGCTCACCACTTGTTCAGGCCGCCAAGAAACACGAGGCGGTCTTTTCCGGCCTTCCGCACTACATTCATGAAGCAATCCTGCGCGCCTACATCGGCGGCGCCGTAGCGAATGCGCTGCGCGAGGAAGAGATGGCGCTCTACCTCGCACCGTGGCTGGGAGCTGAAGGCCAAAAAGCCTTCTGGCGCCAGGTCGCTCAGATGGATGACAAATACTCGCAAGAGGTCGAGTGGCGCTACGGCGAGATTCGTTGCCCCGTTGCCATCCTGTGGGGCGAGGACGACCAGTGGATTCCCATCGATGACGGTCGCGAGCTCGCGCGCCGCATTTCGAGTGCTTCCTTCCATGTCGTGCCGAACGCGAAGCATCTTATGCAGGAGGACGCGCCGGAAGCGATCGTGGCGACAGTGCTTGGCTTCTGGCGAGACCTGGAGGAGCGGGCAAATGTCCGCAAAAAACCGGCTTCGGCCGCTCGATCTCCATCGCGTCAATGAAGGCTTTGGGCGATCGGTTTGATCCGGTTGCCGATGCGATGGACAAGAATCCACCCCTTAGCGGCAGTCTCGAATCGAAACGGTACGTTTCGTATCTTTGACCCTAGCAGCATCCAGCCTGTGCGCAACACGGAGCGCCGGCCATGGCGCGCTCGACGGGCTGTGATGCGGTTGATAAGCCCTCTCCCCAAGGAGAGTCGGACATGACCGTTGCGATCGAGATGGGCCAGACGAGCGCGGGCGCCCCGGCGGCGCTGGATCTTGAGGAACTGCTGGCGACGCGGCTTCTGGTGCAGGGCAATTCGGGTTCCGGCAAATCCCATCTGCTGCGCCGGCTCTTGGAGCAGAGTGCGCCCTGGGTACAGCAGACCATCATCGATCCCGAAGGCGACTTCGTCACGCTGGGCGACCGTTTCGGCCATCTGGTGATCGATGCCGAGGAGCATACCGAGCGCGGCCTGCAGAGCGCCGGCGAGCGGGCGCGCATCCACCGCGTCTCCACGGTGCTCAATCTCGAGGGGCTCGACGCCGAGAACCAGATGCGGCGCGCCGCCGCCTTTCTCGGCGGGCTGTTCGAGGTCGCCCGCGACCACTGGTATCCGATGCTGGTGGTGGTAGACGAGGCGCAGCTGTTCGCGCCGGCGGTTGCCGGCGAGGTTTCCGACGAGGCGCGCAAACTCTCGCTCGGCGCCATGACCAATTTGATGTGCCGTGGCCGCAAGCGCGGGCTGGCCGGCATCATCGCCACCCAGCGGCTGGCCAAGCTCGCCAAGAACGTCGCCGCCGAGGCTTCCAATTTCCTCATGGGCCGGACTTTTCTGGACATCGACATGGCGCGCGCCGCCGATCTTCTCGGCATGGAGCGGCGCCAGGCGGAAGCTTTTCGCGACCTCGAGCGCGGGCAGTTCATGGCGCTCGGCCCGGCGCTGTCGCGCCGTCCGCTCGGTCTGCGCATCGGCCCGACCGATACGAGTCCGCGCAACGCGACCCCGCGCCTGATGCCGCTGCCGGAATCGGCGCTGGAGGATGCGCGCGCCATCATCCTGGCGGCGCCGCCGCCGGAAACCGTCCGGCCGCAGCGCCGCTCGTCGCCGGACCTGCTCGATCAGCTGATGGCGGCGAAATCGGCGGCGCTGGAAATCCGCCCCGAACCGGTGGAGCCGCCGATCAGCGCCGAGGATCTGGCGGAGCGGCGCGAGCGCGTCGACCGGGTGCTGCGCGCCGTGCTGGCGCAGCCCGATGCCGGCTTCCGCGTCATCGGGGTGCTCTATCAGGAGTTCGTCGTCCGCTGCCGCATAGAAGGCCTCGCCTCGGTCGTGCCGGACCTGCCGGAGTTCCGCCGCATGCTGACGCGCGCCCGCGCCGGGCTCGGCTCCGACATGATAGGCGACGATGCCTGGCAGGACGTCTCGGCGCGCGCCTCGCTGCTGCCCGAGGACATGCAAGGCGTCTTCATGATGATCGCCCGCGCGGCGAAGGAAGGCTGGCCCTGCCCGAGCGACGCCGCGATCGCCCGCGCCTACGGCTCGCACTCGCTACGCCGCGCACGGCGCCTGCTGACCTATATCGAGGAGCAGAGGCTGATCGTGTGTCAGCTTGACGGGGGCGGACGGCGGACGGTGACGCTCGTGGAGCTGGCCTGGGCGACGGCGCCGGGCGATCCGAATGCGGTGGAGGCGGAGCAGCGGAGTGCGGTGGGGTGAGGCGGCGGCCGAGCGCGGTCTTCATCATACGACGACGATTGGCGCGACGCAGATCCGCTATTGTAAGTTGTTCGACGCTACAGCACTCCCTCTTGCCGACGGCGCTTTACATATCTTCTAAATTATCAGCGGGTCGGTTTGCCAATGAAGAGATCAGCCGCGATCAACTGACGAAGACAAGAAATACGGCAGGACTGTAGCGCAAATATCCGCCGAACCTACGCTACCTCCGCCGATTACCCCTTCGGTTCATTCTGTTGACATCTCCTGCTTCTGGAGAGATGGTAAGATACTACGCGGCCCTTTTTCCGAAGATTTTATTCTGCAGCTTTATCAAAGGATTTTGGCAATGCGTTTGTCTCGATCGCGCCGACTTATGGCCATCGCTTTGACGGCAATCGCAGCCGTCACCCTTCCCTCTTATGGACATGCCGAGGACAAGCTGCTGACGGAAGCGGTGCAGTTCAACGGTACGATCCTGTATCTCTCCACCAAGGTGCCTGGCCTGATCTTCGGCGCCGTCCGCAACGGCGAGACGGCCTTGGCCGGTTTCGGCAAGATTGCCGACGGGAGTGAAAAAGTGCCCGACGGCGACACAATGTTCCGCATCGCGTCCGTGAGCAAAGTGTTCTGCGGCGGTGTGCTTTCCTCGCTGGCGATCGACGGCAAGGTACAACTCACCGACCGGCTGCAGGATCGCCTTGGCTGGGACGTCACGCTCCCGGAGAAGGACGGCCGCGCCCTCCGCCTGATCGATCTCGTCGCGCAAGCTTCCGGCCTTCCGCGGGAGGTGCCAGTGGCCGAGGCGCCCCCCTCAGACCCTTTCTCTACGAACACCAAAGAGGCGCAGATTGCCGCCCTCAAGGACAATCCGCTGCTGTTCGCGCCGGGCACCGCCGTTCTCTATTCGAACTTCGGATACGACCTCCTCGGAGCGGCGCTCGCGAATGTCTCTGGAAAGCCTTATGCCGAGGTCCTTCGAGAGCGTGTCCTCGATCCCCTCGGCATGAAAGACACGGCTTTCAACCCAAGACCGGAGGACGAGCCGCGCCTGATGCAGGGCCATAACTTCGACGGCAGCCCCATGCCAATCGTGCCGACGAGCACAGCCATGGAGTGCGCCGGTGGATTGTACTCGACCGCGGACGACCTGCTGCGCTGGATGAACTGGCATGTCGACAACAAGCCTTCCGCGGCCGACGCCGAGTTGCGCCTTTTGAACCACGCGGCTTTTTTGTACCGGGACGGGCTCGCGTCGGTGATGGGGCTGGATGACGGCGGGCCGATGGACGCCATGGGTCTCGGATGGGTCATCATGCTCCCTAACGAGCATCGCCCGCTCATCCTCCAGAAGAGCGGCGGCCTGCAAGGGATGTTTCTCTATGTTGCGATTGCACCGACACGCGGCGTCGGCGCTTTCTTCGTCATGAACGAATTCAATGCCGCCGGCTTCATGGCTGGGGTCAAGACGACGAACGATCTCGTCGCAGAGATCGCTCCACGCTGATTTTCGCGCTGATCGGGAGGACGTGCGCGATGATTGGCGCTATGGAGGGACCTGACGGACGGTATATTTCCCGGCAAGGCAAGCGCGACATCGGCTATTTCCGGCCGACCGCTTAGCCTCCTGAGGATGACCTTTGCCGGCTTCATCGCTGCTCACGGCCTGCTCATGCTGCGGCCAAGGTTCTGCCTCTCGCCTCTTCGGCATCCCGCTTTCGTAGCCGACCGCGAATGCCGCGCTGCTCGCAGTCCCGACACCATCAGCCGCCTCTTGGCGCAACCCGATGCCGGCTTCCGCGTCATCGGCGTGCTCTATCAGGAGTTCGTGGTCCGCTGCCGCATCGAGGGCCTCGCCGCGGTCGTGCCGGACCTGCCGGAGTTTCGCCGCATGCTGACCCGCGCCCGCGCCGGGCTCGGCTCCGACATGGCAGGCAACGACGCCTGGCAGGACGTCTCGGCGCGCGCCTCGCTGCTGCCCGAGGACATGCAAGGCGTGTTCATGATGATCGCCCGCGCCGCCAAGGAGGGCTGGCCCTGCCCAAGCGATGCCGCGATCGCCCGTGCCTACGGCTCGCACTCGCTACGCCGCGCCCGGCGCCTGCTGACCTACATCGAGGAGCAGGGGCTGATCGTGTGCCAGCTCGACGGGGTCGGGCGGCGGACGGTGACGCTGGTGGAGCTCGCCTGGGCGACGGCACCGGGCGATCCGAATGCGGCGGAGGCGGAGCAGGGGCGTGCCGTGGGGTGAAGCGGCGGGGCAGGCGCGCTGAGAAAGCGCCGCTGGATCAGGCCGGGGTGAAGTCTGCTTTGCGCCGCATTAACGTCATTCTCCATTCGAAGCGCTCAGGCCGGAAGCTGCCGTGCGGAAGGACGCCCAGTCATTGCCCGCAGCGGATAAGTTTGCAGCTGGACAATAATGGCCAGCCGGGGCGATCCCGGTATTTAGCGTTGCTTCGGCGAGTCAATACTGAGCCTGCGCTTACGCGTCATCCCTCTCGACAAGACCAACGGCTGGACGCGATCGAGCGCAGGCGGGTTCAGTTGGTGCTGGTTGTGGGGGTGAACCCGCACTGCTTCTGTTCCATATCGATCTGCTTCGTGATGCGGACGGCGTTCTGTGCGTAGGCCTCCGTCACGGAGCCACTATTCACGGTCTTGTCCTTCAGCGGACTCACGCCTGCGCAGAGGTGGAAAACATGCGGCTCGGTGGACTTCGCGGCTCCGTTTTCGGGCGCGATCCAGTAGACGACATCCTGACCGGCGGGGTGGCTCGCGTCCCGCGTCGCCGCCGCCACCGCGGCGGTGTCCGTCGCGATCGCCTGCGCCTGAGCGGCGACATCGGGCGAACAGGCGGTGGTGGGCTGCCCCGACTTGATCTGAGCTGCGCATGCGTTCATATCCTGGGTGTACTGTTCGACCGATGGGGGTTTGAAACTGATCCCCATGACCGTCGCGAGCACGGCCAGCGCAGCGCCGAGGCCGCCGGCAACCTTCTTGGTTTGCGGATCCATGTTTTTGTCGGTGAGGATCAGGAAAACCAGCGGAAGGAAGGCAATCAGCGTGATGATTGCGCCGAGCTGGTTTTGGAAGAAGAACCTGGCCGCGTCGGATGCACGGGCCGGATCGTGCCTGTTGGCCGCCTTCCACAGCAAGTTGCCGGCGATTGCGAAAATCGCGATGCCGACCAGAAGGCCGATGATCAGCGGCAGGTGTCCCTGGTCGAACTTGTTCTGGCGAAGCAGAATAACCCCGTAGATCTCGCCGCCAATGGCGACGATCCACGAGAGTGCGGCGAAAAGGCGAAGACGCGTGGCGGAGGACTTCTGGCCCTGCGTCGCTTGCCAATCCTTGGTAACGTCTGGCTTGTTGTCGGTCATCGACCAGATCCCCTGATATCGACACTTCTGCGGGCGGCAACCCGCCCTGCGTAGCGTCATTGAACGATCGTCACCTGCCTTAGCGACGCGGCGAAAATGTGAACGCCACGGCAGGCCTCCCCATCCATATTGCGCATGAGTGAATCCGTCCATACCCACGGAGGCAGACGCCTATGCCGCGATGGCTCCGTTCTTCTTAATCTCTGGCTCGACGTGACGCTGCCTTCCCTCGCTTGCCTCGCCTCCCTGGCGATCCGCCTCGTTGTCGCCGACGGCATAGAGAAGGCGGTCAAAGCCGGTGCGGCTCAAGGTGAAGGCTGGTGCCGGCGCCCGCGGCATCAAGTTGGTCGCTGCGGCCGTTGCATCTAATGCCTCAGGCGGCGCCTGGACGCCGGCTTTGTTTCCGTGAATCTCGCCATACCGCATTGCACAATCGCCTCGCCTGCGCAAAATGCGGCATGATCCGCAAATCCCTCACTGTCCTGGTGATCGATGAAAACCACATCCGCGCTTCGATAATCGAAGCAGGACTGCGGGAGGCCGGGCATCAGCAGGTCACGGTCATCCATGACGTCACCGGCATAGCGCGGCGGATCGCCGAGATCGAACCCGACGTGATCGTCATCGATCTCGAAAATCCAAACCGCGACATGCTCGAAAACATGTTCCAGCTTTCGCGCGTGGTGAAGCGGCCGATCGCCATGTTCGTCGACCGCTCGGACCAGGCTTCGATCGAAGCCGCGGTGGAAGCCGGGGTGTCGGCCTATGTCGTCGACGGCCTGCGCCAGGAGCGGGTCAAGCCGATCCTCGACATGGCGATCAGCCGCTTTAACGCGTTTTCGCGCATGGCGCGCGAACTGGAGGAGGCCCGCAGCGAATTGGAAAGCCGCAAGGTGATCGATCGCGCCAAGGGCATATTGATGAAGTCGCGCGGCTTGTCGGAGGACGCGGCCTATACGCTGCTGCGCAAGACCGCCATGAACCAGAACCGCAAGATCGGCGAAATCGCCCAGAGCCTGGTGACGGCGGCAGGCCTTCTGGATCCCGAGGAGAGTTGACGATGGCGGCCGAGCACCGGATCAATGCTGGCTTCATGCCGCTCTTCGACAGCGCTGTCCTCGTTGCGGCAAAGGAAATCGGCTTCGCGCTGCGCGAAGGCATCGATCTGACGCTCAACCGGGAAACATCCTGGGCCAACATCCGTGACCGCATCGCCATCGGCCATTTCGATCTCGCGCATATGCTGGGGCCGATGCCGATCGCCTGCAATCTGGGGCTGACGCCGCTCGCCTCCGACACGGTCGTGCCGTTCTCGCTCGGCCTTGGCGGGAATTGCGTCACGGTTTCGAACGCGGTCTGGGCGGGCATGGCCGCGCACGGCGCCCGACCCGACCTCGATCCGGCGCGGGCCGGCAGGGCGTTGGGGGCGCTGATCCGCAAACGGGCGAATGCCGGCGGCGATCCGCTTCGCTTCGCCGTCGTCCATCCGCACTCCGGGCACAATTACGAACTGCGCTACTGGCTCGCCGCCTGCGGCATCGACCCGTCGCATGAGATCGAAATCGTCATCGTGCCGCCCCCCTTCATGGCGGACGCGCTCGCCGCCGGCAGGATCGACGGCTACTGCGTCGGCGAACCCTGGAACAGCGCCTCTGTCGTCGCCGGCACCGGCCATATCGCCACGGTCAAGGCGGCCATCTGGAAGACCAGCCCGGAGAAAGTCATCGGCGTGCGCAAGGCATGGGCGGAAAAACAGCCGGACGCGCTTTCGGCCCTGCTGCGCGCGCTGCATCATGCGGCGCGCTGGTGCCAGGATCCGGCAAACCGCGGCGAACTCACGGCCCTGATGGCGCAGCCGGCCCTCCTCGGCCTCGCGCCAGCGCTGCAGATGCCAATCCTCAGCGGTCATCTTGCGCTCGGCGGCGGCGCCGAACTGAGCGTCGGCGACTTCTTTCTGCCCTTCGACAAGGCGGCAAATTTCCCGTGGAAGAGCCATGCGCTGTGGTTCTACACGCAGATGGTGCGCTGGGGGCATGTCGCGCACACGCCGGAAAACCTCGCTGTTGCCCGCGACTGCTACCGCCCCGATCTCTACCGCTCGGCGTTGAAGCCGCTTGGCGTGGCACTTCCCGGTGCTAATGCCAAGGTCGAGGGCGCGCTGAAGGCCGCGACTCCAGTTGGTTCGGCGGGGGCAAGCCTGGTGCTCGGTCCCGACGGGTTCTTCGATGGCCAGATCTTCGATCCCGACGAGATCGACGCCTACATTGCCGGCCAGAAATTGGCGCGCGCCGAAGCCTGATCATTTCCGCGCCATTCTTGTGCACTGCACAAAAAATGTGCGTGCAACTGCGCTAATGAATAATCCTTAGCTTGCGCGCCCAGCGGGCCGGCGCGCCGACGATTGTGGTATGTCATTGATCTCATTGATGTTTGCCATCCATTCCGAAAACTGGCACGGTTCCTGCAATGCAATAGGCAGACTCTTCTCGGGGTCACGGAATACGCGTCCAATGGCGGGCGCTACAGGCAAAGCTGCCGCTCAGGTCAACACGCGATCCCGGATGACGGACGCGCGCGGCCTGGCTGGCGGCTTTTTGTTTTGGTCGAACACGCAATCGACGGCGCCGATCCCAAGCCGCGCCCAACCGGAGATGACGATGACGAAACGCACCAATAGCCATTCCGCCCAACCGGCGATCAGCCGCCGCGATTTCCTGAGGATCAGCGCGGCCACCGCGGCAACGCTGGCGGCGGCGCGTGCGCTGCTGCCCTCCGGGGCCTATGCGGCACCCGCCGCGCCGGAAGTCACCGGCGCCAAGCTCGGCTTCATTGCGCTGACCGATGCGGCACCGCTGATGATTGCCAAGGAAAAAGGCCTGTTCGAGAAATTCGGCATGCCCGATGTCGAGGTGCTCAAGCAGGCCTCGTGGGGCGCAACGCGCGACAATCTGGTGCTCGGCGGCGAAGCCAACGGCATTGACGGTGCCCATATCCTGACGCCGATGCCCTATTTGATGCACACCGGCAAGGTGACGCAGAACAAACAGCCGCTGCCGATGGCGATCGTGGCCCGGCTCAACTACGACTGCCAGGGCATTTCCGTCGCCCAGGAATATGCCGCCACCGGCGTCGGCCTCGATGCCTCAAAGCTGAAGGAAGCCTTCGCCGCCAAGAAGGCCGCGGGCAAGGAGGTCAAGGCCGCCATGACCTTCCCGGGCGGAACGCACGACCTCTGGCTGCGCTACTGGCTGGCTGCCGGCGGCATCGATCCCGACAAGGATGTCTCGACCATCGTCGTGCCGCCGCCGCAGATGGTCGCCAACATGAAGGTCGGCAACATGGACGTGTTCTGCGTCGGCGAGCCATGGAACGAGCAGCTCGTCCATCAGGGCGTCGGCTTCACCGCCGCCACCACCGGCGAACTGTGGAAGGGCCATCCGGAAAAGGCGCTCGGCCTGCGCGCCGCCTTCATCGACAAATATCCGAACGCCACCAAGGCGATCCTGATGGCCGTCATGGAGGCCCAGCAATGGTGCGAGGCAAAAGAAAACAAGGACGAGATGGCCGCCATCATCGGCAAGCGGCAGTGGATGAACGTGCCGACCGCCGACATCATCGGCCGCCTCAAGGGCGACATCAACTACGGCAATGGCCGCGTCGCCAACGGCACCGATCTCTACATGAAGTTCTGGCAGGGCGGCGTGTCCTATCCCTTCAAGAGCCACGACAGCTGGTTCCTCGCCGAGAACATCCGCTGGGGCAAGTTCGCGCCGACCACCGACATCAAAGCACTGGTCGGCCAGGTCAACCGTGAGGATCTGTGGCGCGAGGCGGCCAAGGATCTTGGTGTCGCCGCGGCCGATATTCCGGCGTCTTCGTCGCGCGGCACCGAAACCTTCTTCGACGGCAAGATCTTCGATCCGGAGAAACCGTCGGCCTATCTCGACAGCCTGAAGATCAAGGCGTCGGCCTGAGCCCGACATAGATGCGCGACAGTGCGTTGGCAACGCCGCCCGTTGTGCATGTGCTGCCAAGGAGTTTTCGAGAAATGTCTATCCAAGCCATCGAGGACAGCAAGGTGAAGCCGTTCCCCGCGCCGGCCAAGCCCGCCGAGGTCATCGCTTTCACCGCCAGGGCGCGGCGCCGCTTCGACCCGGCCGCGATCGCCGGCAAGCTGGCCAGCACGCTGGTGCCGCCGGTCATTGTCATCACCATCATGCTCGTCGTCTGGCAGGTCGCCTGTTCGTCGCCCACAGCCAGCCTGCCACCGCCAAGCCAGGTGTGGAACGAGGCCTATGACCTGATCGCCCATCCGTTCTTCGACAACGGCCCGCAGGATATCGGGCTCGCCTGGCGGGTGCTGATCTCGCTGCAGCGCGTCGCCGTCGGCTTCGGCCTTGCGGCGATCGTCGGCGTTGCGCTCGGCGCGCTTGTCGGTCAGTCGATCTGGGCGATGCGCGGCCTCGATCCGGTGTTCCAGATCCTGCGCACGGTGCCGCCGCTCGCCTGGCTGCCGCTGTCGCTGGCGGCGTTCCGCGATTCCAGCCCGTCGGCGATCTTCGTCATCTTCATCACCTCGATCTGGCCCATCATCATCAACACCGCGGTCGGCGTCCGCAACATCCCTGAGGACTACCGCAACGTCTCCCGCATCCTCAGGCTCAACCAGTTCGAATTCTTCGTGAAGATCATGGTGCCGGCAGCTGCACCTTACATTTTCACCGGCCTGCGCATCGGCATCGGTCTGTCCTGGCTCGCCATCGTCGCCGCCGAAATGCTGACCGGCGGCGTCGGCATCGGCTTCTTCATCTGGGACGCGTGGAACTCATCGCGGCTGCCCGACATCATCGTCGCGCTCGCCTATATCGGCGTCACCGGCTTCTGCCTCGACCGCCTGGTCGCGGCGGTCGGCGTCTTCGTCACCCGCGGCACAACGGCAAAGTGAGGAGAGGGACGATGACGGCCTATCTGAAACTCGACCACATCGACAAATCCTTCGCCCGCGGCAGCCAGGTCAGCGACGTGCTGAAGGACATCCGGCTGACCATCGACAAAGGTGAATTCGTCTCGATCATCGGCCATTCAGGCTGCGGCAAGTCGACCTTGCTCAACCTGATCGCCGGCCTGACCAAGGTCTCGGCCGGCGCCGTTCTGCTCGAGGACAAGGAGGTCGATAGTCCCGGCCCGGAACGCGCCGTGGTGTTCCAGAACCACAGCCTGCTGCCATGGCTGACCGTCTACGAAAACATCAATTTGGCAGTATCAAAGGTCTTTGGCCGGAGCAGGAGCCGGGCCGAACGGCATGACTGGATCATGCGCAATCTCGATCTCGTGCAGATGGCGCATGCCAAGGATAAACGTCCGGCCGAGATATCGGGCGGCATGAAGCAGCGCGTCGGCATCGCCCGGGCGCTGGCCATGGAGCCGAAGATCCTGCTGCTCGACGAGCCCTTCGGCGCGCTCGACGCGCTGACGCGCGCCCATCTTCAGGACGCGGTGATGGATATCCATTCGAGGCTCGGCTCGACGACGATCATGATCACCCACGATGTCGACGAGGCGGTGCTGTTGTCCGACCGCATCGTCATGATGACCAACGGCCCGGCGGCCACCATCGGCGAGGTGCTTCCCGTGCCGCTGGCCCGGCCGCGTCGGCGGATCGAGCTTTCCTCTGACCGCACCTTCCTGCGCTGCCGCGAGGCGGTGCTGAAATTCCTCTACGAACGCCACCGCTTCGTCGAAGCCGCGGAGTAAGGCAATAACCGGAAAACTCGTCATCATCATTGGCAATCTGCATCGGCAATGGGCAATCTGCCGCATTGCACAAATATTATGCTGCTGTGCAAGGCATTCTGACTAATCTTTGATCCGCTGCCGAGCTTGGTCAAGAGTCGCGCGGCTGCAGTTCACATTGATTTCATTCGGTAATTCAGAGCGCTGTCGACTTGGCACGCTTCCTGCTTTTCAAAATGTAGGTCCGCAAGGGCCAAGTGACACGGCGTCCAATGGCGGGCGCTACAGGCAAAGCTGCCGCTCAGGTCCACACGCGCTCCCGGAACTCCGGACGCGAAGACCTGGCCGGCGGCTTTTTTGTTTTGACGCAATCGACGGCGCTGGTCCCAAGCGGCGCCCAACCGGAGACGACGATGACGAAACGGATCGGAACTGGCGCGTCCCTCGCGGACTTCACGCGCCGCGATTTTCTCGCCGTCAGCGCGCTGCGGGCGATGCCGCGCCGCTGACAGTCGCGAACGAACAGCACAAGGGCGGTGCTTCCCACGCCGCTAACCGGAGCCAGAAAATGACCGCAAATCTCCCAGCCGCGCCCAGCCAGGACAGTGCTCCCCGGCAGGCGCTTGTCATGTCCACCATCGCCTTCACCGTCTGCTTCGCGGTGTGGACGATCTTTTCAATCATCGGCGTGCGCATAAAGCAGGAGCTGGGGCTGAACGAGACGGAGTTCGGCCTGCTCGTCGGCACGCCGATCCTCACCGGCTCGCTCGTGCGTATGGTGCTCGGTGTCTGGACCGACCGTTTTGGCGGACGGCTGGTATACACCGCGACCATGCTTGCGGCGGCGGTCGCGACCTTTCTGCTCGCTTTTGCGCACACCTACGGGCAGATGCTGGTCGCTGCGCTGGGCGTCGGGCTCGCTGGCGGTTCCTTCGCCGTCGGTGTCGCCTATGTCTCGCGCTTCTTCCCGGCCGGCAAGCAGGGCACGGCGCTTGGCATTTTCGGTGTCGGCAATGTCGGCGCCGCGGTCACCAAGTTCCTGGCACCGTTCGTGCTTCTCTCCTGGGGCTGGCAGTCGGTCGCGCTGATCTGGGCGGCAGCACTCGTCGTCATGGCCGCCGTCTTCTGGTTCACGACCGGCGACGATCCGGTCATCCGCGAGCGCCGCGCCGGCAAGGCCGCGCCCTCGAGAAGCTTCTGGCAGGAATTCGCGCCGCTCAAGAACCTGCAGGTCTGGCGCTTCGCCTTCTATTATTTCTTCGCCTTCGGTGCATTCGTGGCGCTCTCGCTATGGCTGCCCCGCTACCTGATCGGCGTCTACGGCTTCGGGCTTGCGACCGCCGGTATGATCGGCGCGGCCTATTCAATTCCGGCAAGTATTTTCCGCGCCTATGGCGGCGTGCTTTCCGACCGGATCGGCGCCCGCACCGTGCTCTACTGGACCTTCGCTGTCAGTGCCGCCGCGACTCTCGTTCTGTCTCTCCCCTCGGCAGACTACGTCGTGCGCGGTGTCAGCGGGCCGATCGCCTTCCATTTCGAGGTCGGCCCGCTCGCCTTCATAGCCGTTGCCTGTGTGCTCGGCTTCTTCATGAGCCTTGGCAAGGCTGCCGTCTACAAGCACATCCCGGCTTACTATCCGCAGAGTGTCGGCGCGGTCGGCGGCGTTGTCGGCATGATTGGCGGGCTCGGCGGCTTTATCCTGCCAATCGTCTTCGGCGCGCTCAACGACCTCACCGGCGTCTGGTCGAGCTGCTTCATGCTGCTCTTCGTCATCGTCGCCACCTGCTTTGCCTGGATGCATTTTTCCATCCGGCGGATGGAGCGCACGGCGTCTGACGAAGCTTCAGGCCTTTCCTACGCGGCTGAGTGAGACCGGAGTGGATCAGGACATGACCGAGAAACTCGTTATCATTGGCAACGGCATGGCCCCCGGGCGCATGCTGGAGCACCTCCTGGAAAAGGCGCCTGGGCGCTACCAGGTCACCATCTTCAACGCCGAGCCGCGCGTGAACTACGACCGCATCATGCTGTCGCCGGTTCTGTCGGGCGAAAAGGCCTATGAAGAGATCATCATCCATGGCGACGGCTGGTACATCAAGCACGGCATCACCCTCTACAAGGGCCACAAGATCGTCGCCATCGACCGGCAGGCAAAGACCGTCACCTCCGATCATGGCGTGACCGAGCCCTATGACAAACTCGTCATCGCCACCGGCTCGGTGCCGTTTATCATTCCGGTGCCGGGCCATGACCTGCCGGGCGTGCTCACGTATCGCGATCTGGACGACGTCCGGGCCATGATGCTTGCCGCCCAGTCGCGGGCCAAGGCTGTGGTCATTGGCGGCGGCCTGCTCGGGCTCGAGGCAGCAGCGGGCTTGAATGCGCAAGGCATGGACGTCACCGTGCTGCATGTCATGCCGACGCTGATGGAGCGTCAGCTCGATCCGGCCGCCGGATATCTCCTGCAGCGCGCCGTCGAGCAGCGCGGCATCAAGGTCATCACCAAGGCCAACACCCAGGCGATCACCGGCAACGGCAAGGTCGAGCGGGTGGAACTTGCCGACGGCACTGTCATTCCCGCAACGCTCGTCGTCATGGCGGTGGGCATCAGGCCGAACGCGGTCCTGGCAAAAGAAGCCGGCATTGCGGTCAATCGCGGCATCGTCGTCGACGCCGGCATGCGCAGCAACGATCCCGATATCTACGCAATCGGCGAATGCGCCGAGGTCAACGGCCAGGTCTACGGACTGGTCGCGCCGCTCTACGAGATGGCGCGCGTCGCCGCCAGCCATCTGGCCGGCAACGAGGCGGCGGCTTTCGTCCATATGGACACGCCGACCAAGCTCAAGGTCACCGGCATCGAGCTGTTCTCGCTCGGCGACTTCGCCGAGGGCGATGACCGCCAGGAGATCGTGCTGCGCGATGCGGCGGCCGGCGTCTACAAGCGCCTGGTGCTCAAGGACGACCGCATCATCGGCACAGTGCTCTACGGCGAGACGGCCGACGGCGCCTGGTTCAACGACCTCAAGAAGAAGCAGACCGATATATCCGAGATGCGCGATACGCTCATCTTCGGCCAGTCCTACCAGGGAGGCGCCCCCCTGGACCCTATGGCGGCCGTTGCAGCCTTGCCGGATGATGCGGAAATCTGCGGTTGCAACGGCGTATGCAAGGGAAAGATCACCGGCGCGATCACGGCCAAGGGCCTGACCTCGCTCGACGACGTGCGCGCGCACACCAAGGCGTCTGCCTCCTGCGGCTCGTGCACCGGACTGGTCGAGAAGTTGATGGTGCTGACCATCGGCGACAAATACAACCCCGCGGCGGTCCAGCCGATGTGCAGTTGCACCGCGCTTGGCCATGACGAGGTCCGCCGGCTGATCAAGGCCAAGGGCCTGAAGACCATTCCCGCCGTCATGCAGGAGTTGGAATGGAAGACCTCCTGCGGCTGCGCCAAATGCCGGCCGGCGCTAAACTATTATCTCGTCTGCGACTGGCCCGACGAATACGCCGACGACTACCAGTCGCGCTTCATCAACGAGCGCGTCCACGCCAACATCCAGAAGGACGGCACCTATTCGGTGGTGCCGCGCATGTGGGGCGGCGTCACCAATGCCGCCGAATTGCGCGCCATCGCCGACGTCGTCGACAAGTTCGAAATCCCGATGGTCAAGGTCACCGGCGGCCAGCGCATCGACATGCTCGGCATCCGCAAGGAAGACCTGCCGGCGGTGTGGGCCGATCTCGGCCAGGCTGGCTTCGTCTCCGGCCACGCCTATGCCAAGGGGCTGCGCACCGTAAAGACCTGCGTCGGTTCCGACTGGTGCCGCTTCGGCACGCAGGATTCGACCGGTTTGGGCATCCGTATCGAAAAATTCATGTGGGGCTCGTGGACCCCTGCCAAGGTCAAGATGGCGGTATCGGGCTGTCCGCGAAACTGTGCCGAGGCGACCTGCAAGGATGTCGGCGTGATCTGCGTCGATAGCGGCTACGAGATCCATTTCGCCGGCGCCGCCGGGCTCGACATCAAGGGCACCGAAGTGCTCGGCCTGGTCAAGACCGAGGACGAGGCGCTGGAGCATATCGTGGCGTTGACGCAGATGTATCGCGAGCAGGGCCGCTATCTCGAGCGTATCTACAAATGGGCCAAGCGCGTCGGCATCGCCGAGATCAAGCGCCAGATCATGGACGATGGCGAGAAGCGCAAGGCCTATTTCGCGCGCTTCGTCTTCTCGCAGAAATTCGCCCAGGTCGACCCGTGGTCGGAACGTGCTTCCGGCAAGGACAAGCATGAATTCCGGCCGATGGCTTCGGTCGGCTTTGCGCAGGCGGCGGAGTAGGCGCGTGTTCCCGAAAAGTGGAATGCGGTTTCCGGACAAGAACACGCGCAAAAGAGGAATAGCCACATGAATTGGGTATCCATCGGTACGCTCTCGGACATTCCGCGTCGCGGTGCGCGCTGCGTCGCCACACCCGAAGGAAAGATCGCCGTCTTTCGCACGGCCGACGATCAAGTCTTCGCCATCGACGACCATTGCCCGCACAAGGGTGGGCCACTCAGCCAGGGCATCGTCCATGGCACGGCGGTGACCTGTCCTTTGCACAATTGGGTGATCTCGCTCGAGACAGGCAAGGCGCTCGGCGCCGACGAGGGCGTGGTGCGCACCATTCCGGTGCGGATCGACGGCGAGCGGCTGTTCATTGCGCTGGAAGCGCTGGCCAGCCGCGCGGCGTGAACCATGCAGATTGATGAAGCGCGCGAGGTGAGGACCACCTGCCCCTACTGCGGGGTGGGTTGCGGCGTGCTGGCGAAGGTCGCCGCGGACGGTGAAATAACCGTTCGTGGCGACCCGGACCACCCGGCGAATTTCGGCCGCCTCTGCTCCAAAGGCTCCGCACTGGCCGAGACCATCGATCTCGACGGCAGGCTGCTTCATCCGGAAATCCACGGTCGCCGTACCGACTGGGACCAAGCGCTCAATCTAGTCGCTTCGACCTTCTCGCAAACCATTGCCGAACACGGCCCCGATTCGGTCGCCTTTTATGTTTCCGGCCAGTTGCTGACCGAGGACTACTACGTCGCCAACAAGCTGATGAAGGGGTTTGTCGGCTCGGCCAATATCGACACCAATTCGCGCCTGTGCATGGCCTCGTCGGTCGCCGGCCACCGCCGCGCCTTTGGCTCGGACACGGTTCCGGGAAATTACGAGGATCTGGAACTTGCCGACCTGATCGTGCTGGTCGGCTCCAATCTCGCCTGGTGTCATCCGGTGCTCTACCAGCGCATTGCCGCTGCCCGGGAAAAGCGGCCCGAGATGAAGGTGGTGCTGATCGACCCACGCCGCACCATGACATCGGATATCGCTGACATGCATCTGGCGATCGCCCCCGATGGCGACGTCGCTTTGTTCACAGGGCTGCTTGCCTATCTCGGCCAGCACAACGCGCTGGACCGTACCTACATCACGGCGCACACGACCGGATTCGGGCAAGCCCTTTTCGCTGCCTCGGCGCTCGACCTTGCCGGCATCGCGGGTGCCACGGGTCTCAGTGAGGACGAACTGTCCCGCTTCTACAGCCTGTTTGCCGCGACGGCGAAGACGGTGACCGTCTACAGCCAGGGCGTGAACCAGTCGTCTTCGGGCACCGACAAGGTCAACGCCATCATCAACTGCCATCTCGCCACCGGCCGCATCGGCAAGCCCGGCGCCGGGCCGTTTTCGGTGACCGGCCAACCCAATGCCATGGGCGGCCGCGAGGTCGGCGGCATGGCCAACATGCTGGCCGCCCATATGGAGATCGAGAACCCCGAGCACCGCAACCGCGTGCAGCGTTTCTGGAATGCTCCAGCCGTCGCTAAAAAACCCGGCCTGAAAGCGGTCGAGATGTTCCAAGCGGTGGCCGACGGACGCATCAAGGCGCTGTGGATCATGGCGACCAATCCGGTCGATTCGATGCCGGACGCCGATGCCATCGAGGCGGCGATCAAGGCTTGCCCGTTTGTCGTTGTCTCGGACGTGCTGGGCGAGACCGACACGGTCCGCCATGCTCAGGTCCGGCTGCCGGCGGCGGCATGGGGCGAGAAGGACGGCACCGTCACCAATTCGGAGCGCCGCATCTCGCGCCAGCGGGCTTTTTTGGCCACGCCCGGCGAGGCAAGGCCAGATTGGTGGATTATCGCTGAAGTCGCCAGGCGGATGGGGTTTGCCGAAGCTTTTTCGCATGTGTCGGCGGCCGACATCTTCGCCGAGCATGCGGCTTTGTCGGGTTTCGAGAATGACGGCGCGCGCGATTTTGATATAGGCGCGTATGGCGCGATTGATTCAGGGACCTTTGAGAAATTGGCGCCATTCCAATGGCCAGCGCCGAGCCAAGGCACCCCCCTCTGGCCTGCCGGCCATCTCCCCCTCAAGGGGGGAGATTGGATGTCGCCACCGGTTTCGCCAATCGTTACCATTGCTGAAAAGGCGGTGCCGGCAAAACTGCCAATCTCCCCCCCTGAGGGGGAGATGGCCGGCAGGCCAGAGGGGGGTGCGTGGCGCCAGCCGGAGGACAAAAGCACCCGCTTCTTTGCCAACGGCAATTTCTACACACCCGACGGCAAGGCACGCTTTATTGCCATCCGCCCAACCGCCCAAACCCGCACCAGCCTGGACTACCCGTTGGTGCTCAACACCGGGCGCGTGCGCGACCACTGGCACACCATGACGCGAACCGGCAAGAGCCCGCGCCTGTCGCAGCACATGGCCGAGCCTTTCGTCGAAATTCACCCGGCTGATGCGCAGCACTACGGCATCGGCGATGCCGATATTGTGCGCGTCTCGACAGCTTATGGCGAGGTCGTGGTCCGCGCGCTGGTGACAGGGCGCCAACGCCAAGGCTCTGTGTTCGTGCCGATGCACTGGACCGATCAGTTTTCCGCGCGCGCGCGCGTCGATGCCCTGGTCGCGCCGACGACTGATGCGATTTCAGGCCAGCCGGCTTCAAAGAACGTTGCCGCCCGAATCGAGCGGTTCGCCGCCACGGCCTTCGGCTTCGCGGTGCTTGCGGAACGGCCCGCATCCATCGACGCCGATTATTGGAGCCTCGCCCGCTGCCCCGCCGGCTGGCGCCTTGAAATTGCGCTGCAGGACAGCCGCGACTGGACCGGGTTTGCCGCCGCGCTGTTCGGCCCGGAAGGCGAGGCGCTCGCCTATCACGACATCGCCGGCGGGCACCATCGCTTCGCCCGTTTCGCGGGCGGTCGGCTGGTCGGCGCGCTCTATCTTGCGCCTACCCCGGTAGCGGTGTCGCGCGGCTGGGCGGCCGAACAACTGGGTGCCGACCATGCCGATCGGCAGGCGCGGCTGGCGATCGTCGCCGGCAGGCCTGGCGGCAAGAGCGTCGACCGCGGCGCCATCGTCTGCGCCTGTTTCGGGGTCGGTGCCAACCAGATCGCGGAAGCGGTGCGCGGCGGCTGCACCAGCGTCGCGGCAATCGGCGCCGCCCTTCACGCCGGCACCAATTGCGGCTCCTGCCGCGCCGAGATCAAGACCATTATCGACGGGCGGCGTCTGCAAGCTGCAGAGTGAATGCGCCGAGGAACTCTGCCGCGCCGCTGCATGATGCTTACTAGCAATTTACAAACCATAGGCTACCACCGTTCTGACTTCGATTCGTTCGGAACGGGAGCCCCATGAGTAAAGCCCTGACCTCATTCGCGCTTGCGGCCGTGCTGACGGCTTTGCTGATGGCGCTCAGCCTGGCGGTGGCCAGGCATGGCTATCCCTATGGCGCGATCGGCGCCAAGCGCTTGAGTGACGTCGCCGATGCAGGGGCATTCATTCCGCTCGCGGCGGTCTACTTCCTCAGCGCACTGCTGATGATGGTTCTGCCGATCAGGCTCGCCGGCATCGTCCTGACGCATGCCGCCGATGCAATCTTCTGGACGGTCATCGTGTTGTTCGCGGTCATCGTTGGATGTCTCGCCGCCAGATTTGCTTTCGGTCAGCACGATGTGCTCTCGGCACTGCTGAACTGGCGGTTCCTGTTTGTCGCAGCCATCGTCGGATGCCATCTCTTCATCAACGAACTGCGGCGCAACATCCTGTTGAGAAGCCTGTTCTTCGTCGTCTTCGCCGCTGCGACACTGGCCTGCCTGTTTTGGTCCTTCACGATCTGAGCATGTGCGACCGTCGGGACAGACGGCTTAATTCTTGTCGACCGGCTTTGAGCGCATTCGCGAAACGGTCTCACGCTCGGCCCGATTCGAACGCATCGGCGGCAGGCCGCGGTCGACCAGGTCCATGTCTTCCAGCACCATGTCGCCCATCCGCTTGAAAGCGATGTCGAGTGCGCCGGCCCGGTGGGCGGAGCGCAGGAACCCCGGCAATGTGCGGACCGGGTGATCTTGGGCCAGCGGCTCCTCAGGAAAAACATCACTGGCGGCGACGATGTGGCCGCTGCGGACAGCATCCATCAGTGCCGGAAAATCGACCACGCCAGCCCGGCTGAGTAGGATGAAAGCGGATCCCTCGCGCATCCTGGCAAAGGCTTCGGCGCCGAGGAAACCCTGGTTTTCGCTGGTCACCGAAGTGACGACGAAGACGAAATCGCTGCTCGACAGGACTTCATCGAGCGAGGCCGGCTCAACGCCGTTCTCGATCAGGATCGACGGCGGCAGCCACGGGTCGAAGACTTTTGTCCGCGTGCGAAAACCCGTCAAAAGCCGGTTGAGCGCGCGGCCGAGATCGCCGAAGCCGATGATGCCGACATCCGCGCCGGAAAGAAGCCGCGCCGTCCGGTTGCCGTCGCCGCCCCACAATTCCTTGCCTTGACGAAAAGCGAGGTCGGCATCGACGATGTCGCGGGCAAGGTTGAGCGCCATGGCAAGGCCGAGCTCGGCCACCGGTTCGGCAAAGACCAGCCCAGTGGTGACGACATGGATGCCGCGCGAAAACAGCGTCTCATATGGCATGTTGTTGATGAGGTTGCTCTCGACATTGAAGATGCAGCGCAGCGCCTTCATTTTTTCCAGTGTCTCTGGCGCGATCGGCGGCTGGCCGACAATGTAGCGCGCCTCGCCAAGGGTATCGGCCGGCAGCGCCGCGACACCTTCGGGCGATGTTTCGACGATGCGGTATTTCGACCGAAATTTCGTCAGCGCAGCCGGCGTGAAGATCAGGTCGAGCGTGCGTGGATGGGGTGCGCTGATCACCAGCGGCAACGCGTTGTCGGACATGATACTTTTCCTCCCGTGCGATCCACGACGCACCATACTGGAATCATCTTTTCCAGCCCGACCCCTATCACATGCCTGTCGAGGAGGAGAAGTTTGCCCGCCTTTCGGCCTTGCGGTGTGGCGGTCGGTGGTCCAGATAGACGGCGATCGAAGGACGACAAGGAAGACAGCGACATGATCCCGTTTCGAAAGAACCTCATCGATGGCGAGTGGGTGGGCGATGCCGGCTCCCGCAATATCAACCCGTCCAATCTCGACGACGTGGTCGGCGAATATGCATCGGGAGGCGCCGAGCACGCCCGGCAGGCCATCGCGGCGGCGAAGGCGGCATTTCCGGCATGGTCCCGATCGGGCCTGCTGGCACGCCATGCGGTGCTGAGGAAGGCGTCGGACGAGATCACCGCGCGGAAAGATGAAATCGGCCGGGCGTTGGCGCGCGAGGAAGGCAAGACGCTGGTCGAGGGCACCGGCGAGACTGTCCGCGCCGCCCAGATATTCGACTTCTTCGCCGGCGAGACGCTGCGCCTGTCGGGCGAGCTGGTGCCCAGCGTGCGGCCCGGCGTCGGTGTCGAGATCACCCGGGAGGCGGTCGGCGTGGTCGGCATCATCACGCCTTGGAATTTCCCGATCGCCATTCCGGCGTGGAAAATCGCTCCGGCGCTGGCCTACGGCAACACCATCGTCTTCAAGCCGGCGGAACTCGTTCCGGAGAGCGCCTGGACCATTGTCGACATCCTGCATCGCGCCGGCCTGCCGAAGGGCGTGCTCAACCTGGTCATGGGCAAAGGTTCGGTGGTCGGCCAGGCCATGCTCGACAGCCCTGACCTCAACGCCATCACCTTCACCGGCTCGGTCGGCACCGGCAAGCGCGTCGCCGCTGCCAGCGTCGAGCACATGCGCAAGTTCCAGCTCGAAATGGGCGGCAAGAACCCGCTTGTCGTGCTCGATGATGCCGACCTTGCCGTCGCCGTCGATTGCGCCATCAACGGTGCCTACTTCTCGACCGGCCAGCGCTGCACGGCGTCGTCCCGCCTGGTGGTGACGGACGGCATCCATGACCGCTTCGTCGAGGCGATGAAAGATCGCCTGGGCAAGCTGGTCATCGGCGACGCTCTCGATGCCAAGACCCAGATCGGGCCGGTGGTCGACCAGAGCCAGCTCAAACAGGACGAGGACTATATCGCCATCGGACGTCAGGAAGGTGCCGATCTCGCTTTCGGCGGTGGGCGGCTCGATCGCGAAACCCGCGGCTTCTATTTGCAACCGGCGCTGTTCACCGAAACCACCAACGCCATGCGCATTTCCCGTGAGGAGATTTTCGGACCTGTCGCCAACGTCATCCGCGTCAAGGACTACGACGAGGCGCTGGCGGTGGCCAACGACACGCCGTTCGGGCTGACGTCCGGCATCTGCACCTCGAGCCTCAAGCATGCCACGCATTTCAAGCGCAATTCGGAAGCCGGCATGGTCATGGTCAACCTGCCGACGGCGGGCGTCGACTTCCACGTGCCTTTCGGCGGGCGCAAGGGGTCGAGCTATGGCCCACGCGAGCAGGGCCGCTACGCCGCGGAATTCTACACCACCGTGAAGACCGCCTATACATTCGCTGGCTGATCACGGCGGCACTCATCCGGGACCAGCCAGGCAGGCGAGCAAATCGATGGCATCTGAAAATACGGACCTGACCTGGCTCAATCCGCCGCCGCACCACGAGTTCGGCGACAATACGGTGCATGTGCGGACCGGCAAGGAGACCGACTTCTGGCGAGAGACGTTCTACGGCTTCTGGCGTGACAATGGCCATTTCCTCTATCGTGAGGTCGAGGGCGATTTCAGCGCCGAAGTCACGGTCAAGGGGCACTATGAGGTGCTTTACGACCAAGCCGGGCTTATGGTCCGCCTGAGCGAGACCCATTGGATCAAGGCCGGCATCGAATACACCGACGGGCTGATGTATTTTTCCGTCGTCGTCACCAACGATGCCTCCGACTGGTCGCTGGCCAATATTCCGGCCGACCCGGACGGCGTCAGGATCCGCTTGACGCGTCATGCCGAGACGATCCGTGTCCAGTATCTGGACGCGTCCGACAAGCATTGGAAGCCGGTGCGGCTTGCCTATTTCCCACCCTCGAAAACGGTCGATGTCGGCATGATGTGCTGTTCGCCGCAGCGCGAGGGCTTCGAGGTCACATTCAGCGACTTTTCGATCGGCCCGCCGATCTCGCGGCAGCTCCACGACTGAGGCGCCGCGATCCGGTCGGGCGGTTTGCGTCCGGCCGGCCTCAGTAGGTCGCCCGGCCGCCGGAGACGTCGAAGACGGCCGCCGTCGTGAACGAGCATTCCTCGGACGCGATCCAGCAAATCAGCGCCGCCACCTCCTCGACCTCGCCGAACCGCGCCATTGGTATTTTGGACAGCATGAAGTCGATGTGCTGCTGGCTCATCTGCTGGAAGATCGCGGTGCGCACGGCCGCCGGCGTGACGCAGTTCACCGTTACCCTGGTCTTGGCCAGTTCCTTGCCAAGCGATTTGGTCATGCCGATCACCGCGGCCTTGGAGGTGCTGTAGGCCGAGGCGTTCGGGTTACCTTCCTTGCCGGCAATCGAGGCGATGTTGACGATCCTGCCGTAATTGCGTTCGAGCATATGCGGGACCAGCGCTTTGTTGCAGAAGAAGACGCCGTTGATGTTGATGTCGATGACCCGGCGCCAATCCTCTACGGAATACTCCCAGGTCGTCATGTTCGGTCCGGTGATGGCAGCGCTGGTGACAAGGACATCGACTGCGCCAATCGCTTCGATCGTCTCTCGGGCGGCGGCTTCGACCGCTATGGGGTCGGCGACGTCTAAGGTGACGCTGTGCAGGCCTGGAACAATGGCCTTGGCCTGCTCGATCTGGGCGGCATCGCGATCCCAGACCGAAACACGCCCGCCTTCCTTAGTGATCCTTTGCGCGACGGCAAGGCCGATGCCTGAGGCGCCGCCGGTGATAACAGCAGATCGTCCGGCAAATCGTCCCGCGAAACTCATCGGCATGTGGTCTTCCTCCCAATCGGCGGCGAATGTGAAGTCAACGGCGGACAAGTTCAAGCGCGGACTTGCAGCCTCCGAACAGCTTCGTGATGGGCCAGCACCAGGCAATTGAACGGCACTGCCTCCTGGCCAAATCGTCTCGTCCGGCATGGGAGAACTGCAGGAACGACTTCGCCCAGTTTGTTCATCCAGGTGACATGCGGCGCCGGATGCGCTATATTGCACTGCACAATGCGAGCGCCTGCAGGCGAGGCTCCCATCGATCCAATGAATCGACCCATGAGCGGCCCATGAAATCGGCATTGAGCTGCAAGGGCGGAAAACCGATACCGAGATGAAGATTCCAAAATCTCTGTTGATCGATCCGGACAAGAACACGGTCTATGGCAGCTTTGCCGTTGCCGTCTCGATCTGGGCGTTCTCCTACTCGACCATTTTCGGCCAGGCCATGATCCTGGCCTATTATGCAGTCTGGCTGCCGCTCATCCTGGTCGACTACCGGAAAATATTAAGGCACGCTTCCAGCGCCTGGCTTCCGCTGGCGTTTGCAGCCTATGTCTGCTTCTCGGTGTTCTGGTCGGCAGCTCCCGGCACCACGGCAAGGACGGCCGTGCAATATTGTTCCCATATCGCATGCGCCTACATTGCCGCGCGCACGGTCAGCGTCCGGACCTTGACCATAGGCGCCCTAATAGGGATTTTCGTCGTCCTGCTCTACTCGCTCAAGGTCGCGAGTTATTCCTACGACGTTCTCGACGGGACATACAATTTCGTCGGCGCTTTCAGCTCCAAGAACCAGATCGGCTTTGTCGCATCGCTTGGCATCTATTTCTGCGTTGTCTACCTGGCCTTTCTCAGGCGCGGCCGCATAGGTTTTTTGTTGATTGTACCAATCGTCCTTCTGTCGGGCTATCTGCTGGTCGTGTCGCATTCGGCCACTTCGATGGCATCGACCCCGGCGGTTCTCGCCCTGGTCGCGCTGCTTTCCATGGGCAAGCTGCTTTCGCTCCGCCATCGCCGGGTTATTTTCGTGATCGGTGCAGGCGGGCTGGTCGCCTGCACCGTGATTGCGCTGAATCTCGGGCTAATGGACTTTGTCCTTGGCCTCTTCGGCAAGGATTCGACGCTCACCGGACGAACCTACCTCTGGCAGCAGGGCTGGAATGCCGCGCAGCAATCGCCCATCCTCGGCGTCGGCTACGCGGCGTATTGGGTGCAGGGCTTCTCCGAGGCCGAGCGGCTGTGGAATGAATTCTACATCGCCGCCCGAAGCGGCTTCCACTTCCACAACACCTACATCGAGACCTTGGTGGAACTCGGCTTCGTCGGAGCGACACTGCTGTCGCTGATCATCCTGCGCACGCTCTGGGGGCACGTCTCGGCGCTGATATTCAGGACATGGCAAGCCGAGTCTGTGATTCTCGCAGGCGTCATGGTGCTTTTGTTCATCCGCTCCTTCGTCGAGGTCGAGACCCTCAATCCCTACATCATGGGATCGTTCCTGCTGTATTACAGCTACTTCAAGCTGGTGAAGGTGCCGTCCGTCGCCCGTTCCCGGTGGAGCGCCGCGAACCATCTCGAGGAACCGGACGCCGTGCGAGGCTAGAGCGGGCCGATCCGGGCTGTTCGTCGCCCAAAGGCCGCCTTGTTTTCTGATCCATAAAATACGAAGCCCAAAACCCCGCAGGCCGCCGCCTGCGAGGTGGGTGCTTCGCTCCGGTGGAAAGAAGCTACTGGATGGCCAGGGGCGCCGGTTTGACCTTGATCACGTCCCCGGGCAGCACCGGCGTGTCTTCGTCGGCGGTGATTTCGCTGGTCTTGCCGTCGACCACCCGCACCAGGGAAAACGACATGGCGGCTGGTTCGTTGTTGCCATAGAATTGCGGCATGGGGTTGCCCGACAGGGCTTCGGTCATCAAGCCTTTTTCCATATTCAGCTTCAGCGTCGCTTCGTTGAGGTCGGCTTCCGTCTGTTGCCGGTCGGTCGCGAGGGTGGAGTTCTGGGTGTTCTCCAGATCGATAGCGTCCTGAGTGGCCTTGCTGATCGACTGCTTGGCCGTGAGAATCGCCGTTTCGTAATCCAGTATCTGGCCTTCGAGGTCGGCGATGGTTTGCTGGGAATTCAAAACCCGGGTGTTGACGACCAGGCCTTTTTGCGCCAGCGAGCCGATACCGTTGAGCTGCTCCTTCGCCAGATCGACCTGCTTCTGCTGGTTGACGATCTTTTTCTGCAGCGAATCGATCTCGCTCTGCAGCAGCGCCTTCAAGTCGTCGAGCGCCTGCAAGCGTAGGTTGAGTTTCTTCTGGTCGGCCGCCAGGATCGCCGTCTCATCGGCAACGATGCTGGGCAGCTTCGGATCGTCGGCCACTTCTTTCGGCACTTCGAATGACGGTTTGTTCGCCAGTTCCGCTTCGATGCGGGCGCGCTTGACGATCAGCCTGACCTGTTGGTCTTGAAGTACGTCGAAATTGCCCTTGGCATTGATCAGGTCGCGGTCGTAGCGCTGCCCGCTCTCCGAGTTCCGCCGCGTTCCGCCGGCAATGCTCATCGCTTTCAGCACCGTCAGCCCAGGCACGCAAGGATACTGTCCGGGCGATTGCACCTCGCCAGAAATATAGAACGGCCGGTACTGCGCCATTTCGACGGAAGCCTCGGGCTTGTCAGCCAGGGCGAGCTTACGCTGTAGCGCCTCGCCGAGCGATGCCGCGATCTCCGAGGTCGTCTTGCCGGATGCGGGCATCTCGCCGACGAACGGCACCGACAAGGTTCCTGCCGGCCCGACCGTGTATTCTCCATTGATGGCCGACCAGTCACGGAACGTGCCTTCGACGGTCTGCCATTCCGCTACGCGGATGGTTAGCTTGTCTTGTGCTCCAAGCCGATAGTCATCGGCGAAGGCAAACTGCGGCAGGGCCAGCGACAGGCCGGTCGCCAGCGTGAGGCAAGTCGTCAAAAGTCGTACTCGCCGCATGCGTCTGGAGAGAATGCCGGTGCAAAAGATATCGATTATATCTGCTTTCAACTGAGCGTTTCCGATCTGGTTTGCCCCGCCCGATGCCTGAGTCCCGGGGCCTGAGTTCCGGGCTCGAATTCTGGACAGTCGCTCCTCGATGCACGGCCAGCAAGCGGCCGTCAGTAGCAGCCTCGCGACATCCAGACCGCAGGTACGGTCTTGATGATGATGCGAATGTCTTCGAACATCGACCAGTTCTCGACATAGTGTCGATCGAACGCGACGCGGCTGTCGTAGGAAACATCGTTGCGTCCGCTAACCTGCCAGAGCCCGGTCAGGCCGGGGCGCGATTTCAGGTAATAGACGGCCGAATTGCCATAGATCTCCAACTCATCGCGTACCACGGGACGAGGCCCAACCAGGCTCATATCCCCCTGCAGGATGTTGATGATCTGCGGCAACTCATCGAGGCTGAGCTTCCTCAGCACCGCTCCGACGCGCGTGATCCGCGGGTCGTTCTTCAACTTGCGGGTCGCTATCCATTCGGCGTTGGCCTCCGGATTCGCGGCGAGATAGGCAGCAAGCACCCGCTCGCCGTCTGGAACCATAGTGCGGAACTTGAGGCACGGAAAAATCCGTCCTCCGCGGCCGATCCGGCTATGACCATAGAAAATCGGCCCGCCATCGGAAAACCTGACAAGCAGCGCTATCATCACGAACAGCGGGCTGAGAGCGACCAGGCCGATCAGCGAACCGGCAATATCGAAGCTGCGTTTGAGCAGGCCGCCGATCGGCGGCGGAAAATCGACGCCGGCCTGCGAAAAATCCGCGTCGGCCGGCTTGGCTACGTCCCTCATGCGTAAACTCCATACGTTGAACGGATGGTTTAGCGCACGATACCAAAAAAATGTTGCAGCGCAACACACAATTTCTCAGCCGGCTGTAATAGTCGCGTCATGAACTGACTAAATAATGAACTCGTCCTGCACAAAATTTTGCCTTTATGTCGCAAAGGGGACAGATTATGGGCAATTTTGGAAAATCTAGTCCAATTTTGGGGCTGATTTTGGGCGAATCGCTCTTTATACCCGGTTATGGAGCTTTGCCGTCATTTAGAAGTTCAAAATATCGACTGATGTTATGATAAGATACTGGTCAATATTATAAATCTTACTGGAGCGAGTCGATATCCGTCAATCAGTGGTGATGCCGACGTGTGCATTGCACCATGGCAGAGGCGATCCTGAGGATTCGCTTAAAATTATTCCGTAGCTGCCCTTGCCGCCTATTGCTCGCCTCAATAGAGTTGCAAATTGTTTCTGTCGGAGTATGGACAGATTGGGCAAGGCCGGAAGCAACCGGCCAGAAGCGGGCAACCTAAACAAGCTCGCAGAGTTTAAGGGAGGTGCTCGGGGTGGGCTTGTCGACATTTTTTCCCGAGCCGGTTGATGGGCTATCGGGTATGTCACTGCCAAAGTTCATTATCGGAATGTGTTTTGCGCTGGCGATCGTGGTCGTCTGGTCCTATTTGGGCGGCGCCTCGCTCGGCACGACGCTTTTTCGCGTCATCGGCTGCGCCATAGTCATCCAACTCGGTTATTTTCTGCTGGTCTTTGCCATGGTCGCAAGAAATGCCCCGACCTCGGCCGACAAAATTCGCGACGCAGAACGAAAGCTGAGTTCGAACGAAGCGGCCGAAGGCGAGAAATTAAGCGCCAGGAGAGGCCTTCACTGATTTCGGGCGTTGGCCTCCAGCAACACGCCGCAAGTCGGCATCCCGTTTCTTCAATTCCTCGATGCTCCCGGCCTCCACCAAGCGGCCGCTCTCCATCGCCACGACCTACTCGGCAGTGACTGGTTGGCCAACTGAGCGCGCCAGTGGCTTGATCCGGGCCGTGCAGGAGCGGCTCTGCCAAGCGGCGCCTTTCGGGAGCTATCCCGATTGCGGCTCGCCGCCTGCCCAGCCGCGTCATGACACCCAGCCAAATGAAAAACTGGACGGCGCCGATGATTTTGGCGATGCTTGCTTCGCACTTGCAGCATAGGCATTTGGGCCGATGCATGTCAGACGGGCGGTGAGGCATTGAGCGGGGAGGGCGAGGAAATCCGCAACGATTTCTGCAATCGAGAGGCATGTCCATGACATCATCCCAAGTCTGCGTGATCATCGCTGCCCGTAACGCGGCGCGGACAATCCCGGCTGCCATTGCATCGGCATTGCGCGAGCCGGAGGTTGCGGAAGTCGTCGTCGTCGACGACGCGTCCACCGACGATACCGCGAAAGTCGCCCATGCAGCCGACGACGGCACGGGCCGCCTTTCCGTCATCCGCTTCGACGTCAATCGCGGCCCCTCCTTTGCCCGCAACGCCGCGATAGCCGGTTCCAGGTCGCCGTTCATCAGCATCCTGGACGCTGATGATTTCTTTTTCGAAGGCAGGTTTCACAGACTGTTCGCCAGCACCGATTGGGATTTCGCGGCAGACAACATCATGCTTGTCAGGGATGACGCGGCAACCGACGTCTCGAAAATCGTCGCTCCACCGTTTTCGCCCGAGCCGGAATTCCTCGATTTCGAGGGTTTCATCGACGCCAACATCTCCAGGCGCCGTGTGCAACGAGGGGAACTGGGCTTCCTCAAACCCGTGATCAGCCGCGCCTTCCTCGATCGGCATGAGCTGCGCTACGACGAGAAGCTGCGCCTTGGCGAAGACTATGAACTCTATGCGCGCGCGGTTGCGCATGGCGCGCGCTTCAAGGTCATCAAATCCTGTGGCTACGGCGCGATCGTGCGCGCCGATTCGCTGAGCGGACGGCACAACACCCAGGATCTGAAGCATCTGGCCGATGCCGACCTGGCACTGCTTGCGATCGACAGTTTGCCGGAGGCATCGAAGGCTGCGCTGAGAAGGCACGAGCGGCACATTCGCGACAAATACCGGTTGCGGAAGTTCTTAGACGTGAAGACTGAGCGCGGGCTGGCGCCGGCTGTGGCCTATGCCTTGGCCGGCTCGTCCAACCTCACGGCCGTCGTCCGCGGCGTTGCCTCCGACAAGCTGGATGCGCTGTTTCGCCGCGCTGGCTTCGCCGCTAAGCGTCAGCATGTGCCGCCGCTGCGCTTCCTCATGGCCGGAACCAGCACAGCCGGCGAAAGCTAGGCTCGTCAACGTGGCGATCGCCTTACCTCGGTCGGCTCGCACCATTTCGACGCGATTTATGAGTTTACGATCTAGGTGGTTGCCTATGCGCGCGGGGAATGGCAATCTATGTTGCGGTGCAGCAATTTTGGACGGCCAACCGAACTGGCCCGAGACATCCCCTGTCAGAGGAGCTGGACGATGCGAGAAATGTCTTTTGAACGTGGACGGGCGCCAAGGCCGGTCATCATCTCGACGATGATGGGGCGCTGACTGCATGGCCTCGATCTTTCGCTTCCGATCGAGAGATCCGGCGCGCGACACGCAGACCGACACCGCGCGACTCGATCGCTTGGCGAAGCTGCTGGACCAGATCGCGGCCGAGGTCGAGGCGGAGAAGAACGGACTTGAGAACCGCTACAGGACAACGGCCACCAATGCCGCCTTCCTGGTCGAGGCCATGGAAAACGGGGCGGTCTCCTCCCGCAGGTCTTCCGAAGTTGGCGAACTGACCAGGTCGATCCTGAATTGCGAGCGGCGCATCGCTGCGCTCTCGCGCCAGAAGCAGATGATGAAGGATCTCCGTCATTCGCTGGATGAAATCTTCGAGGAGGATCGGCAGAACGGCCCAGACATAAGGACCGATTTTGTGAAACCCGCCGGTCCCGGCACAGGTTGAGCGAATATCCCGGAGTCGGCGCAATGGTTTTGGGCACGCTACACGGAGCCTAGGAGCGACAGAGGTCAAGATTAGCTTGTTTCGTCACGGTTCGAACGATCGCTTTGGGGGCGCACAGCACAAAGGTGAGTTTGATATGAACGCAGATCCTAAAAGCACGTCCACCCCGGCAACCGGCGGCACCCCGTTCACGCGCCCGATCCCAGGCAAGCTGCGGCGGCTCCGTTCAGACGGCGCGTTTCTGCTGATCGTTCTCGGCAGCCTGGTTGCGGGCCTGGTGCCCGTCCGCGCCCAGGATCTCCCAACCGCGCCGTCCTTTGTCGATGATTTCACCAGCCTCAGTCGCGCGCGCTGGTACATTTCCGACGGCTGGACGAACGGCAAGCATCAGAACTGCACCTGGTCCAAAAGCCTGATCGGCCTTTCCGACGGCATGCTGACGCTCGGTTTCGAGAAGCGCAAGCTGAAGGATCGCGAATTCGCCTGCGCCGAGATCCAGACCAAGCAGCGCTTCGGCTACGGCACCTACGAGGCGCGGATGAAGACCGACACGGGCTCCGGCGTCAACGCGGCATTCTTCAGCTTCGTCGGCGATGCCGACAAGCAGCCGCATGATGAAATCGACTTCGAGGTGCTGACCAAGGACACGTCCAAGGTCCAGGTCAACGCCTACATAGCCGGCAAGGGCAAGAACGAGAAGCTGGTCGACGTCGCCGGGGGCACCGACAAGGCCTTCAACGACTACGCCTTCGTCTGGGAAAAGGACCGGCTGCGCTGGTACGTCAACGGCAAGCTTGTCCACGAGATCACCGATCCGGCGAAGCTGCCCACCCATTCGCAAAGAATCTATTTCAGCCTGTGGGGCAGCGATACGATGAAGGGCTGGATGGGGCCGTTCTCGGATCCGGGCCGCAAGCTCGCCATGCAAGTGGACCGCGTTGCATTCACCGCACTCGGCCAGCCCTGCCAATTCCCGGAATCGCTGGCATGCAAAACGAACTAGAAGCGCATCTGAACCCGCCGGGCCGAAGGTGGTCCGAGCCCGAAGCTCGAACAGGCCCCGAAGCCTTGAACAGGAATGAAACCGAATGAATTTGACTGTCTTTGGAATCGGCTATGTCGGTCTTGTACAGGCGGCGGTGCTTGCCGAAGTCGGCCATCAGGTGGTCTGCGTCGACATCGATGCAAAAAAGGTCGAGCGGCTCAACCAGGGTCATGTCCCGATCTTCGAGCCTGGGCTCGAAAACATGGTCAAGGAGAACCATGCCGCCGGCCGCATCAAGTTCACCACCGACGCCGCCGCGGCGATCAAGCATGGCCAGATCCAGATGATCGCGGTCGGCACGCCTCCGGGCGAGGATGGTTCGGCAGACCTGAAATATGTGCTGGCCGTCGCCGAGGCCATCGGTCGTGAGATGGACGCGCCCAAGATCGTCGTCGGCAAGTCGACCGTGCCGGTCGGTACCTGCGAAAGGATAAAGGCCAGGATTGCCGAGACGCTGAGGGCGCGCGGGCGCGAGGATCTGGCTTTCGACGTCGCCTCCAATCCGGAATTCCTCAAGGAAGGGTCCGCTGTGAGCGACTGCATGAAGCCCGACCGCATCATCGTCGGCACCAGCAACGAGGACACCGAGGCGGTGATGCGCGAGCTCTACGCGCCGTTCAACCGCAACCACGAAAAGATGATCGTGATGGACGTGCGCAGTGCCGAGTTTACCAAATACGCGGCCAATTGCATGCTGGCGACCAAGATCAGCTTCATGAACGAAATGGCCAATTTGGCCGAGCAACTGGGCGCCGACATCGAGGAGGTCCGCAAGGGCATCGGCAGCGACCCGCGGATCGGCTACCACTTCATCTATCCGGGCCTCGGCTATGGCGGCTCGTGCTTCCCGAAGGATGTGCGCGCCCTGATCAAGACCGCCGAAGCCATCAAGTTCGACGCCAAGCTGCTGCGTGCCGTCGAGGAGCGCAACAACCAGCAGAAGTCGGTCCTGTTCGAGAAGGTGGACCGCTATTTCAAGGGCAATCTCAAGGGCAAGACCTTTGCGCTGTGGGGCCTGGCCTTCAAGCCCAATACCGACGACATGCGCGAAGCCCCGTCCCGCACGCTGATGGAGGCGCTCTGGGCCGCCGGTGCCAATGTGCAGGCCTACGATCCCGAGGCGATGCAGGAATGCCAGGCGATCTACGGGTTGCGCGACGACCTGCAGCTGTGCGGCACCAAAGAGGCCGCTGTGCGAGGTGCCGACGCGCTCTTGATCGTGACCGAGTGGAAGAGCTTCAGTGCGCCGTCCTTCGATGCATTGAAGGACGCGCTGACCACGCCCGTCATCTTCGACGGACGCAACCTCTACGACCCCAAGGTCATCGCCCGCCACGGCATCGAATACCACAGCATCGGCAGAATGGCGGCGTGACGATAGGGCGGTCCAGCAAGGAGCCAGGTCCATGAAAGTTCTGTTTGCAGGCGGCAACGGCTACACGCCGCAGTTCAGCGGTGGCGTTCAGTCGAGCACGCACCATCTGGTCGAGCAGCTGCGCGAGCACGGTCATGACGCCTCGGTCCTGGCGGCACTGTTCGGTGATGGCATGTTCGGCTTCAAGGCGCGCGCCAAGATGAAACTGCTTCGCCAGCGTGCGGTCATCGACAGCTATCCCGGCTATCCGGTCGTGCGGGCGTGGTTTCCCTGGGAGGCGGCGCGCTTCGCGGTCGAACGGCTCGATCCCGATGTCGCCGTCGTGCAGTGCCACAAATCGGTGCCGATCGGAAAGGCGCTGCAGGCGCTCGGCGTGCCGCTGGTGGTCTATCTGCGGAACGTCGAATTCCACGAGCTGGCCGGCGACCTGCGCGAATTGCATTCGGCGCTTTATATCGCCAACTCCGAATTCACCGCGCGCACCTATAAGGAAAGGTTCGGCATCGACTCGACCGTGATTCCGCCGACCATCAATCCCGGGCTCTACAGCACCCCGACGACCGGCGAATTCGTCACGCTGATCAACCCTTACAATGAAAAAGGGTTCGAACTCGCCGTGCGCATCGCCGGCCAATGCCCCGAAATCCCGTTTCTGTTCGTCGAAAGCTGGAAGCTCGACGACGACCACCGGGCGCAGATCGAACGGACCATCGCGCCGCTGCGCAACGTCAGGCTGGAAAGCCGTACCAGCGACATGAAGACGGTCTATGGCCGCACCAAGATCCTGCTGGCGCCCAGCAAATGGGAAGAGGCCTGGGGGCGCGTGGCATCCGAGGCCCATTGCAGCGGCATTCCGGTCGTCGGGTCCCGCCGCGGCGGCTTGCCGGAAGCGATCGGCGCCGGCGGCGTTGTACTTGACTATGACGCACCGCTCGACGACTGGGTCGCCGCGGTCAGGCGGCTATGGAGCGACAAGGCCGAGTACGACAGGCTGTCGGCGGCGGCGCAGCTGTTTTCGGAGCGGCCGCAAATGAATCCAGACATTCAGTTCGCGACCTTCCTCGGCGTTCTCGACAACGCCAGGCAAGGCGCGCTGGAGCATGCCGCCTGATGCATTTCGTCCAAAACCATACACGTTGCCCAAAAGCCGGCTCTCGCGCCTGACCGGGGTGGGAGCTGCTTTGGGACAACGGCACGCACAACACCAGACGCTTGGGGCGCCTCGCACGGCGGCGACGGGCTTCAGCCCTCATCCGCGCGAGCAGATCGCCGACCGGCCTCGAAAGATCGTCCATTCGATGAAGATTTGCTTCGTAGTTGATAAGTTCCCCTCTTTGTCGGAGACCTTCGTCCTCGACCAGATAGAAGGGTGCCTCGAGCGCGGCATGCAAGTCGGCGTCGTCTGCAACGAGACGTCGTTCGGCAAGGACAGCAACATCGACGATCGCCGCTGGCAGGCGCTGCCTGGCAAGGTCGTCTGCTGGTGGGGCGGACTGGGGCGCTTTCGCCCGACGCTGAGGAGATGGTCGGGCAGGTTCTGGGATAAGCTCTCGACCGTTATCGACATCGCCTTTGCGCGCAAATTGCAGAACGCCGATGTGATCGTCGCGCATTTCGGCAATAACGGCATGCGCGTTGCCCGCGCCATGAAACGAGGCCGGATTTCCGCTCCTTTGGTAACCATATTCCACGGCCGCGATGTCGGCGAACCGCTGCATGACGACACGCTCACGCGCTACAAGGTTGTTTTCGAAAAGGGCGTTCTCCAGCTGCCGGTGAACGCGTTTTTCCGCGACGCCCTGATCGGCGTCGGCGCGCCTGCCGCGCAAGTCATGGTTCACCATATGGGCGTGCGGCCGGGCGAGATCAGCTATCATTGGCGTTCCTGGGACCGGGACACGCTGTCCTTCATCTCGGTCTGCCGGCTGACCGAAAAGAAGGGCATCGAATTCGCCCTGCGCGCCCTCGCCGGCCTTCCGCGGCGCAACTGGGTCTATACGGTGATTGGCGGCGGCGAATTGCTGGAAGAGTTGAAGAAGCTCGCCGCAAATCTCGGCGTTGCCGACCGGGTGACTTTCCTCGGGCCGCGCCCGCACGCCGAGGTCAAGCAGCGCCTGCGCGATGCCCACGTATTCCTGCTGCCCAGCGTTGCTGCACAGGACGGCGATCTCGAGGGTATTCCGGTGGCGCTGATGGAAGCTATGGCCGCCGGGCTGATTGTTGTCAGCACCTATCACTCGGGCATCCCCGAGTTGATCGAGGATCAGGAGACAGGCTTCCTCGCACCGGAGCGAGACGTTGCGGCGTTGGCCCGCAAGCTTGTCTGGGTGGCCGAGAACCCGGACAAATGCGAGCGCATCGCACGTGCGGCGCGCCGCAAGATCGAGCAGGATTTCAACGCGGACCTGCTCAACGAACGTTTTGCGCAGATCGTTGCTCAACTCGCCGAAGCCAGGCGCCCGGCATGAACGCCAACCCGCCCCCCCAGTTCGGTCGCGTCGCTCTGCGCGGCGGCGTGGTGACGATCGGCGCGCAAGGCTTCAAGATGGCGATCCAGTTTCTCTCGGTCATCGTGCTTGCGCGTCTGCTGGTCCCCGAGGATTTTGGTCTCGTGGCTTCCGTCGGGCCGATCGTGGCCTTTGTCGGATTGCTTCAAAACCTAGGCCTGCAGCAGGCTGTGGTCCAGCGCAAGGACATCAGCACCGAACAGCTCAACCAGGTATTCTGGATCAGTGCGCTGGTTGGGCTGGGCAGTGCCGTGGTGGTGGCATGCCTGGCGCCCGCCATCGCCGCCTTCTACGGCGATCAACGCATGGTCGGGATCACCATCGGCTCTGCCTTGCCGCTGCTTCTTGGCAGCCTCGCCGCGGTGCCGCTGGCGCTGATGAACCGTCATTTGCGCTTTGGCCAGCTCGCGCTGAACGATGTGATAACCGCCGCTGCCGGACTTGCGACTACCGCAATCGCCGCCTATGCGGGACTGGGCTACTGGTCGCTGGTCATCGGCCCGGCGGTTTCGGCTGTTGTCGCGCTGGCCGCGGCATGGCAGGTGGCGCGCTGGACGCCGTCGCGGCCGGACCTGAAGGTCGATACCGACATATTGTCCTTCGGCGCCAATCTGACCGGCTTCAATCTGGCCAACTTCTTCTCGCGCAATCTCGACAACATCCTGATCGGAAAATATTCGGGCGCGATCGAACTCGGCTACTATGACCGCGCCTATAAGCTCCTGCTGTTTCCGCTGCAGAACATCAACCAGCCGCTGACACGCGTGATGGTGCCGCTGCTGAGCCGCATCCATGAGGACAAGGCGCGGTTTCGCGACATCTATGTGCGGACCAATTGGATGCTGGCGGCCATCACCATGCCCGGCATCGCGGCGCTGACGCTGACGTCGGACCAGGTCGTCGGGCTTCTCTTCGGCGAGCGCTGGACAGCGGTGGCGCCGATCTTCGCCTGGCTGGGCATCGCCAGCCTGATCCAGTCCGTCTCGAGCACCACCGGATGGATCTTCATCTGCCAGGGCAAGACCAAGACCATGTTCCACTGGGGCATCTACTCGTCGCTGACGACGGTCGCCGCCTTCATCATCGGCCTGCACTGGGGCGCCGTCGGTGTCGCCGCGGCCTACGCGATCAGCGGCTATATGCTGCGCGTCCCGGTGCTTGCCGTTCTTGTCCATCGGGTCGGTCCGGTGACCGCAGCCGACTTCCTGATCATGCAGGGGCTTTTCATCATGTCGTCGCTGCTTGCCTGGTCCGTCTACCGGGAGTTGCCCGTATCGCTGACCGGCCAGTCAGACCTGCTCGCGATGGTCCTGGCGGTTGCCCTCAATTATTCGATCGGACTGGTCCTCATGCTTGCCCTTCGCCAGTCGCGCAGCGCCCTGTTCACCACGCTTTCCAGCGCCATGCGCAACGCCCGCTAGGCCGGCGATCACCGGCCTCAAAAGCTCACCTGCCGACATCGCCGACGCATGCTCCTCAAGCACTGCCTGAAGGCTCGTCCTGCGATAGAGGTCGAGATTGGCGGTAAGTCTGCCGAGCTTCTCGCTCGCTTCCTCGGGCGTTACCGTGTCGATGTCGAGCAGCAGGTCGGCGACGCCGATCCGCTTGGCGAGTTCCTTGGTCTTGAATTCATAGGCGATCGGCAGCACCGGCGTGCCGACGCAGAGCGACATGATCATCATGTGCATGCGCGTCGCGACGACGAAGTCGAAGCCTTTCACCAGGGCCATCAGTTGCTCCGGCGTGTGGAACGAAGCGTCCACGCTCACATGCTTGGCGATCTCCGGATCGAGTTCGGCAACGATCGCCCGCGCCGTCTTGGAATCGTCATGGGCGTATTCCGGCACGCCCTGGCAGGTAGAGACGAAGGTCACCTGCTTGGCGTGGTCCCTGACCAGGATGGTCGCAATCTCGCGGATCGAGTCGATGTAGCGGCGCATGCCGCCCTCGCCGTCGCTGACATAGTTCCAGTGACGGACGGAAATGGCGACGCGGCCGGTGACAGTCGCCGACTGGCCGGAGGCCAGAAAACTTCCGATCCTGTCGGTATCGGCCAGCGCAAAGACGGCGTCGGCCACGACGTGGCATTTGCCGGGGTCTTTCACCATGTCCACAATGTGGCCTCTCGAACGTTCATCGCGCAGCAGGATGAGCGGGCTCCGGTCGAAGATCGGGCTCAACTCCTGGCGATTGTAACTTTTGTTGAACGGGCCGAGCGATTGCGTGAAGAAGACCGGGTCCTTGCCCAGAATCGCGTCGATCCGGAATTGATTGAGGCGCCGTTCCAGATTGTAGGTCTCGACGAGATAGGTTCCGCCTGTCGTGACCACGAGGTCGGCGTCTTTGTAGATCTCGAGACCACGGCGATTGCTTGAGCTGAACAAACGCCCGAGAACGCCGCGGATGCCGAACCGCCGCAGGGCATTGAGTACGAGCCGATTGTAGATCGGCTTGAACAGGTTCTTCAGCCCACTGCCGTATTTGTAGCGGAACAGCGATTCCGACAGCAGCTTGTGGAATTCGAGATCTGGATACTCCTTCTTCGTGTAGAGCCTCGCCGTCACCTCCGGCTGGCTGTCGAAGACGTAGAACTGGATATCGTCCTGCACGATCGTCTTGAAAACATGGCGAATCGCCAGGAGAATCGCTGCGTCTCCGGTATTCAGGCAGACGGTGTTTTCAACCGCGATCTTCATTGAATGACCTCATTTCGTGAGTAGTCCCGCGGTTCGGTCGACGGATGCCGAGGTGCGGGTTGGCCGAAAATGCTGCACGCCAAGGATGGTCCTCGCGTCGTGATTATTGGCGCGCAGCCCAATGGCAGGGCCAACGCGCGGTCCATGCGGCCCAAGCAGAGCGAGATTAACCCATCGATTTTGCAGTGCAACAAAAAATGTGGATCTTTGCTACGCTGCAACCAAAAATGTTGCGATGCAGCAAGAGCTGTACTAGCATTGTCGCGGGCGGGCCAACAGCGGTCGAGTTTTCATGCTGCATGTCTTGTACTTGGTACACGACGTCTCCGACCCGGCAGTGCGCCGGCGGATCATAATGCTCAAGGCAGGCGGCGCCCAGGTTACGCTGGCGGGCTTTCGTCGAACGGCAAGCGCGGTTGCTGATGTCGAGGGCTTGCAGCCGATCGATCTCGGCCCGACGCGTGATGGCCGATTCGCCCAGCGTCTGGCGGCGATCATGAAGGCGGTGGTCTCGACCGGCTCCAAGCTGGGTTCAATGCAACGGCCCGACCTCATTATCGCGCGCAATTTGGAAATGCTGGCGCTTGCCCGGCGGGCCAGGTCGGCTTTCCAGGCAACGGTGCCGATTGTCTACGAGTGCCTCGACATCCATCGTCTGCTGCTTCGCGACGATCCGCTGGGCTGGGCGATGCGCGGCGCAGAACGCTTCCTGGCCAGGGATGTGAAGCTTCTGGTGACCAGCTCTCCGGCCTTCATCGCCAATTATTTCAAGCCGTTCGGACAGATTGCCGCGCCGGTCGAACTGCTCGAAAACAAGTATTTCGAGCCAGCCGCGGCTTCCCTGGATGACCGCATGACGGAGGAGAATCCTGTTGCGCCGCCTTGGCGAATCGGCTGGTTCGGGGCGCTCCGCTGCCGCCGCTCCCTGGAGCTTCTGGCCGAATTTTCGCGCCGCCTCGACGGCCGCTTCGAAATCGTCCTCAGAGGCCGCCCGGCGTTGTCCGAATTTCCCGATTTCCACGGTTTTGTTGAATCGGAACCCTGGCTCTCGTTTGGCGGACCCTATCGCAATCCGGAGGATATGGCGGCGATCTACCGCGAGGTTCACTTTTCCTGGGCCATCGACTTTTTTGAGCAGGGCCTGAATTCCGAATGGCTGCTGCCCAACCGTCTCTATGAGGGCTGCCGCTTCGGAGCCGTGCCGATCTCGATGGGCAACACCGAGACCGGCCGGTTCCTCGATCGGCAAGGCATCGGCGTTCTTTTGCCAGAAGCCACGCCCGAGGCGCTCGAAGCTGCCCTCGGCACCATGGAGCAGCATCGGTTCGAGACATTGAGGGCACGTGTTCTCGCCCGCAATCCGCGCACCTGGAGCTACGACCGCGCCGATTGCCGGGCGCTCGTCGAAAAACTCCGCGGCCTTGCCGCGGCGCCCGGTCCATATGCTGCCGAAGCATTGGCATAGAAGGACGGCCGATGACGCAAACCGAAACGCTCCCATCCTGCATGATCGTGGTTCCGTGCCTGAACGAAGCGCCCCATATCGGCGCGTTGCTTCGAGAGCTCCGCCCTGCGGCCAAGAGGCTGGGCGCCGTGATCATCGTTGCCGATGGCGGCAGTACGGACGGCACCAGGACGATCGTCGCGGATATCGCCGCAAAAGATCAGCGGGTGGTCCTGCTCCACAATGAAAAGCGCTTGCAGAGCGCGGCGATCAATCTCGCCGTTGCCAGGTTCGGGGAGGGCGTCGACTATCTCATTCGCATCGACGCGCATGGCGGCTATCCCGCCGACTATTGCGACCGGCTGGTCGAAGAAGCGCAGGCCACCGGGGCGGATTCGGTCGTCGTCTCGATGCTGACCAGTGGCAGCGGCATGGTGCAGAAGGCGGCGGCCGCGGCCCAGAATTCCAGGCTCGGCACCGGCGGCTCCAAGCATCGGCACCTTTCGGCGGGGGAATGGGTCGATCATGGCCACCATGCGCTGATCCGGATATCGGCCTTCACCGCGGTCGGCGGCTATGACGAGACGTTCAGCCACAATGAGGATGCCGAACTCGACTATCGGCTCCGTCAGGCCGGTTACCGGATCTGGATGACCGGTAAGACACAAATGGTCTACTACCCGCGCTCCTCGCTGAAGGGCCTCTATTTTCAGTATCTCGGCTATGGCCGCGGCCGGGCGAAGAACGTTCTCAAGCACCGCATGATCCCGAAGATCCGGCAGATGGTGCCGCTTCTGGTGTTTCCCGTGGTTCTTCTCGCCGCCTTTTCCTTCGTCCACTGGCTGGCGGCCGTGCCGCTTTTGCTATGGGTCTCGGTCTGCCTTGGCTACGGCTTCTGGACCGCGGTCAGTCAGCGCAAACCCGACATTGCGCTTGCCGGGGTCTCGGCAATGGTCATGCATTTCGGCTGGTCGGTCGGCTTCTGGCTGCAGCTGCTAGCACCGCGACCGCAGCGCGGGGTAGCGTGATGGACCCGGTCAAGAAAAATCGAAGCATCGATATTTGCGTCTGCACATTTCGCCGGCCGGAGCTTGTCGACACGCTCCGCTCCGTAGCAGCCATGGATATGCCCGCGGGATTCGATGTCGGTGTCATCATCGCGGACAACGACGATACGCCGACGGCCGAAACGCTGGTCGCCAAGCTAGCGGGGGAGTTGAAGCTGCCGGTGACCTACCGGCACGCCCCGGCCCGCAACATTTCGATCGCGCGCAACGCTTGCCTCGATGCCAGTGCGGCGGATTTCGTCGCCTTTATCGACGACGACGAGACGGCCACCGCTGGCTGGCTTGCCGAACTGGTGGCGGCGGTGGAAGCAACTGGTGCTGCGGCCGTGCTCGGGCCGGTGCAAGCCCGTTACCTGCCGGATGCGCCCGACTGGATGCGCAAAGGCGATTTCCACTCGACCTCGCCGGTCTGGGTGCGCGGCGAGATCCGCACCGGCTACACCTGCAACGTCCTGCTCAGAATTGGCGCTGAGAGCCTGCGCGGCCGGCGCTTCAGCCTGGCACGTGGCCAGACCGGCGGCGAAGATACGGAATTCTTCGACCAGATGGTCAAGGCCGGCGGCAGTATCGCCTTTTCGCCAGAGGCTTGGGTCGATGAAGTCGTGCCGCCTGCCAGGGCGGCATTCGACTGGCTCGGCCGCCGCCGGTTCCGCGTCGGACAGACGCATGGCCACCTCCTGGGGCGCAACGCGCGCGGCCTTGCCCGGCTCAAGCAGGTCGGCATTGCCGCGGCAAAGGCCGGCTATAGTTTCCTGTCGGCAATTCCGGTCGCCATCGACCCCGTCCGACGGAACCGCAGCGTCCTTCGCGGCATTATGCATGTCGGCGTCGTCAGCGGCCTCGTCGGGGTTCGTGAAATCCGCCAATACGGCCTGTCTTCGCCGCAGCAAGGGGGCAAGCGTGCAGCCTGACGTGAGCTTCGTGATTGCCGCCTACAATGCCGAGGCGACCATCGATCGGGCGATTGCCAGCGCCGTCGCCCAGCGCAATGTCAGCCTCGAGGTCATCGTCGTCGACGACAAGTCGCGCGACCGGACGCTCGACCTGGCGAGATCCTACCCCGAAGACATCGTACGCGTTGTCGCGCTTGAGCAAAACCGTGGGCCTGGCGGCGCCAGGAATGCCGGCCTTGAGCTTGCCCGCGGCAGGTGGGTAGCGGTTCTCGATTCCGACGACGCGGTCTATCCCGGGCGAATCTGCACCATGATCGAACGCGCGGAAAAAGCCGGCGCCGAGATCGCGGTCGATAATCTGCAGGTCGTTCGGGAGGACGGCGTTGCGGAAGAGACGATGTTCCCGGCCGACTATCTGGAAGGGCTCAGTGAAATCTCGCTGGCGGATTACATCGGCGGCAATGTCCTCTTCGAATCGAGGTTCAATCTCGGCTATCTCAAGCCGATCTTCCAGCGCCGGTTCCTGAACGAGAACGGGCTTCGTTACGATGAAAGCCTGATCATTGGCGAAGACTACATCCTCCTGGCCAGTGCTCTGGCCAAAGGCGGCAAATGCGTGGTCGAGCCGACGACGGGCTATATTTACCACATTCGCACCGGTTCCATCTCCCGGGTGCTCGAACTTCATCACGTCGAGGCGATGCGCCGGGCCGATGCCACCTTCGCCGCGACCCATTCCATGGATGCTGCGGCCGCGGCGGCGTTCGCCAGGCGCGCTCGCAGCCTGCGGCGGGCGGCATCATTCCTGTCGCTGGTTCAGCACATCAAGGCGCGGTCCCCGCTCAAGGCGATATGGACGGCGCTCAGCGATCCGGCGGCGGTTCGGCATATGAGCATGCCGATCGCCGTCCGGCTGCGAAGGGTAGCGGCACAGTTTGCCGTGGTGGCGGGGAGGTAAAGGGCTGCAGGCGAATGAAGACAAATTTCGCCGCCTGCGACAGGGTTGAAATCGATCTCCTCAGAAGGAACATGCAATGAAAAAAGTCAGGAAGGCAGTCATACCGGTGGCGGGGCTTGGAACGCGGTTCCTGCCGGCGACCAAATCCATGCCGAAGGAAATGCTGCCGGTGGTCGACAAGCCTGTGGTGCAATATGCGGTGGACGAGGCATTCGAGGCCGGCATCGAGCACATCGTCTTCGTCACCGGCCGCAACAAGGCGGTGATCGAGGACTATTTCGATCTGCATCCTGAACTGATCGGAACCCTGGAGCAGAGCGGCAAGAAGGCGCAGCTCGAATCACTCGAGAGCCTGCTTCCCGTCGCCGGCGCGACGAGCTTCATCCGTCAGCAGTCGCCGCAAGGCCTCGGCCACGCCGTCTGGTGCGCGCGAGAGGTCATCGGCGACGAACCTTTCGCGTTGCTGTTGCCGGATATGGTGTCCTTTGGCGGGCGAGGGTGTCTTGCCGAAGTCGCCGATCTTTATGCGCAGACTGGCGCAAACGTTATCGCCGTCGAGCGTTGCGATCCGACCGAGACCAACAAATACGGCATTGTCGGGCGCGGCGCGGATGTCGACACCGGCTTCGAGGTGACGGCCATGGTCGAAAAGCCGGCACCGGCCAACGCGCCGTCGAACTTCTACATCAACGGCCGCTACATCCTGCAGCCCGAGATATTCTCGCTGCTGGGCAGCCAGCAACGCGGCGCCGGCAACGAGATCCAACTGACCGACGCAATGGTGCGTCTCGCACAGACGCAGGCCTTCTTCGCCCAGCCTTTCAACGGCCGCATGTTCGACTGCGGTTCGAAGGAGGGCTTCATCCAGGCCAATGTCGCTTTCGCGCTGGCGCGTGAGGACATGAAGGGTCCGATCTTCGAGATGCTGCAGGAATTCGTCCGGTCGCATCAGCGTCGGGAAGAAGCCGCATAATGTCCATTTTTTCGAGGCATTGTGGGTGCGGCTGATGACGCAGGACAGGCCGTTGCGCCGCGCGTAACGCGCACTGTCCGGCGCAAGGTTTGCACCCTATGTGCCGATCTTCGAGGCGGTAGCGCCTGCAAACTAGAATTGGACCGAAGATGAACTATGCCAATTTTCCTGTCGACAAGAGGACGCCATTGCCGACTTCGAGTGCGGCAAACGCCGAAGACTTCATCGACATCGAGCGTCTGCTTGGCATGGCCGCGCGGCAGGCGAAAGTGGTTGCCGCCTGCGCCATCATCGGTCTCTTTCTCGGCGTGCTCTATTTGCAGACCACGCCTCCTACCTATGTGGCGACGAGCAGCGTGCTGATCGACGAAGGATTGAACAAGGTCGTCGACGATATTTCGGCGGCGTCGGTCAGCATGCAGACCGACTCCGCCGTTCTGAGCCAGATCGAAATTCTACAGTCGGCCAGGCTGGCGGGGGTGGTCGTCGACAAGCTGAAGCTCGATCAGAACGACGCTTTCATGAACCCTCCGACATCGGCCCTGTCTAAGGTCGCAAGCTTTGTACGCGGTATCATCCAGTCTGTCCGCCCCAAGCGCGCCGCGAGCACAACCGATGTCACTCAGCTTGATGCCGCGACGCGTGACGCGATCACCGCATCGTCGTCGTCCCGCGACTACGCAATCTTCAAACTGCAGAACCAACTCGATGCCGAGCGGATCGGCCGAAGCTTTGTCATCAGCATCTCCTTTCAGGCGACGGATCCGGCGCTTGCGACCGCCATCACCAAGGCCTATGCCGACGCCTATCTCGCCGATCAGCTTGATGCCAGCTTCGACGCGACCGAGCGGGCGGCTGTCTGGCTGCAGGGCCGGCTGACCGAGCTTCGTGAGAGCTCCCAGGCGGCCGCACTGGCGGTCGAAAAGTTCAGGGCCGAACATGGATTGGCCGTCAATGACGGCCAGCTGATCAGCGACAAGCAACTGTCCGATCTCAACACTCAGCTGATCGTCGCACAGGCCGATACCGCACGTGCCGGCGCCCGCTATCAGCAGTACAAGTCGATCGTCGAAAGCGGGTCGGACAATGCGTTCAAGGACGCCGCGATATCGAACGACCAGCCGAGCAGCTCCGTCATCACGACGCTGAAGAACCGCTATCTCACAGTCGCCAAGCGGCAGCAGGACGTCGAAGCCAATTTCGGCCCGCAACATCCGCAGGCCGTCGCGCTCGCCAAGGAGAAGGCCGACATATCGGCGCAGATTTTCGGCGAGCTGAAGCAACTGACCGAAAGCTACCGCAACGAATACGAGGTCGCTCTGGCGCGCGAAACCGCGCTCCGCGCAAATGTCGCCCTGGCGGCAGGCAAGAGCTCCATCGACAACCAGTCGCAGGTCAAGCTGCGTGAACTGGACCAGAAGGCGACGGCGCTCTCGACACTCTACCAGACATTCCTGAACCGCTATGAGGAGGCCGCCCAACAGCAATCCTTCCCAGTCGGCAAGATCCGGGTCATCTCGGACGCGACGATGCCACAGTCGGCCGCAACCCCGCGAACGGCCATCGTGCTGGGGCTTTCGCTGGCGCTTGGCATAATGATGGGGGCAGGGGTTGGTGGTCTGAATGAATTCAGGGAACGCTTCTTCAGGACCGGCGAGGATGTGCGCGACCGTGTCGGCCTCAAATTCCTCGGCTATCTCCCGGTCATCGGCAAGGCTGGCAAGGATGACCAGCGCAATGGCGGTCAGCCTGACGTCAAAGTCGTTGAATCCAAGACCGCCAAGTCGTCCAAATCCCAGCCCTCCAAAACATTGTCGGCAGCCGAAAAACGTGCGCGCATGCGGGTAACCGTTGATGCACCGGCATCGATGTTCTCCGAGACGCTGCGCAACGCAAAGATCGCCTTTGACGTCGTGATAGAAGGCCAGGGCAGCCGGGTCATCGGCGTGGTCTCGGTGCTTCCGGGCGAAGGCAAGTCGACGGTGGCGGCCAATCTTGCCGGGCTGCTTGCCGCCAACGGATCGAAAACGCTGCTGATCGACGGCGACTTGCGCAATCCCGGCCTCAGCCGCAGCCTCGGCATGGAGGCCGAGCAGGGCTTGATGGAAGCGGTGGTGAGCGGGCAGACCTGGCAGTCGGTCGGCAAGATCGACCGGCAGACCAAACTGGTGATCATCCCGGCCGTCCTGCGTGGCCAGTTTTCGCATACCAGCGAGCTTCTGTCTTCGGCCGGCATGCGGCGCTTCATCGACAACGCCAAGGAAACCTTCGAGTACATCATCGTCGATCTGCCGCCGCTCGGGCCTGTCGTCGACGCCAAGGCCTTCGCTCCGCTTGTCGACGGCTTCGTGCTGGTCACCGAGTGGGGACGCACGCCGCGTGCGATGGTGCAATCGATGCTCAGCTCGGAACCCTATATCGCGAAGAAGATCATTGGCGCGGTCCTGAACAAGGTCGAGCTGAAGAAACTCGCCAAGTATGGCGCGATCGGCGGCTCGGAAAAATTCTTCGACAAATATTCGAGCTATTATCTGGAAAAATCAGAAGCGCGCACAAAGGCGGCTGCCTGAGTGCGGTCCGCGCGTTTCGAGCATTTTTGCACCGAAGCGGAATCACCCGGCGTCGCAAAGATCTATTAGGGTGTTGACATTCTGAGATGCTTGCTGATGAAGCTAAGCCTCTCCAAGCCTCTGCGCACTTCCGGCGCCCTCATGAAAAGCCGCCACAACAGCCCTGTACGATGGTTCTCGATCATCGCGATGATCGGCCCCTGATTGATCGCCAGATAGGTTCGGGAGTACCAGTTGCGGCTTTCGCAAAACGCGTCAACAAAGCCGAAGCGGCCCCATATGCGTTTTCGAGGCTTGCCCAGGAAGCCACGCAGTGCGCGCATCGCCTCCGCCGGGGCATAGGGAAAGCTCGACAGGGCAGCAGACGGAGTGATCACGCCAAAGTCCCTGTCGGGTGCATGCGCGACGTATCCTCGCGGCCCATGGCTCGCGGTCAGACCCCAGCAGTCCGGTCCATATCCCAAATGGCTATGGGGATTGCGAACGCAATGCCGATAATTGATCTGCGTATGACTGACGTTCTGTTGCCAGTAATCGGCGTAGCGGTCACTTAGGCCCCGGGGATCGAGCCCGCAGAAAGAATAGTGCGAAAAGAAGAGCGGGCCACCAGAATTCATTCCCAACGGCAGCACGATCCCGTCATGGTCGCGCCCGTTTCGAAAGCCAAGTCCTACAGCAAAACCCTCGTGATAGATTCCCGGATCAATAGGGTGGCGCGCCGATCCCGCCGCCAGCACGAAAGTGAGCAGGCATTCGTTCCAACCCCTGATCGGGCTGTCCATCGCCCAGCCAAAATTAGGGCTCCAATGCCAGATGAGTTGCCGAGCGCCGCGTGTAAACCAGTTCCATTCGGCCTGTAGCAACAGCGCGTCCACGCGCTGGCGCAGGCGCACTTCGCCAGTTGTCATCCCGGCGAAATACTCACGGGCGCAAATCAGACCCTGAAACAGGAAGGTGGTTTCGACGAGATCAGCGCCGTCGTCCTTGCGACGAAACGGGATCGTCGCACCAGTTCGCCCGTTGATAAAATGCGGAAAAACGCCGTGGTAGCGCGGGGAGTTCTCCAGGAAATCGAGCATGCCGTGCAATCGCAGCAAAGCCGCGGTGCGGTCGATCCATCCCCGCTCGACCGCAACGATGATGGCTGCAATGCCAAAACCGGCCCCCCCGATCGTCACCAGATCGTTGGCAGGATCACCTGTGGTCTTTTGCCGGTCGCGGGCAAGACCGCTGACGGGATGCGCGCCTTCCCAGAAATAGCGCACCGTCTGCCGCTGCACGACATCCAACAGCGCATCATCGTCGAGCTCGAGAGTATTTTCCGGGAGGTCGAGTGCTGGAATCATCGAGCCGGTGTTAGTGCCTCGGGTGTCCTAAGGCCATTCCTAAAACAATTGTGCGCACGGACCGGCCGCTCACTCGTGTCAGGCCGATTCAATTCGCGACAGGTGCTTGGCGACCCGGTAGAAAGAAAATCAAGGGGAAACAGCCCCTGGATTGGCCTCGAAGCCTATGTTCCATCCCATTGCGAATATCGAAGACGCGCAGACGCTGGCGCAGGCCATCGTCAATACGATGGTCGAACCTCGTTCTCGATGAGAACTTTCGCGTGCTGGCGGCCAACCACTCCTTCTATCAGACCTTCAGGGTCGACCCCGAGCAGACGCACGGCTCGCTGCTCTACGCGCTGGGCGACGGCCAGTGGGACATTCCAGCGCTTCACCTGCTCTTGGAGACGATCATTCCCGAGAAGACCGCCATGGACGGCTTCGAGGTCGAGCATGATTTCCCCGATATCGGCCGGCGCACGATGCTGCTCAACGCGCGGAAGGTCCTTTACGACCACAGTTCAGCCGCGACCATCCTGCTCGCCTTCAATGACATCACGGCGCGCCGCGCCATAGAAAGGGAAAAGGAAGAACTTCTCGGCCGCACCGAAGACCTGCTGCGGCAGAAGGATGTGCTGCTGCGCGAAATGGAGCACCGGGTCGCCAACAGCTTGCAGATCATCGCCAGCATTTTGCTGCTGAAGGCTCGGTCCGTCACCTCAGATGAAACGCGGCAGCACCTGAAGGATGCCCATCAACGCGTGCTGTCGGTAGCAGAAGTGCAGCGGCATCTCCATGCCTCAACCGGTGCCGACGAAATCGAGGTTGGTTCTTATCTGTCCAAGCTTTGCAGCAGTTTGGCCGCTTCGATGATCGGGGAAGCACAGGCTATTGCTGTAAACGTTATGGCGGAAAATGGAAGGATAGATTCCCAGAAGGCGGTCAGCCTTGGCCTGATCGTTACCGAGCTCGTTCTCAACGCCATCAAGTATGCATTCTCGACAGAAAAGGTCGATGCGCTGATCTTGGTGACCTATGAGACCGATGCGGAGGATTGGAAGTTGACCGTATCGGACAACGGGTGGGGCAAACCCGTTCGCGACATTCCAGGTGCGGGACTGGGGACAGCGATCGTCGAGGCGCTTGTCAAACAGCTTGAAGCACGCATTGACACGGTCACGGGCAATACTGGCACGACGATTGCCATTACCAGAGCGACATTCACGTCGCGGATGCCGAAAGCAGCATAGCTTGGTCGCCTGGCGTACGCTTCAAGCGGTTGTCCGAATTGCGCCTTGAAGATCATCCCATCAGGTGGTGTAGCTCGAATTTTTCGAAGCCGCTCGCTAGCGGCTGTCGCTGATGTTCCTATTCTCTGTGCTATAGGTTCCGTTTAATTGAAGAAGAAACCAATGCAGCGGACCGTGACAGTAATCGAGAAAATTACGGGCCGGGTGATCGGCGCGTATCCGATCGATCTTTCGGGCCAGGATCACCAGACTTCCGATGATCAGTATTTTGCCAAAGCGTTCGAAGCCGCCGTCGACGGCGGCCTCATTGCCGAGGCTGAAGCGCACGCTGTCGAATTCCGTCTGGAATAGACACTCAAGCCGAGATCCACGCTACTTTCGCTTTTCTATCGCCGCCTTGGCGCCGCTACGAAAACCCCGCGCGATGCGAGGTTGTTGATGCGGTCAAAAACCTTACATTTCAGTACGGCGAATTACACTGCTGCCGAGGGCCATAGCTAGGCTGGAATGTATCGTCTGAAGCTCGATAGCTCCGGTATCGGTCGTAGCACCACTGTACATGCGAATCGCCGCGATCGACCGGGTTCTGGTTGTTGTTAATGATCACGCCGCTGATCACCGCGCCGGCAGCGAAGGCCGCCAGAGGAAACCAGTAGTCACCATGACGGCGATAACCGCGACGGTATTCACGATAGCCGCGATGACCGATCCAGTTTACGCCATCGTTGCGCGAAAAATTGCGATTGCGGTTGAATTTCCGCTTCATCCACGGCTTGTAGTCGACCGTCGCCACATATCTTGTTCATAAATCTCCTTTGAAGGAATGGTTGATATCCCTTCTCGGATTTAAACGATTTAAGGAGGTTAAGGTTCTGTGGCGTGCCAGACAGCCTTCGACACCGCCAGCCAGGCTGTTCGAATCACTTGTCAGGTGCTACGGCTCGAACAAGCATGGGCAATCTTCACACGATGCGGTGTGCTGGCTTTTTTCTACGTTTCATACAGTGAGGGACAATGGCCGGCACTCCGTTGATCAGCATTCTGATCACTTTCCTTGTCATAATTCTGGTGCTGTATCTGGTCAATCGGTTGCCGCTTGATGGTCGCACTCGTCAGATTGCCCAGATTGTCGTGATCATTATTGGCATCATTTCGCTGCTGAAGTACCTCGCAGTGTTTTAAGCCATCACGGTTGGGATATGCGACGCTGCTGGCGTCCGAGCGAGCAAGACAAACCCAGCGCTTTACACCCACTCATGAGCAGGCGGCTTGAGACCTTCCCGCTCTAGGAAAATATCAGCCTCGCGCGGTTGTCGACGATCCTGAGGGCGGCCAGCTGGCCGGTTTGGAAGGCGCCGGTGTCTATGCCAAGCCGGCGTCCCTCGAGCTTCGGAATGTCGACCGGCGTATGCCCGTGCACGACATAACGTTCGAGAAGATGCGCGGCTTCGAAGAACTCCGAGCGGATGTTGAGCAGGTCGTCCTCGTCTTGCGCGGCCAGCTCGATGCCGGGCCTGATGCCGGCGTGTACGAACACGAATTTGGCCGAATAGACCATGACCGGCAGCGCACGCATGAAGCTGACATGGCCGGCTGGAATGATCTCCCGAATGCGCCGGTCGACCTCCTCGCTTGAACCGTAGAGATCGGCCATGCGCGACGGATCAACGCCGTAGGAAAACAGCGTTTGCAGGCCACCTATCGCCAGCCACGACTCTCTCGAAATGATCCCGTCGAGGTAGTTCAGCATCACGACTTCGTGGTTGCCGGCAAGGCAGATGCGCTGGAAGCCTTGGAGTGGCGGCGCCAGCAGATGATCGAGCACGCGCGCCGACTGGGGGCCACGATCGACGTAGTCGCCGAGCATGATGATGAGCTTGCGCATTTCGAAAGACGCAGAATCGACCAGGATGTTCTGCTCCAGGGAGCGAAGCTCCTTATAGCAGCCATGCACGTCGCCGATCGCATAGACGACCGTGTCCTGCAGATCCATCTCGAGCCGCTGGCGCGCCGCCGTCGGGGGCTTTCTCGATCGTTGGAACAGGGTCACGAATGGCGTCTCGCATGGCTGTGGGGGCGTCTCGATTCCGAAACAACATGAAGACGCAGCGCCTGGATACCATGTCTGGCGCCGGTCGTTCCATACCGGAGCTTCGGACGCAACTCGGCTTCGGCCTCCTACACGCCGATGCCACGGCCGTTCAGCGCGGCGGTGATCTCGTCGAGGATGGCCGGGTCGTCGATCGTTGCCGGCATGGCCCATGCCTCCTTGTCGGCGATCTTCTGCATGGTGCCGCGCAGGATCTTGCCGGAGCGCGTCTTCGGCAGGCGCTTGATCGTCACCACCGTCTTGAAGGCGGCGACCGGGCCGATCCGTTCGCGCACCAGCGCGACCACCTCGTTTTCGATGATGCCCGCGTCGCGGTCGACGCCGGCATTCAGCACGACGAAGCCGAGCGGAACCTGGCCTTTCATCGCATCGGCGATGCCGACGACGGCGCATTCGGCAACGTCGGGATGCGCGGCCAACACCTCCTCCATGGCGCCGGTCGACAGCCGGTGGCCGGCGACGTTGATGATGTCGTCGGTGCGGGCCATGACATAGAGATAGCCGTCCTCGTCCATCATGCCGGCATCCGCCGTTTTGTAGAAGCCGGGGAACTCCTCGAGATAGGCTTGGCGAAACCGCTCGTCGGCATTCCACAGCGTCGGCAGACAGCCGGGCGGTAATGGCAGTTTGACCACAACGTTGCCCAGTGTGCCGCGCTTGACCGCATGCCCGGCATCGTCGAGCACGCGAATGTCGTAGCCGGGCATCGGCATGCCGGGCGAGCCGTATTTGACAGGCAGCAGGCCCAGTCCGGCGGGATTGATGGTCATCGGCGAACCGGTCTCGGTCTGCCACCAGTGGTCGATCACCGGCACGTTCAATTTCTGCTCGGCCCATTTGATGGTTTCCGCATCGGCGCGCTCGCCGGCAAGGAACAGCGTGCGGAACCGGGACAGATCGTGTTTCGGGACGAACTCGCCCCTCGGGTCCTGTCCCTTGATGGCGCGGAAGGCGGTTGGCGCGGTGAAAAGTGCGACCACGCCATGCTCGGCGATCACACGCCAATAGGTGCCGGCATCGGGCGTGCCGACCGGCTTGCCTTCGAACAGCACCGTCGTGCAGCCATGCAGCAGCGGGCCGTAGACGATGTAGGAATGGCCGACCACCCAGCCGACGTCCGAAGCCGCCCAGAACACTTCGCCGGGTTTCACACCGAACTCGTTTTCCATCGACCATTTCAACGCGACCATGTGGCCGCCATTGTCGCGCACGATGCCCTTTGGCTGGCCGGTCGTGCCGGACGTGTAGATGATGTAGAGCGGATCGGTGGCAAGCACCGGAACGCAGTCGACATTGGCACCCGCGGCCCGCTCCCGCGCCACAGCGTCGGCATAGTCGATGTCGTAGTTTTCCCTGAGCTCGCAGCGCAATTGGTCGCGCTGCAGGATGAGGCAGGCTTCGGGCTTGTGCCGCGACATCTCGATCGCCTTGTCGAGCAGCGGCTTATAGGCAACGACACGCGCGGGCTCCAGGCCGCAGGACGCCGAGATGATCAGCTTCGGCTTGGCATCGTCGATGCGCGTGGCGAGCTCATGTGAGGCAAAACCGCCGAAGACCACTGAATGCACGGCGCCGATCCGCGCGCAGGCAAGCATGGCGAAGGCTGCTTCCGGCACCATCGGCATGTAGATGATGACGCGATCGCCTTTTTGGATGCCGCGATTCTTGAGTACCGAGGTCAGTGCGACCACCTCGCGCTTCAACTCGGCATAGGTGAATTTCCTGATTGTGCCCGAAATCGCGCTGTCATGAATAAGCGCTATTTGGTCGGCGCGGCCGTCCGCCACATGACGATCGACGGCATTGAAGCAGGTGTTGCACGAGGCACCATTGAACCACCGGCCATAGACGCCGGCATTGGCATCGAACACGGTCTCGAAGGGCGAGAACCAGTCGATTGCGCCGGCGGCATCGGCCCAGAATTTTTCCGGGTCGCGTTTCCAGCCATCATAGACCTCGTGGTAGCGTGACGCCATCCAGCTTCCTCCCCAGGAATGTTTGCTGTCCTTGAAATAGCGTATGCTGCTTTCTGTAACCATGTATTTGTGCTTTTCGTTTGCCGTCGGTCTAATTCGGCCGCAAATGCAGGGTCGTCGTGGCCTGCGGGGCTGATACGGCCGAATTTTCGACATTGGGGGCAGGGCGCGATGAAACTGCGATACGAGCTTGGATTTGCCGTCGTTGCGACGCTGGCGTTCGCACTCGCTTCAGCTGCTCAGGCCGGCGATGCGGCGGCACGGCGCATCATCGGCTTTTCGCCCGACGGCAACTATTTCGCCTTCGAGCAGTACGGCACGCTCGATGCCGGTGCTTCGGATTCGGGCTGGTCGGAGATCGAAATCATCGACACCCGCACCGATGAGTTCGTCGGCGGCAAGCCGATCCTCATCGTTGACGAGACGGAGGATTCGACGCTGACACTTGCGCAGGCGAGGGCACAGGCCGCCGAGCTGGCAGCGCCCTTGCTGGCCAAATATGCCATCGCACTGCGCGGCGAGCGGACGGGCTTCGACAAATTCACTTTTCCCGACGACATGGTCGCCTACAACGACATTGCGCGCCTCGAGCAGGTTTCGCAGAAATGGCTTTGGCCGACTTATGACGAGCTTGGCATCTCGACCATTCAGCTCGACCAGATCCTTGCCGACAGCACGGCGGATTGTTCCTCGAGTTTCGACAGGACGCAGCAAGGCGAAACGACCGGCAAGGCGCTCGGCTTTCGCCTGACGCTGCAGGGTCAGGACGGCAAGCCGATCAAGCTGCTGCATGAGGACAGGGCGGTGCCGGGTTCGAGGAATTGCCCGACTTCTTACAGCCTGTCGGAATCTTACGCATTCACCCCCGACCGCAAAGCAGGCGTGCTTGTCGTACTCGTGCAGCGTTTCAGCCAGGGATTTGAAGGGCGTGACCGCCGTTTCATAGCCGTGACAGGGCAGGCGCGTTGAGACAACCCGCTGAGAAATAATCTGCTACTCGAGTTGATTCCTAAAGCGGCAGCGCAGCGAGCATGAGGCCAACCCCGCCGGCGATCAGCAAGGCGGCTGCCAGCATTTTCCCATGACGCTCGAAACCTGTCGGCGCCCGATCCCAATTGTAACGCATGCCCCAACTCCGCAAGCCCGCTGAGTCCCTTATCTTACCTAGGGTGAGGAGGACAACAGTCTGGCGATGCACCACGCTGCTGCTGTCGGTCTTATCACCGACTATTTCTGGGGCATTCTCCGCCGCTACATGCCCCAGCGCAGCGCGGCGGTGTGCACAGGCGCATCCCAAAACACTGCCGTCTCGGCGTCGAACATGCTCAGCGTGATCGAGCAGCCGGCCATGTCGAGCGAAGTCACATAGGACCCAACCAGCGACCGGGTCACCGTCACGCCGTGCTTCTCGAAGGTTTTGCGGGCGCTGTTGTACATCAGATAAAGCTCCATCAGCGGCGTGCCGCCAAAGCCGTTGACGAAGAGCAGCGCCCGGCCTTTGGCGCCGTCGCCCAGATCGCCGAGGATCGCGGTACAGATCTCCTCGACGATAGCGTCGGCGCTCTTCAACGTGTCGCGCCGCCTTCCGGGCTCGCCATGGATGCCGACCCCGAACTCCATCTCGCCGTCGCCGATGTCGAAGGTCGGCTTGCCCGCCGCCGGCACGGTGCAACTGGTCAGCGCCACGCCCATCGAGCGCGTTGCGCCGTTGACGCGCTCGCCCAGCGCCTTCAAAGACTCCAGTGGCATGCCTTGTTCGGCCGCCGCGCCGACGATTTTCTCGACCACCAGCGTACCGGCGACGCCGCGCCGGCCGGTGGTGTAGGACGAGTTTTCGACCGCGACGTCGTCATTGGTCACGATTTGCATCACGCCTTCCGACATTTCAGCGGCCATGTCGAAATTCATTACGTCGCCCTCGTAGTTCTTGACGATGAACAGGCAGCCGGCGCCCGTATTGACGGCTTCAGCCGCCGCCATCATCTGGTCCGGCGTCGGCGAGGTGAACACCTGGCCGGGGCAGGCGGCATCCAGCATGCCGTGCCCGACGAACCCGCCATGCAGCGGTTCGTGACCCGAGCCGCCGCCGGAGATCAACGCCACCTTGCCCGGCTTGAGCACCTTGCGGCGGACAAATTTGTGCTCCTCGCCAAGCGCCAGGATATCGGCATGCGCGGCAACGAAGCCGTCGAGGCTCTCGGTCAGCACCGTGTCGACGGAATTCAGAAATTTCTTCATGGCTGTCCTCCCGAAATAGCCCAGCGTCAGCTGCCCTTGCCGGCGATGCTGGTGATCTTCTGGATGAAATCATTGACCGCCCGGTCGAGCGCCGCGTTCTGCTTGTCGTCGCCGAAATCGGGAACGATCAGCGAGACATGGCGTGTCTTGCGCATGCCTGCAGCCAGCGACATCTTTCCCGGATGCGCCCGATGGTAGGCTTCGAGGAAATGATCGCGTTCGGCCGGGCTGAAATGGCAGACGGAGAAGATAGCCGGCAAATGCTTCGACGGGATCGGCGTCGAATAGGCCGGGCTGGAAATCTGCGTGACGAAGCTGCGATGCTTGCCCAGCGCGTCGGCGAGGCGCTGGCGCATGCCGGACGGGCGCTGATCGATCACCTGCGACAGGATCGTCTTGTAGGCGCGGATCGCCTCTTCGGGGCCGGATTGCGACGCCTTGTCTGACATGCCGGGCCTAGATCCAAACGTCCGCGATGGCCGCCTTGGCCATCGCGAGTTGGGCGGGAGCGACGGAGAGGTCACGCAGGCCGGCTTCGAGCAGCGCCGGGATCGAGGCGGGGTCGCCGCCGGCATCGCCACACAGGCTGACCGGGATATTATGCTCGCGCCCGAAGGCGGCAACCGACGCGATCAGCCGGAGTACGGCCGGGTGCCTGACGGAATTCAGATGTGCGACCGAAATGTTATCGCGAGCGGCGGCCATCACGTATTGGGTCAAATCGTTCGAGCCGATCGAGAAGAAGGCGGCCCTGGCGAATGCCTCCGGCGCAATCGCCACCGAAGGCACCTCGACCATGATGCCAAGTGGCGGCATTTTTTGCGCGATGCCGCGCGCCAAAAGGTCAGCCTGCTCCTCAGCGAACAGCGCGGTGGCGCGTTCATACTCTTCCGGAACGGCGATCATCGGGAACATCACCTTCAGATTGCCGTGCATGGCGGCGCGGAGCAAGGCGCGGATCTGCACGCGAAAGACCTCTGGGCGCGCCAGCGACAGCCTGATCCCGCGCAGGCCAAGGAATGGATTACCTTCCTCGACGGTCAGGCCCGGCACAGGCTTATCGCCGCCGGCATCGACGGTACGGATTGTTACCGGCCTGTCGCTGGCCCATTCCAGCACTTTGCGGTAGGCGTGATATTGCGTCTCCTCGTCCGGCAGCGTCTTGCCGAACAGGAATTCGGTCCGCATCAGCCCGACACCGTCGCACGTCGCGACATCGATGCTGTCTACATCGGACGGATCGGCGATATTCACCTGCACCCCGATCGCTATGCCGGTCTTCGTTGCCGCCGGCCTTGTCAGATAGGCTGCCGCTTTGCCGCGATGCGCCGCGAAAGACGACGACGATCGCCGGAACGCGTCGATCTCCGCTTTCGAAGGCCCCAACACGATGCCGCCATGTTCGGCATCGAGCAGTGCGATTCCGGCAAGGTGAGCCGGCGAAGCACCAGGCCCGGCTACCCCACGCCCCACGAGCCCAAGCCCCACCACCATGGGCACGCCGCGCGAGCGTGCCAGCATTGCGACATGACTTGCGGCGCTTCCGGCCTTAAGCGCGATGCCGCCGCCGGCACTCCAGTCGGTCTCGAGGAAGCGCGTCGGTGCGATATCCTCGCCATACAAGATCGCACCCGCCGGCGCGGCAATGTCGCCGCCCCCGGTCAGCGCGCGTAGCACCTGGTCGCGTATATCGCGCATATCGGCCGCGCGCGCCCGGAAATAGTCCTGCTCGGATGTTTCGTAGCCGGCGATCTCGGCGTCGAGCGCTGTTCGCCAAGCCACATCAGCAGCCATGCCCTCGGCGATGTGCGAAAAAGCCGGGCCGGTCAGCGCGTCGTCCTCCAGCATGGCGAGCTGGAATTCGAGGATCCCGGCCGCCTCGCTGTCGCTGGTTTCGATCAATATCGCGAGCCGGCCTGCGGCAATGGAGATGGCGGCCTCAAGCGCCGCTTTCTCGTCCGCGGCAGTCGCCTTGCGGACATAACGCACAGCAGCCTGGTCGAGGTCGAACAGCGGCCCCTCGGCATAGCCGGCCGATGCCGAAATGCCCTGCAGCCTAAGCGGTTCGGGCATGGTCCTTGCCTTCGTCGAAATCGCGCCGCACCAGCTCGACCAGTGCCCCGACGGCCTCGCCGGCGCCGTCGCCTCTGGCCCTGATATGCAGGACAGTGCCTTTCGGCGCTTTCGCAGCCATCACCTTGACGATGCTCTTGGCGTCGAACCATGGCCCGTTGGCGGCGAGCGCAATCTCGACGTCGGCCGAAAACGTCTTGGCAAGCTTGGTGAACTTCACCGAAGGACGCGCATGCAGTCCCACCTCATGGGTGATCAGGACGCTGGCTTCGGCTGCTGCGGACATGCTTGTCAAAGTTCCCGTTCACTCACGACGGCGACAGTTCGTGCGCCGTCGCCACCACTTCCTTGAGCGAGGCGCCGCCGGAAGCCTCGGTCGCCGCCATCACCGCGCCTTCGACGATCGGCGCATTGCAGACGATGATCTTCTGGGCGCGTGGTTCGCCGATCATCTCTACCGCCATCTCGCTATTGGTCTCGGCACCGCCGAGATCGACGAGGATCGCGACACCCGCCTCCGACCACGCCTTGTCGATGGCGCCCATGATCGCCTCGACATTGGTTCCCAGCCCGCCATGGCCGTTTCCGCCGCACCATGCAAGCGGCACTTCGTCGCCGACCATCTGCCGCACCATGTCTGCGGTGCCTTCGGCGACCAGCGGCGAATGCGATACGATGACGATGCCGACATTGCTCATGCGCGCGCCTCGATTGCTTCGGCGACGGCCCGCACCAGAAGCGCGGTCGAGCGTGCGCCGGCATCCATATGACCGATCGAACGGTCGCCAAGGAAGGAGGCGCGCCCACGCAACGCCTTCATCGGCACGGTCGCGTCGGCTGCATTGTCGGCGATGTCGACGATTTCCCCTGCTGTCTTTCCCTGCACCAGCGCTTCATGCACCGGCTGCAGTACGTCGAGCATGGTCTTTTGCCCGGCCTGCGACTTGCCTCTGGCGGCTACCGCTTCGATTGCCTTGCCGAAGGCCGCTGCCAGATCGGCGCGACCCGGCGCGGCGGAAATCTCCTTGCCGAGCGCCATGAACAGCGTGCCGAACAGGGGACCGGAGGCTCCGCCGACCGTCATCACCAGCTTGGTGCCGATCGCCTTCAGCGCCTCGGGCAATGGCTTTGCCGCGAACGCGCCGGCCTCGGCCCGCACGGCCTCGAAGCCGCGTTTCATGTTGAGCCCATGGTCGCCGTCGCCGATCGCCTGGTCGAGCCCGGTCAGCTCTTCGGCATGGGCGGCGATGGTGTTTGCCGCCGCCTCGATTAGCCTGGAAAGATCCGCTACCGCCATATCACCCATGCTCCTGGCCTCCGCGCTGCCGGCAGTACGAGAAAATTGCATATCCGGCAATTGAAGCATTCTTTTCCCCAGTCAAGCGGGTTCGAGCAACGCAGCGAGGGCAGTGAAGACCTCGGCGATGGCAAAGGCGCCGGGGTCGACCACGCCGTCGAGCTGGCTGCCAATATAGGCGGACCGCCCGGCCTTGGCCTTGCGCATGGCCGCGGTGGCCTCGGCGCCGCGTCGCGCCGCGACCGCCGCGTCCTCCAGACTGCCGCTATCCAACGCCCTCAAGGCGGGTTCCAGGGCATCGATCATCGTGCGATCGCCGACCCTCGCTCCGCCATGGAAGGACATCCGATCCAGGCCGACGAGAAGCGCCTTGGGAAGCGTTTCGCCAGATTTCGACGCCTGCGCGGCGGCGGTTAAGAAGATCGACAGCAGCACGCCACTGGAGCCGCCCATGCTGGTACTCAGTATGTCGCCGACGGTGGCGAGCGTTGCGGCAGCGTCGGCGAGCGGCAGTGTCTCAAGGCGGCTAAGCACGCTCCGCGCACCGGCCGCCACAGTCGATCCGGTGTCGCCGTCTCCCGCCTTGGCATCCAGTCCGTTCAACGCGCCTTCAAGCGAGATCAGCCGTTCGCAGACCGCGACAACCAACTGCTCGGTGCGTGCATCCTGGCTGGCTTTTGACGCGTTGTTCGGGCCGGTGGCTTTGGCCACCGGCACGACGCTCACTGGGCGAACGGCTCTTGCCGGCAGCCAGGCGTGAGGGCCGACCGGCGCCCGCAAGGCTACTTCGCGAGGCGCATCGAGCCGGATCAGCGACAGGGAAAAGCCGTTCATGTTGAGCGCCGTCATAAGCTGCCCGGGCCCGATCGTCAGCGTCACCTTTCGTGCCAGCGGTGAAGCCAACACCGCATTGGTGACAAGCAACATTTCCAGCGGCGGCACCGAACCGAGATTGTTGATCAGCAAGGCGTAGTCACTGGCGGGATCGAGCCGCGCGGCAAGGCGCTCCGACATGATCGCAACCAGCCTTTCGGCACTTTGCACCGCAATCCGCTCAACGCCCGGTTCGCCATGAATGCCGAGGCCGAGTTCGGCGTCGTCGGCGCCAAATCTTTCGTCATGGCTCTGGCCGGGGATCGAGCAGGACGACAGCGATATGCCGAGTGAAACGATGTCCACCGCCGCGGCCCGCGCCGTAGCGGCAACCGTCGCCAGATCGTTGCCGGCTTCCGACAGGTGGCCGGCGATCTTGTGCACGAACAAGGTGCCGGCAACGCCACGCGGCTGGGCAATATCCGGCAGGGCAATGTCGTCGGCGACGATCACCATCTCGACGCGGAAGCCTTCGGCGCGCGCCTTCTCGGCTGCCAAGCCGAAGTTGAGGCGATCACCGGTGTAGTTCTTGACGATCAGCAGGCACCCGGCGGGACCGGTTACCGCGCGGATGGCGGCCAATACTGCTTCCACGCTCGGCGAAGCAAAGATCTCGCCTGATACTGCCGCCGTCAGCATGCCCACGCCGACGAAGCCGGCATGCGCGGGTTCGTGCCCGGCCCCGCCGCCGGAGATGATGCTGACCTTGCTCTTATCCCAGTCCGCACGGAGGACGACCTTGATTTCGGGATAGCCGTCGAGGCGAGCGAGATCGCCGGCGCCGGTCGTGCCGAGAAAGCCGTCCAGTGCCTCAGTTACGATCGTATCCCTGCGATTGAAAAAATGCTTCATCGAATTGGTCCAGTCCGGTGCCCGAAATTGCCGGTTGAAAGGTGCCAGGAAAACACTCGCGCAGCGCTCACATCAGCCGTCGCCCATCGGCGCCGAAATACAGCGGCGAGCGATAGCGGATCATGATCTTGTCGCCCTGCGCCAGGTCGGTGTCGGGGTCAGTCAGCGTCACCAGCTTCTTGGTCCCCACCGTCACGTGCAGATGGTTCTGGTCGCCGAGATGCTCGACCCAATCGACGACGCCGTCGGCATGGCCGTTCGCCGCCTTCTCGATCGAAAGATGTTCGGTGCGCGCTCCGATCGTCTTGGTTCCCGCCGGCGCGCCGCCATCCGGCAGCAGTCCGACCGGCAACAAATTGATGGCCGGTTGGCCTAGCCTTGCCGCGACGTGAAGGTTTGCCGGCTCAGAATAGATCGTGCGCGGCGAACCGATCTGCACCAGCACGCCGTCGGCGAGGATGCCGATGCGGTCGGCCATGGTCATCGCTTCGATCTGGTCGTGTGTGACGTAGAGCATTGTAGCGCCGAGTTCGGCCTGGATGCGCTTCAGCTCGAGCCTGAGATCGGCGCGCAGCTTGGCGTCGAGCGACGACAGCGGCTCGTCCATCAGGTAGATCGACGGTTTGCGCACCAGAGCGCGGCCGATGGCGACGCGCTGCATCTCGCCGCCCGACAGTTTGGTCGAGCGATTATTCAGCTTGTGGTGGATGCGCACCATCTTGGCCACATCCTCGACGCGGCGGCGGATCTGATCCTCCGGCATTTTGCGCGCCGGCGAGCGTAGCGGAAAGGCGAGGTTGTCGTAGACCGACAGATGCGGATAGAGCGAATATTGCTGGAACACGAAAGCGGTGTCGCGCTCGGCCGGCGACAGCGTCGTCGTGTCGTGGCCGGCAATATGGATCGAGCCCGCTTCGGGCCGCTCCAGCCCAGCGATCAGCCTGAGCGTCGTCGTCTTGCCGGCGCCAGTCGGCCCGAGCAGCACGACGAATTCCCCGTCGGCGATATGCAGGTCGAGATTGTCGACGGCGACATGCTCGCCAAAAACCTTGGTCACGCCTTTGATGTGAACGTCAGCCATGATGCGCTCTCCCCTGGGAGGCCGACTCATGGATTTCGGTGCGCACCGCACGGCCGGATCCTTTTGCGAACAGCGACAGCCGCGCGCTGCTCAGCGCCAGGCCGACATGATCGCCCGGATTGAGCCGGATTTCGGCCGGCACCCTGGCCTTGATGATGCCGTCTGCCGTCTCCACCGCCACGATCTGCGTGGTACCGAGATACTCGGTGCCGTAAATGGCGCCGCGCAGCTTCGAAGCGTCATCGAAACGGATGTGCTCCGGCCGGATGCCAAGCGCCATCTCAGCCGGCGCAATATCCTCCCGCACCTCCGGCACGGCCACCTTCGCGCCTTGCACAACAATTTCCCTGGCGCCCTTTGAAAGGCCGCCGCCGAAGCCGAGGAAATTCATCGGCGGCGAGCCGATGAAGTCGGCGACGAACATCGTTGCCGGCCGGTCGTAGATTTCGCGCGGCGTGCCGAACTGCTCGATGACGCCATGGTTCATCACCGCGATCTTGTCGGCCATCGACATCGCTTCCATCTGGTCATGCGTGACATAGACGGTGGTGGCGTGGATGCGGTTGTGCAGGTCGCGCAGCTCATGGACCATCAGGTCGCGGAATTCGGTGTCGAGCGTGCCGAGCGGCTCGTCCATCAGGAAACACTTTGGCCGCCGCACGATGGCGCGGCCGAGCGCTACGCGCTGGCGGTCGCCGCCGGCAAGCCCGGAGACGGATTTGTTGAGCAGATGGTCGATCCGCAAAAGCTTCGCCGTCTCTTCCACCCTGGCCCGGATTTCAGCACCTGGCATGCCTTGCGCCAGCAACGGAAAGCCGATGTTCTTTCTCACATTCATGTGCGGATAGAGCGCGAACAGCTGGAAGACGAAGGCGATGTCGCGCTCGCGGGCACGCCGCATGGTGACGTCCTCGCCGTCAAGCAGGATCTTGCCGCCGGTCGGCAGTTCGAGCCCGGCGATCATACGAAGCGTCGTCGTCTTGCCGCAGCCCGACGGCCCCAGCATGACGAAGAACTCGCCGTCTTCGACGACGAAGTTGGAATCCTGCACGGCGACGAAATCGCCGAATGCCTTCCTCAGATGTTCGACCCTGATCTCGGCCATCGTCTACTCCGGAAATTTCGAGACGATGATGAACATTGCCGTGCCGGCCAGCATGGTGATGAAGGAATAGGTGTAGAGCGCCAGCGCGAAGGGCTGGAACAGCATCAGGAAGCCGATCGCGATGATCGCCGTGGCGACGTTTTCCATCAGCCCGCGCCTGGCCCAAACGGGCCAGCGCGATTTGCGTTTTGCGGTCAGGTTCATTTGCGCACCGCGCCGAAGGTGATGCCGCGCAGCAATTGCTTGCGAAGCAGGATGGTGAAGACCAGGATCGGCACCAGGAAGATCGTTGTGCCGGCCGCGACCGCCGGCCAGTCCTGGCCGCCTTCGCCGATGATGGTCGGGATGAAGGGCGGCGCGGTCTGCGCCGTGCCCGAGGTCAGTAGCGCAGCGAAGGCATATTCGTTCCAGGCAAAGATCAGACAGAAGATGGCGGTTGCGGCAATACCGGTGGTCGCCTGCGGCAGTACCGTGCGCCAGAACGCCTGCAGCCTGGTGTAACCGTCGATCATCGCCGCTTCTTCATATTCGCGCGGGATCTCGTCGATGAAGCCTTTTAGCAGCCACACTGCCAACGACACGTTAACCGCCGTATAGAGCAGGATCATGCCGAGAGCCGTGTCCGACAGGCCAAGCTCGCGATACATCAGGTAGATTGGGATGGCGACAGCGATCGGCGGCATCATCCGCGTCGACAGGATGAAGAACAAAAGGTCGTCGGCGAGCGGCACCTTGAAGCGCGAAAAACCGTAGGCCGACAGCGTGCCGAGGAACACTGCGCAAAAGGTTGAGCCGAAGGCGATGATCAGCGAATTGACGAAGCGCGGCATGAAGTTCGAGGGGCCGGCGATCACCATGTTGCGCTTGCGCACCGTCTCGTCGCAAAGGCCCGTCGCCGGCCCCAGCGAGTTGATGTATTCCGGCGTCTGCCTTGTCCGCGTCGTGAACAGGTTGCAGTAGCCCTCAACGCTGGGCTGGAACAGGATCTTCGGCGGATAGGCGATCGAATCCGGCGGCGTCTTGAAGCTGGTGGCGAAGATCCACAGCAGCGGCACGATCGAGATCAACGCGTAGGCGACGATGATCGTGCCGGCGACGCGCTTTGACGTGGCCGAGGGCGCGACGACCGAATGGGCTGACGTCAGGCTCATCTCTGCTTCACCTTGTTGAGCGCCTTGACGTAGATGTTCGCCAGGCCGAACACCGCGACGAACAGGATGATGGCGAAGGCCGAGGAATAGCCCGTCCGCCAGCTTTCGAAGGCCTGCCGCTTCAGCGTGATCGAGGCCACTTCGGTGGTCGATCCCGGCCCGCCACCGGTCAGCAAATTGACCATGTCGAACATCTTGAAGTTCTCGATTCCGCGAAACAGCACCGCCAGCATGATGAAGGGCAGCGCCATCGGCAGCGTGATCGACCAGAACTGCCGCCAGTTGGAGGCGCGGTCGACCTCGGCCGCTTCGTAGATGTATTCGGGGATCGAGCGCAGGCCGGCGAGGCAGATCAGCATCACGTAGGGAGTCCACATCCAGGTATCGACGATGATGATCGACCATGGCGCCAGCGACACGTTGGACAGCATGCTGATCTCGGTTGCCGGAATGCCGGTGACGAACGAAACGGCGTAGGCGAACAGCCCGATCTGCGGCTCGTAGAGGAAGCGCCAGAAATTACCGACCACCGCCGGCGACAGCATCATCGGCACCAGGATGATGGTCGTCCAGAAGGCGTGGCCACGAAACTTGCGGTCGATCAGCCAAGCCAGCGTAAAGCCGATCAGCGTCTGCAGCAGGATGGTCCAGAACACGAAATGCGCCGTCGTCTGCATGGCGATCCAGATGTCCTGGTCAGCGAGGATGCGCTTGTAGTTGGCCAGCCCAAGGTTCTTCACCACCTCGTTGGGGCGATTGGCGCGAAAGTTGGTGAAGGACAGGTAGATCGCCCAGAACAGCGGGAAGATATTGATGGCGAGAAGCAACAGGATCGTCGGCGAGATGAACAGCCAGGCGAGGCCCTTGTCGCTGATGCCCCGGACCTTGCGGGCCAACGGCTCAGGCGTAGCCCGGGCAACGCTGTCCGCCGTCCGATTGAGCATGGTCAGTCCTGCTTCGGTCACTTGGATCGTCTCGACAATGGAATTTATCTGAACTGTGTCCCGTGCCAAGGGCGGCACGGGACGGTTCGGTCATGGGCTCGGGAGGAGCCGGTTACATCCGATTACATCTTGCCATCGTCCTGGAAAACCTCGGTCCAGTCCTTGACGAGGCCGTCGAGCGCGTCCTTGGCCGAGCCTTGCCCGGCAACGACATAGTCGTGGAAGCGCTTCTGCGATGCCTGCAGCAGCGGTGCGTAGCTCGGCTCGGCCCAGAAATCCTTCACGATGGCCATAGAGTCGAGGAAGGTCTGCGCATAAGGCTGGCTGGCCGGGAAGCCCGGGTCCTTGACGACCGCGTTGAGGCAGGAATAGCCGCCGAGCGACCACCATTTGGACTGCACGTCCTTGTTGGCGAACCATTTGATGTATTTGAGCGCGGCTTCCTGCTTGTCGGAATAGGAGACCACCGAGATGCCCTGGCCGCCGAGCTGGGCGAACTGGTCGCCGTCGGGACCCTTGGGATTGACGAAATAGCCGATCTTGTCGCCGCCGACATTTTCGTCCTTCTGCAGGCCTGGCCAGGTGAAGGCGAAGTTCATGTGCATCGCCACCTGGCCGGATTTGAAGGCGTCGACGCCTTCGCCCATGTAGCTGTTCGAGGCGCCGGGAGGGGTGCAGCAATCATAGAGCGCCTTGTAGAACTCCAAGCCCTTCACCGATTTATCGGAGTTGACGAAACCTTCCATCTCGTAGGGCTTTTTCGGATTTTCATACTGGAAGCCGAAGCTGTAGAGGACGTCCATGGCACCCATGGTGATACCTTCCGAGCCGCGCTCGGTGTAGATCGACGCGCCATAGACGGTCTTGCCGTCGATCTCGCGCTTTTGGAAGAATTCGGCGATCTGCCTCAGCTGGTCGAAGGTTGTCGGCGGGCCGAGATCCCAACCGTATTTCTCCTTGAATTCCTTCTGCAGTTCCGGCTTGGAGAACCAGTCCTTGCGATAGGTCCAGCCGACGACGTCGCCCATAGCCGGCAGCGCCCAGTAATTCGGCGAGTTCTTCGGCCATTCCGAGTAGCCGACGACAGTCGCCGGCACGAAATCGTCCATGCTGATCTTCTCCTTGTCGAAGAAGTCGTTCAGCTTGACGTAATGGCCGTTCTCGGCGGCGCCGCCGATCCACTGGCTGTCGCCGATGATCATGTCGCACAGCTTGCCGTGCGAATTCAGCTCGTTGAGAAAGCGGTCGGCATAGTTGGTCCACGGCACGAATTCGAATTTCATGCCGATTCCGGTTTCCTTGGTGAAGTCCTTGGACAATTCCACGAGCGCGTTAGCCGGGTCCCAGGCTGCCCAGCAAAGCGTCAGATCTTCTGCCTGCGCGACGTTCGAAACGGCTGTCGACGCGAGGAGTGTCGATGCCAGTCCCAACGCCAGTTTCAAGGTCGATTTCATGCCTTCCTCCCATTTGCGAAACGCGTCCGGATGACGGTTTCAAGAGCCCGCTAAACCCCTCCTCCGGGGCCTAAACACAACGGCGCGGCAACACGTCGGATGTTTAGTAATTTGTTTAGTGATGCAATTTTTACTAAACAAGGCAAGCGAATTCGTTGCTGCACCGCAGCATGCTGGATAGGAAAGCAACGTGAGAAGTTGCGGCGACCTGCCTAGGTCACCGTCTTGTTGCTGACCGCCACCGGACGGATCACTGGGGCCGGCGGCAGCAGCGCGCGGATATCGGCGAAGGGGAAGACCGGCTCGAAGCGGAAGGCCTCGGCGAACGATCCGGCTGGGCCGTTGCACTGGCCGGCGCGAAAGGCGTTCTGCGTGCGCGCCGCGTCGACGAAACGCTCGGGATCCTGCGATTGGTGCGCCCGGATCGCCTCCGCCTTGAGATCGAAATGCCTGGAGATATCGACGTAGTGCGTTGGCGAAAACCCGGTGCCGCCGAGCGTGTCGGCATGCAGCACCGGCACCGAGAATGACGCTGCGATGCGCACGCTATCCGATAGCGCGCGGTGGTCGCCATGATAGTCGTTCGGCGCATGGGTGATCGCCAGATCCGGCCCTATCTCGCCGATCAGTGCTTTCAGCGCCGCGATCAGGGCGGCGTCCGCCACCAGCGCGCCATCGGGAAAATCGATGAAGCGCGGCGTCACGCCAAGCAGACCGGCCGCCGCCGTCGCCTCTTTGCGGCGCGTGCGGGCAAGCGCGGCCGGATCGCCGTAGCCGCCCCTGGCGCCATCCGTGGCTACGGCAAAAAAGAGTTCTGCGCCTTGCGCGGCATAGGCGGCCATCGTACCGAACATGAAGATCTCGATGTCGTCCGGATGCGCGCCAAGCGCCAATATCTTCACTCTCATCCCTCCCGGAAATGGAAAACGTGCCCAACGGAATTCTGCTCGCTCTCATCGCCTATGCAAGCTATTCGTGCAGCGACGCGGTTGTCAAAAGCCTGGGCGGGCAGTTCAACGTCTTCGAGATCGGCTTCTTCTCGACATTGTTTGCCGGCTGCTTTCTGCTCTTTGCCAGGCCGCCAGGCGAGCGTTGGCGCGATTTCTGGCGCACGACACGGCCTTGGGCGGTACAGGCCCGCGCCTGGGCCGGCATCGCCTCCGGCGTGCTCAGCGTCTACGCCTTCACCACCATCCCGCTGGCGGAAGTCTATGCGCTGATCTTCCTGGCGCCGCTGTTCGTCACCATCCTGGCCACGCTCGTCCTCAAAGAGAAGGTCGGCCCATGGCGGTGGCTGGCGGTCGTCGCTGGCTTTGCCGGGGTGATGCTGGTCGTCAGGCCTGGGTTTCGCGAGTTGCATCTTGGTCATCTGGCGGCGTTCATCATCGCCTTCCTGGCCGCCACCAATGTCATCCTGATGCGTTCGCTCGCCGCGCAGGAAAAGCGCACGACGATGCTCGGCGTGCTGATCGGCTACGGCCTGCTCTTCAACGGCGTCGGTGCGGCGGCTACCTCGTTCTCGCTGCCGGATGGCAGGCAATGGGCGTGGCTGGTGCTGGCCGGCGCCTTTACCGCCGGCGGTCAGTTGCTGCATCTGCTGGCGGTCAAATACGCGCCGGCCAACCGCATCGCGCCAACGCATTATTCGCAGTTCGTCTGGGCGGTGGTTCTAGGCGCGCTGTTCTTCAGGGAATATCCGGATTTTCTGTCGCTGGTCGGGCTTGCCGTGGTCGGCGGTTCCGGTCTGCTGACGATGGTGCGCGAGGAGGTGCGGCTCGGCACGGTGCGCTGGAACCCGTTTGCGCGGACCCGACTTTGAGCTGGTACCAAGCTTGCGCGGCGACCGCCACCGCTGATATGCGATCGCTGCCAACTGGCTGCACATCATAGGACAATGACGACAAAACCTTTGCCGGACCTGCCGGTCTCCGCGGTCTTGCCGGCGCTCAATGAAGCGCTGAGCCATGGTAACAGCGCCGTGCTGGTGGCTCCGCCCGGCGCCGGCAAGACGACGCTGGTTCCGCTGACGCTGCTCGATGCGCAATGGCTCGGCGCCGGAAAGATCATCCTGCTCGAGCCGCGCCGCCTCGCCGCCCGCGCTGCCGCCCGCCGCATGGCCGAACTGCTTGGCGAAGAGCCCGGTGAAACCGTCGGCTATGCCATGCGCATGGAAAACCGGACTTCCGCGAAGACCAGGATCGTCGTCGTCACCGAAGGCGTGTTGTCCCGCATGATCCTCGACGATCCCGAGCTGCCTGGTGTCTCGGCGGTGTTGTTCGACGAGTTCCACGAACGTTCGCTCGACGGTGATTTCGGGCTGGCGCTGGCGCTCGACGTGCAGGGTGCGCTGAGGCCCGACCTCAGATTGCTGGTCATGTCAGCGACGCTCGATGGCGCGCGTGTCGCAAAATTGCTTTCCGGCGCGCCGGTGATCGAGAGCGCAGGCCGCGCCTTTCCGGTCGACATCCGCTATGACGAGCGGCCGGCCGGCGTCACCATCGAGGATGCCATGGCCAGGGTGATCCGCTCGGCGCTTGCCGGGGAGGAGGGCAGCCTGGTTGTCTTCCTGCCCGGCCAGCGCGAGATCGAGCGCACCGCCGAGCGGCTGGCGGGCAAGGTCGGCGCCGACACCGACATCGTGCCGCTCTACGGCATGCTCGACAACAGGACGCAGGACGCAGCGATCAAGCCGGCGCCGCCCGGGCGTCGCAAGGTCGTGCTGGCGACGTCGATCGCCGAAACCTCCATCACCATCGACGGCGTGCGCGTCGTCATCGATTCCGGCCTGTCGCGGCTGCCGCGCTATGAGCCGGCCAGCGGCCTGACGCGGCTGGAGACGGTGCGTGCTTCCCGCGCTTCCGCCGACCAGCGCGCCGGCCGGGCCGGGCGCACACAGCCGGGCGTCGCTATCCGGCTGTGGCGGGCCGAGCAGACAGCGGCACTGCCGGCCTTCACGCCACCGGAAATCCTCGAAGCCGATCTCTCCGGCCTGTTGCTCGATTGCGCGGCGTTCGGCGTTGCCGATCCGACGAGCCTGTCCTTCCTCGACCCCCCGCCGGCTCCGGCGCTCAACGAGGCAAGGGCGCTGCTGCGCGCGCTCGATGCCGTCGATGCGGCAGGGCGCTTGACGGAGGCCGGTGCCGCGATGCGCAAGCTGGCTCTGCCGGTCCGGCTCGCCCACATGGTCGCCGAGGCGGCAAGGACCGGCCAGGCGCTCGAGGCGGCGATGCTGGCCATGCTGCTCACCGAGCGCGGCCTTGGCGGCGATGGTGCCGATCTCGAACGGCGGCTGATGCGCTTTCATGCCGAAAGATCGCCGCGTGCCACCGCTGCCCGGCAGCTGGCCGAGAGGTTGGCAAAGCAGGCTTCACCCTCCCCCTCGACGGGAGGGTCGGCGAGCGAGCCGAGCGCAGCGAGACGAGGGAGACGCGGCGGGGTCGCCGATGGCGTGCCCGAACCGACCCCACCCCGGTCCGCTACGCGGATCGACCCTCCCCTCAAGGGGGAGGGCAGCACCGCCGGCGCTCTCCTCATCCATGCCTGGCCGGACCGGGTCGCTAAAGCGCGCGGCGAGCGTGGCCGCTTCGTGCTTGCCAACGGCTCCGGCGCCATGCTCGACGCCTCCGACCCGCTGGCCGGCGAGACCTGGCTCGTCGTCGCCGATCTGCAGGGTAAGGCGCAGAACGCCCGCATCACCGCGGCGGCGGCGCTCGACGAGGCCGACATCCGCACCGCGCTGGCGGAAAAGATCGAGACTCGCCGCGAGGTGAGCTTCGACCGCGATAGGCGCGCGGTGCGGGTGCGCGAAACGGTTCGGCTCGGCGCCATCACGTTGTCCGAACGCATGCTGCCGGCGCCGACCGGTGCCGACGCAGACAGCGCCATTCTCGACGCCTTGCGCGAACACGGCCTGTCGCTGCTGCCGTGGAGCAGGGAAGCGGAGACGTTGCGGCAGCGGCTCGGCTGGCTGCATCGCGGCCTCGGTGCGCCATGGCCCGATGTCTCCGATGCGGCGCTCGTCGAGCGCCTCGACGACTGGCTGCTGCCGTTCCTTTCCGGTGCCGCATCCTTTGCCGCGATCGATCCCAGCGTGCTTTCGCAAGGCCTGATGACGCTGGTACCGCACGAATTGCAGCGCAAGATCGACACATTGGCGCCGACCCATTTCGACGCGCCGTCGGGCAGTCGGCTGCCGATCCGCTATGACGGCGAATGGCCGGTACTGGCAATCCGCGTGCAGGAGCTGTTCGGCCTCGACCGGCATCCCGCGATCGCCAACGGCACTGTGCCGCTGACGCTCGAATTGCTGTCACCGGCGCGCCAGCCGATCCAGACGACGCGCGACCTGCCCGGGTTCTGGCGCGGCTCCTGGGCCGATGTGCGGACAGACATGCGCGGCCGCTATCCCAGGCATGTCTGGCCGGAGAACCCGCTTCTCGCCGCCGCCACGAGCCGCGCCAAACCGCGCGGTACCTAATGATTCCCGGACTGTTATCCCGAACGGAAGGCCAGCTTCGGCGCTTTTTCGGAAAAGACCTCCGGCTGTTTCCCCTCTATAATCATTGGCCATGATAAACATCCTGCACGCACCCGACTTCCAGCAAAGCCAGCGGCTGCGCCTCAACACGCTGATCAGGTTGCGCTGGCTTGCCATCGTCGGCCAGAGCCTGACCGTGCTTGTCGTCGCTTACGGGCTGAAATTTCCGCTGCCGGTCAGCATGTGTTTTGCGCTGATCGCTTGTTCGGCCTGGATGAACCTTTTGCTGACCTTCCGCTATCCGGCGGCGCATCGGCTTACGCCGCTCTCGGCCTTTGCCATCCTAACCTTCGACAGCCTGCAGCTTGCCGGCCTGCTCTACATGACCGGCGGCCTCACCAATCCGTTTTCGCTGCTGATGACCGTGCCCGTCGTCGTCTCGGCGACGTCGCTGCCGCTACGGCTGACCGCCATGCTCGGCGCGCTGGTGATCGTGGCGGCGACGCTGCTGGTCTTTTACCACCTGCCGCTGCCCTGGCATGAGGGCGCGCCATTGGCGATGCCGTTCATCTATGTCGCCGGCATGTGGATGGCGGTGTTCTGCTCCATCGCCTTTACCGCGATCTATGCCTTCCGGGTGGCCGAGGAGGCGCGGCTGCTTGCCAACGCGCTTGCCGCCACCGAACTGGTGCTGCAGCGAGAGCAGCATCTCTCGGCCCTCGACGGCCTCGCCGCCGCCGCCGCGCACGAGCTCGGCACGCCGCTCGCCACGATCGCGCTTGTCGCCAAGGAGATGGAGAAGGCGCTTGGCCAAGATCCGAAATATGGCGAGGACGTGAAGCTGCTGCGTTCGCAGAGCGAGCGCTGCCGCGAAATCCTGAAGCGCCTGACCAGCCTTTCCTCCGAGAGCGAGGTGCACCTCTCGCGCCTGCCGCTGACCTCGCTGGTCGAGGAGGTGACGGCGCCGCACCGCGATTTCGGCATTTCGATCAAGCTTCGGCCGGGCGAGCGCATCGGCCCGGAACCGGTGGGCCGGCGCAATCCCGGCGTCATCTACGGCCTCGGCAATCTGGTCGAGAACGCCGTCGACTTCGCCCGCAAGAATGTCACCGTGCGCTGGAGCTGGAACGAGGCCGTTGTCAGCTTCACGATCATCGACGACGGGCCGGGCTTTCCGCCCGAGATCATCGACCGCATCGGCGAACCCTATATGTCAACGCGACAAGGCACCGAAGCCGGCGGCGGCCTCGGCCTCGGCCTATTCATCGCCAAGACCTTGCTCGAACGCTCCGGCGCGACGCTCGATTTCCGCAATTCGAGCGAGCCCGGCGAGGGCGCTATCGTGCAGATATCGTGGCCGCGCAGCGTCTTCCTCAATCCCGAGCAGGCTTCGGCCACCATGTTCGACACGGCCTAAATTGGACAATAGCGTTGCGAAACTATATTTGCGTAAAAATCAGGCAGCAGGATTTTCAGCACGATGAGTACTGACGAAACGATTGGCGCAATGGTCGAAGGCGAGGACACCTCGCTGCTGATCGTCGACGACGACAAGCCGTTCCTGACGCGGCTTGCCCGCGCCATGGAAACCAGGGGTTTTGTCGTCGAGACGGCAGAGAGCGTCGAGGAAGCGGTTGCCAAGGCGCGCGCCAATCCGCCGGCCTATGCGGTGGTCGACATGCGGCTGGCCGACGGCAACGGCCTCGACGTCGTCGCCGCGATCCGCGAGAAGCGCGACGATGCCCGCGCCATCATCCTCACTGGCTACGGCAACATCGCCACCGCGGTGACGGCGGTGAAGCTCGGCGCCGTCGACTATCTGTCGAAGCCGGCCGACGCCGACGACATCTTTGCAGCCCTGACCCGCACGGCGGGCGAACGCGCAGCACCGCCCGAAAATCCGATGTCGGCCGACCGGGTACGCTGGGAGCACATCCAGCGCGTCTATGAAATGTGCGACCGCAACGTCTCGGAAACCGCGCGCCGGCTGAACATGCATCGCCGCACGCTGCAGCGTATCCTCGCCAAGCGCGCGCCGCGCTAAAAGGCTCTGACTGCAGGCTTGCCCGGCCAGCGCTGTTTGCGCATCATCGCTTGGCGGTGTCGGACCTTGCCGCTGATACGACGGAGGCGACATGCAGGACGAAAAGCGGCTGGTCTCCATGCTGCGCGAATTCCTCGACAGCGAGGCGGCCGGCGGCCTCATCCTGATGGCTGCGGCGGCCCTGGCCCTGATCGTCGCCAATTCGCCGCTGGGCGAGGCTTATTTCTCCGCCCTCCACGCCTATCTCGGACCGCTCAGCGTCTCGCACTGGATCAATGACGGCCTGATGGCGGTGTTCTTCCTGCTGGTCGGCCTCGAGATCAAGCGCGAGATGCTCGACGGCCAGCTCTCGACCTGGCCGCGCCGCGTGCTGCCCGGCATCGCCGCCGCCGGCGGCATGGCGGTGCCGGCACTGGTCTACGTCGCCATCAACCGCAACAATGAAGCCGCTCTGTCCGGCTGGGCGATCCCGACCGCCACCGATATCGCCTTTGCGCTCGGCGTGCTGTCGCTGCTTGGCGGCCGCGTGCCGGGCTCGCTGAAGATATTCCTCACCGCGCTCGCCATCATCGACGATCTCGGCGCCGTGCTCATCATCGCGGTGTTTTATACCAGCGGGCTGTCCCTCGCCTATCTCGGCGCCGCCTTCGCCGTCATCGCGCTGCTGGTGGTGCTCAACCGCATGCGGGTGCTGACGTTGCTGCCGTACGTCTTGCTCGGCATCGTTCTGTGGGTTTTGGTGCTCAAATCGGGCGTCCATGCGACGCTTGCCGGCGTCGCGCTGGCCCTCACCATTCCATTGAAGATATCGCCGGGCAGCGGCCACGATCTCGACCATTCGCCGCTGCACCGGCTCGAACACGGCCTGCACAAAGTCGTCGCCTTTTTCGTCATCCCGATTTTCGGCTTTGCCAACGCCGGCGTCTCACTCGGCGGTCTCAGCGCTGCCGCCCTGGCCGAGCCGCTGACGCTCGGCGTCGCCGCCGGCCTCGTCGCCGGCAAGCTGGTCGGCGTGTTCGGGTCTTCTGCGCTTGCCATCCGGGTCGGCTTCGCCGATCTGCCGGTCAATGCCGGCTGGCTGCACATGATCGGCATTTCGCTGCTCTGCGGCATCGGCTTCACCATGAGCCTGTTCATCGGCCTGCTCGCCTTCGCCAGCGACGTCGCTCTGCAGGACGCGGTCAAGGTCGGCATCCTCGCCGGCTCCTTCATCGCCGCGCTCCTCGGCGCCACCGTGCTGCTGGTGGCGCCGGCGGCGGACGGGACGGACGAGGCGGAAGAATAGTCGCGCCGCCACTTCCGGCCTTCAGGCCACCTTCTCCCGCATCTGGACCCTACCCGTGCGCAATCATGACGTGGCGGACGGCTGTGTAATCCTCCAGCGCATAGAGCGACATGTCCTTGCCGTAGCCGGATTGTTTCAACCCGCCATGCGGCATCTCGTTTGTCAGCATGAAGTGGGTGTTAATCCAGGTGCAGCCATATTGCAGGCGGGCGGCCGTCGCCATGGCGCGCGAAACGTCCTTGGTCCACACCGATGACGCCAGGCCATAGTCAGAGTCATTGGCCCAGTTCACCGCCTCGTCGACTTCGGAAAAACGGGTGACCGAAACCACCGGGCCGAACACTTCGCGGCGCACGATCTCGTCTTCCTGCAGCGCGCCGGCGACGACGGTCGGCTGGTAGAAGAAGCCGGAGCCCTCGCCCGGCTTGCCGCCCGTGGTGATCTCGATGTGCTTGAGCTCAGACGCGCGCTCGACGAAGCTCGAGACGCGATCACGCTGGCGACGCGAAATCAGCGGGCCGATCTCGTTCTCGGTATCGTCGGGGCGATCATACTTGATGGTCGAGACCGCAGCGGAGAGGTCGGCGACAAGCTTGTCGTAGATCTTCTTGCCGGCATAGATGCGGCAGGCGGCGGTGCAGTCCTGGCCGGCATTGTAATAGCCGAAGGCGCGCAGACCGTTGACCACTGCACCGAGATCGGCGTCGTCGAAGACGATGACGGGCGCCTTGCCACCGAGCTCGAGATGTGTGCGCTTGACCGATTTGGCGGCGGCCTGCAGCACCTTCTTGCCAGTGGCGACGTCGCCGGTGATCGAGATCATGTTGACCTTCGGGTGGTTGATCAGCGTGTTGCCGACACTGTCGCCGCGGCCGAGCACGACGTTGACGACGCCTTCCGGCAGGATCTCGGCAAGGATTTTCGCAAGCTTCAGCGCGGTCAGCGGCGTCTGTTCCGACGGCTTGAAGACGACGGTGTTGCCGCCGGCAATCGCCGGCGCCAGCTTCCAGGCCATCATCATCAGCGGATAGTTCCACGGCGCAATCGACGCGACAACGCCGATGGCGTCGCGGCGGACCATCGAGGTGTGGCCGGGAATGTATTCGCCGGCGACCTGGCCGGGCATCGAGCGGACCGCACCGGCAAAGAAGCGATAGCAGTCGACGATCGCCGGGATCTCGTCATTAAGCACGGCATTGATCGGCTTGCCGCAGTTCAGCGCCTCGAGCGCCGCGAAATCCTGTGCCGCGGCCTCGATGCGATCGGCGATCTTCAGGAGATAGCCGGCGCGCTGCGCCGGCGTTGTGCGGGACCAGGTGACGAAGGCTTTTTCGGCGGCAAGCACCGCCGCCTCGATCTGCGCCGGGCTGGCCTCGGGCAGATTGAGGATGCTCGCCCCGGTCTTCGGGTTGAGGATCGGTTCCTCGGTCTCGGTGCCTTTTTCGAATTTCGAGCCGATCAGCATCTGCGTGTCCATGGAAGTCTCTCCCTTATGAACGAGATCATTTGCCCGAACCGGCGATCTGGTCGCCGTCGCGGGTCAGGTAATAGGCAGCGAGGATGGGAAGCAGCGTCACCAGCACCACCACCATGGCCACGACATTGGTGACCGGACGCTGGCGCGGACGGATCAACTCTTCGAGCATCCAGATCGGCACCGTCTGCTGCTGGCCGGCGGTGAAGGTGGTGACGATGACCTCGTCGAAGGACAGCGCAAAGGCAAGCATGCCGCCGGCCAGCAGCGCGGTTGCGATGTTGGGCAGCACGACATGCCGAAAGGTCTGGAAACCGTCGGCGCCGAGATCCATCGACGCCTCGATCATCGAGCCGGACGTGCGGCGGAAACGGGCGACCGCATTGTTGTAGACGACGACCACGCAGAAGGTGGCGTGGCCGAGGACGATCGTCCAGAACGAGAACGGGATTTCGGCCAGCGCGAAGGCCGAGCGCAGCGCAATGCCGGTGATGATGCCGGGCAACGCGATCGGCAGGATGACCAGCAGCGATATGGTTTCGCGGCCAAAGAATTTTGTGCGGGACACGGCGGCGGCGCAGAGCGTGCCGAGGACCAGCGCGATGGCGGTCGAGATCGCCGCGACCCGTACAGACAGCGACAGCGCCTGCCAGACGTCGGGGCGGTTCCAGGTGACGGCGAACCATTGCGTGGTCAGGCCCGGCGGCGGCCAGACGAAGCTCTTCTCCTCGGTGGTGAAGGCATAGACGAAGATCAGCAGAATCGGCAGGTGCAGGAAAAGCAGGCCCCCGGTGGCAGCGAGCTTCAGGCCGATCGGCGCGGATTGGCCGCGGTCAGAGCGCATCGAAGGCCCCCATGCGCTTGGCGCCCCAGAGATAGAAGCCCATGATGACGATCGGCACCACAGTGAAGGCGGCGGCGAGCGGGATGTTGCCGGCGGTGCCCTGCTGCGAATAGACGGCCTGGCCGATGAACAGCCGCGAGGTGCCGATGATCTGCGGAATGATGTAGTCGCCGAGCGTCAGCGAGAAGGTGAAGATCGAACCGGCGACGATACCCGGCAATGCCAGCGGGAACAGCACGTTGCGGAAGGTCTGGCCGGGTGACGCGCCGAGATCGGAAGAAGCCTCGACCAGATTGCCCGGCACGCGCTCGAGGGCCGCCTGCACCGGCAGGATCATGAACGGCAGCCAGACATAGACAAAGACGATGAAGGTGCCGGTGGACGATACCGACAGCGAGTTGCCGCCGACGATCGGCAGCGACAGCCAGGCATCAAGCAGCCACAGAAGATGCAATTTGGTCAGCAGCCACGTCAGGATGCCTTCCTTGGCGAGGATCAGCTTCCAGGCATAGATCTTGACCAGGTAGCTCGACCACAGCGGCAGCATGACGCCGAGATAAAACAACGCCTTCCAACGGCCGCGCGCATAGCGCGCCGCGTAATAGGCGATGGGAAAGGCAATGACCGCCGACGCAAACGTCACCAGCGCCGCCATCGTTACCGTGCGCAGGATGATGTCGAGATTGGCGGCCTGCAGCAGGTCGCCATAAGTCTTCAGCGTGAACTCGCGGTTGATGAGGCCGGAGAACTCGTCGATCGAGAAGAAGCTCTGCAAAAGCAGCGCGAACAGCGAGCCGATATAGACGATGCCGAGCCAAAGAACCGGCGGCAGCAGCATGAGCAGAAGCAGGAGTTGGGGCCGGCGCCAGAAGAGGTCGGAGAGCGCGCCGCGCAGGCCGCCGCTTCCCGGCAGGATGGCGGGGGTCGTGGCCCGCGGCATGGCGGCGTCCAGGCTCATCCCAGCTCGTCCATCAGATGCAAATGCTCGCGGTTGAAGGTGAGCACCACCGCCTCGCCTTCCCGGGGCAAGGCAGCACCCGCCGGCACGATGGCATGCAGCCGCAAGCCTTCGGCATCGAGCGCCAGTCTTATCGTCGCGCCGAGATAGTTGGTCGACACCAGGCGAGCCGCAACGCCGTCGCCCTTGGCCGCCCGGCCGATGCGAATGGATTCAGGGCGCAGGCTGCCCCAGCGATGCTGGCCGGCATAGCGCTGGACGAAATCCGGCGGCAGTACGTTGGACGAGCCGACGAAATCGGCGACGAAGCGGGTCTTGGGGCGCTGGTAGATGTCTTCCGGCGTGCCGATCTGCATGATCTTGCCGTCGTTGAAGACGGCGACGCGATCGGCCATCGACAGCGCCTCGCCCTGGTCATGGGTGACGAACACGAAGGTGATGCCGAGCGCCTTCTGCAGCGATTTCAACTCCTCCTGCATGTTCTCGCGAAGCTTGAGGTCGAGCGCGCCGAGCGGCTCGTCGAGCAACAGCACCTTGGGCTGGTTGACCAGCGCACGGGCGAGCGCGACGCGCTGGCGCTGGCCGCCGGAAAGCTGGCCAGGGCGACGCGCGCCGTAGCCGGGAAGCCGCACCAGCGCCAGCGCTTCTTCCGCCGCCTTTTGCCGCTCCGGTCTGCCGACGCCCTTGACCATCAGCCCATAGGCGACGTTGTCGAGCACGTTGAGATGCGGGAACAGCGCATAATCCTGGAACACGGTGTTGACGTTGCGGCGATAGGGCGGCACGCCCTCGGCGCGTTCGCCGAAGATCGAGATCGAGCCCCCCGTCGGCTGCTCGAACCCGGCGATGAGGCGCAGGCACGTCGTCTTGCCCGAGCCGGAAGGCCCGAGCATGGCGAAGAACTCGCCCGGCACGATGTCGAGATCGACCGCGTCGACGGCACGCACGCTGCCGAAATGGCGGGAGACTTTTTGGAAAGAAACGGCGGGGGTCATGGGTTGTCCTGATCTGTCAGGCTCATCAAATTCAGGGTAGCGCTGCCCCTCATCCGCCTGCCGGTACCTTCTCCCGTAGTGGACGGGGAGAAGGGAGGCGCTCCAACGCTGGCGACCCCCCGTTCTTCACGGGGAGAGGGTAAGGGTGAGGGGCAGCGCCGAGCTTCGTAGGTGAGACGAACTCACCGTCCGCCGATGACGCCGATATAGTCCGACACCCAGCGGTAATAGGGCACGCACTGGTCGTTCTGGGTGGCGCATTTCGAGACCGGCGTCTTCCAGAACTTGATCTTGTCGAAATTGTCGTAGCCGTTGGTCTTGCAGCCCTCTTCGCCGAGCAGTTCGTTGCCCTTGCAGGCGGCGGGCACCACCGGCAGCGAGCCGAACCAGGCGGAGACGTCGCCCTGCACTTTCGGCGACAGCGAATGCTCAATCCACATGTAGGCGCAGTTCGGGTGGGCCGCATCGGCCTCCATCATGGTGGTGTCGGCCCAGCCGGTGACGCCCTCCTCGGGAATGGTCGAGGCGACCGGCTTCTTGGCCGCGATCAGCGTGTTGACCTGATAGGGCCATGAACCGGAGGCGACGACGCCTTCGTTCTGGAAATCGTCGACCTGGATGGCAGCGTCATGCCAGTAGCGTCCGACCAGCGTACGCTGGACGCGCAGCAGGTCGAGCGCAGCCTTGTACTGGTCCTCAGTCAGTTCGTACGGATCCTTGATGCCGAGCTCCGGCTTGTGGGCCATCAGGTAGTTGGCGGCATCAGCAATGTGGATCGGCCCGTCATAGGCCTGGACGCGGCCCTTGTTCGACTTGCCGTCGGGTAGCTTCATTTCCTCGAACACGATGTTCCAGCTCTTCGGCACCTCCTTGAACACTTCGGTGTTGTACATCAGCACATTCGGCCCCCATTGGTACGGCACGCCGTAATGGACACCGCCGACGGTGAACCAGGGCGCATCCTTCAGCCGGTCGTCGACCGTCTTCCAGCTCGGGATGAGGTCGGTGTTGATCGGCTGGACGCGCTTGCCCGCAACCAGGCGCAGCGAGGCGTCGCCGGAGGCAGTGACAAGGTCGAAACCGCCTTCGTTCATCAACGAAACCATCTCGTCGGAGGTGTTGGCGGTCTTGACGTTGACCTTGCAGCCGGTTTCCTTCTCGAACGAGGTGACCCAATCATAGCCCTTGTCGGTTTCGCCGCGCTCGATATAGCCCGGCCAGGCGACGATATTGACCTCGCCTTCACCCTTGCCCAGCTCCTTGACCTGGGCGATGGCCTGGCCGGAGAAGGTCAGCGCGACCGTCAAGGCAGTGCATGATTTCAGCAATGAATTCATCGTCGATCTCCCATTTTGCATGACCTCGAAACCGGTTTCGGTTTTCGGAAAAGGTCATGCGCCCGTTCAAACGTTGGAGCGCGGCTCTAAGGGGCCGTGCTCCTGCGGCAGCTTTGTTCCCTGGCTCAAAAGTGCTGCGAAATTTCCGGTTTCGCAAATTCATTTATCAGAAAGCCGATATCGGTTTTTCCGATACATCACCGGCCGATCTTCTCGGGCCGTTGGCGCACCATGCGCTGCGACTGGGCAAGTCCGATGAAGTCGCGCGCCGCCTGCGGCAGGCCGGAGCCGCGCCGCCAGACCATGCCGACTTGGACGACCGGCAACGATCCCGAAATATCGCGCGATTCGATGCGGTCGCCTTCCAGCGACCATGGCCGGTAGACGAGGTCCGGCAGCAGCGCCACGCCGGCGCCGGTGGCGACGAGACTGCGCACCGCTTCGACCGAGCGGGTGCGGAATGCGACGTGCGGTTTGGCGCCGATCGCCGTCAGCAGCTTTCCGGTATTCTCCTCGATCTCGTCGACGGTCAGCATGATCAGCGGTTCCGAGGCGATATCGCCGATGCCGATGATGTCGGCACCGGCCAACGGATGGCCGAGCGGCAGCCACAGCCGGTAGGCCGAGACTTCGAGGATTTCGGACTGCAGCGCGGTGCGGTCGCGCAGGTTCGAGGTGACCATGACCGCAATGTCGAGCTTGCCGCCGATCAACAGGTGCTCGAGATAGTCGCCATTGTCCTCGATCGCCGAGACCTCGACACCCGGATAGGCGCGGCGGTAGCGGGCAAGAAGATCGGACAGCACATAGCCGGCGACCAGCGAGGTGACGCCAAGTTGCAGCCGCCCGCTTGCCGCGATCTGTTCGCCGAAGAAGGCGCGGCGCGCATCGGAAACGTCGGCAAGGATCTTCCTCGCATGGCGCAGGAACTGGTGGCCCTTGTGGGTGATGTTCAGCCCGCGCGGGTGGCGCTCGAACAGCTCGACGCCGAGATCGTGCTCCAGCTCCTTGATCGCCTCGGTGACCGAGGATTGCGAGATCGACAGATTCTGGGCGGCGCCCGACACCGTGCCTTGCTCGGCGACGGCGATGAAGAACTGCAATTGGCGGATGGTGAAAGCCATGGCCGGACTAAACACGGCAGAGGCGGCGCTGGGAAGTGGGTGCTGGTGCCGTTCTCCCGATAGAGCTCAGTCCTCGCTTCCGCCATCCGCAATGCTGAGCCGCGCGCCGGCCTGGGCAAGGGCGGCGGCGATGTCATGCGGCGGCAGACGGTCGGTCGCGAGTTCGGAAAAGCCGTCGAAGCCGCAGACCTGAACCAGACCCTGCCGGCCGAATTTGCTGTGGTCGGTGACGACAAGCGAACGCTGGCCGCGCGACAGCACCATGCGGGCGAACTCAGCCTCTTCGAGGTCATAGTCCATGACACCCGTGATGGCATCGACCGCGCCGGTCGAAATCACCGCGTGGCTGACGGAGAAGCGGCTGACGAATTCGATGGCTGAGACGCCGAAAGCAGCACCGGAATCGCTGCGCAGCTCGCCGCCGGCCATATAGACCTTGTTGCCGTTGACGGTGGCCAGCGTGCGGGCGATGTCGGAGGAATTGGTGACGACCGTCAGCCGCCGGTGGCCGAGCAGCTCGCGGGCCAGGAAGCTCGTGGTCGTGCCGGTGTCGAGCATCATCGACTCGCCGTCGCGGATGGTGGCAGCGACCATGCGGGCAATTGCCCGCTTGGCATCGGCGTTCTCACGCATGCGCCGCTCGAACGGCGCTTCGCCGGCAATCGACGGCAGGCCGACGGCGCCATGCATCTTGAGGATGGAACCATCGCTGGTCAGTGGCTTGACATCGCGGCGTACCGTCTCCAGCGAGACGCCCAGCCGGTCAGCCAGGCTGGCAATGGTGACGGTGCCTTCCTCCTTGAGGAGGCGCAGGATTTCGCCATGCCGCTTCGAGTGGCCCATCGGTTCCAACCGGTCGAATTGTTGCACCATTGACCGTTTCTACAGCATAAATGCCACTTACTCCAAGATATTTCGCAAAATTCGGGCAAAAAAGCAGAAAACACCACAATTTCGCGTTGACAACGTCTCCAGCCTGGCGCGACATTATCGCTGTGACAGGCTCGGAACGGAGGCCGACGGCTGAGCCGCACGAAAAATTGCTTGCCTGAACGCCTGGGAAATCCTCGGGTGCGAGGGAACCGAAAATTAGGATCCGCGGGGGCGGATGCCGGCGTCGAAGAACCCGGCACAAAGGGGCTCGTCGGTGCGGTGCGGGATACCGATCCCGAGATCTGCACCGACGAGATCTTCGCGTTGCCTCCATTCCTCCGTCCGATTGTCATCGCTGGCCAGCCATGACATGCGTGGAAAATTGACCCAATGTTGGACGAGATCGTGACTGTCGAAGACCGCATCCGCGCGCTGCCTTGCTGGACCGGCAGCATCGACATTGCGCCGCTGCCGGGCGGGTTGAGCAATGCCAATTACCTGGTCAAGGACGCGGCCGGGCGGCACGTCGTGCGCATCGGGCAGGACTATCCGTTCCACCATGTCTTTCGCGAGCGCGAGATGATGACCGCGCGGGCAGCACACGCGGCAGGCTTCGCTCCGGCCGTCCGCTACACCGGACCCGGCGTCATGGTGACGGAGTATCTCGGCGCCAAGGCCTATGTCGCGCAAGACGTGCGCGCCGATCTCGGCCGCGTCGCCGCGTTGCTGCGCGGTTTCCACCGGGAGATGCCCGGTCATGTCTCCGGCGCCGGCTTCATGTTCTGGGTATTCCACGTCATTCGCGACTATGCGCGCACGCTGGAGGAAGGCGGCAGCCGCAAGCTGGGCGAATTGCCACGCCTGCTGACGCTGGCGGACGAGCTCGAGCGCGCGCAAAAACTGCTGCCGATCGTCTTCGGCCACAACGATCTTCTGCCGGCTAACATAATCGATGACGGTCACAGGCTATGGCTCATCGATTTCGAATATGCCGGCTTCAACACCGCGATGTTCGACCTTGCCGGCGCGGCTTCCAATGCCGGCATGAGCGACGAGGAATCCTTCGCCTTCCTGACCGCCTACTTCATGAAGGAGCCGGACGAAGCGATACGGCGCTCGCACGCCGCCATGCAATGCGCGTCGCTGCTGCGCGAGGCGATGTGGGGCATGGTTTCCGAGCTCTACCTCGATGCGCCCGGCGTCGACTACGCCGCCTACGCCGACGAAAACCTGGCGCGGCTCGAAGCCGCCCTGGAAAACTACAGGACATAATACGGGATGCGGCCATGACCTTGCCCGCCCAGGCCGGCATCGTCGTCATCGGCGGTGGCATCATCGGCTGTTCGACGGCCTATCATCTGGCGCGCGACCACAAGGCCGAAATCGTGCTGCTCGAACAGGGCAAGCTGACCTCGGGCTCGACCTGGCATGCTGCCGGGCTGGTCGGCCAGCTGCGCTCGTCGGCGTCGATCACGCGGGTGCTCAAATATTCGGTCGATCTATACAAAGGGCTGCAAGCCGAAACCGGCCTTGCCACCGGCTGGAAGATGACCGGCTGCCTGCGGCTTGCCACCAATGCCGACCGCTGGACTGAGTATAAGCGGCTGGCAACGACGGCAAAGAGCTTCGGCATGGACATGCATCTGCTGTCGCCGACCGAGGTCAAGGAAATGTGGCCGCTGCTGGAAACCGGCGACCTCGTCGGCGCTTCTTGGCTGCCCAGCGACGGTCAGGCAAGCCCTTCCGACATCACCCAGTCGCTGGCCAAGGGCGCGCGCATGCACGGCGCAAAATTGTTCGAGGAGGTGCGGGTCACCGGCTTCGAAATGAGAGACGGCCGCATCACCGCGGTGAAGACCAGCAAGGGCGATATCGCCTGCGACAAGGTGGTGAACTGCGCCGGGCAATGGGCGCGGCAGGTGGGTGCGCTCGCCGGCATAAACGTGCCGCTGCAGCCGGTGAAGCACCAGTACATCATCACCGGGAGGATCGACGGCTTGGCGACCGATGCGCCGACGATTCGCGACCCCGATCGCCGCACCTATTTCAAGGAGGAGGTCGGCGGGTTGGTGATGGGCGGCTACGAGCCGAACCCGCAGGCCTGGACGACCGGTCTGCCCGGCGGCGATGTGCCGGACGATTGGGAGTTCCGGCTGTTCGACGATGATTACGATCATTTCGAGCAGCATATGAGCCAGGCGATCGAGCGTGTCCCGGCGCTCACCAATGTCGGCGTCAAGCAGATGATCAACGGTCCGGAGAGCTTTACGCCGGACGGCAATTTCATCCTCGGTGTGGCGCCGGAATGCCCCAATATGTTCGTCGGCGCCGGCTTCAACGCCTTCGGCATTGCATCCGGCGGCGGCGCCGGCTGGGTGCTGGCGCAATGGGTGGTCGACGGCGAGGCGCCGCTCGATCTGTGGGTGGTCGACATCCGCCGCTTTTCCGATCTGCACCGCGACCGGCAATGGGTCCGAGACCGCACGCTGGAAGCCTACGGCAAGCACTACACGATCGGCTTCCCGCACGAGGAATATGTCAGCGGCCGGCCACGCATCGTTTCGCCTTTATACGAACGGCTGCAAAAACATCGCGCCGTGTTCGGCTCGAAACTTGGCTGGGAGCGGCCGAACTGGTTCGCGCCGGAAGGCATCGAGCCGAAGGACCTCTATTCGATGGGCCGGCAGAACTGGTTTTCACCCGTCGGCGACGAGCACCGCCACGTGCGCGAAAAGATCGGCATTTTCGACCAGTCGTCTTTCGCCAAATACGAAATGACCGGTGCCGACGCGCTGAAGGCGCTGGACTGGATCTGCGCCAACGACGTTGCCAAGCCGGTCGGCCGGCTGACCTACACGCAGCTCCTCAACACGCGCGGCGGTATCGAGGCCGATTTGACCGTGGCGAGGCTCGATGAGGAGAAATTCTACATCGTCACCGGCACCGGTTTCCGCACGCATGATTTCTCCTGGATTGCCGATCATATCGGCAGCGAGTTCGACGTGACGCTGACCGACGTCACCGAGGAGTTCGGCACATTGTCGCTGATGGGGCCGCGCGCCCGCGACGTGCTGTCAGCGGTGACCGATGCTGACGTCTCGAACGCCGCCTTTCCGTTCGGCCATGTTCGCGAGATCGCCATTGCCGGCCACGTCATTCGGGCACTGCGCGTCACCTATGTCGGCGAGCTCGGCTGGGAGCTGCATGCGCCGATCGCGGCGACGGGCGAGGTTTTCGACGCGCTGATGACGGCGGGCGCTGTCCACAACATTCGCCCGGTCGGCTATCGGGCGCTAGAATCGCTGCGGCTGGAAAAAGGTTACCGCGCCTGGGGCGCCGATATCACGCCCAACGACACGCCGCAGGAGGCCGGCCTCGGCTGGGCGGTGAAGCTCAGGAAGAACACCGATTTCCTCGGCCGGCGGGCGCTTGAAAAGCTCGACGGCGCGGCGCTCAGGAAACGTTTTGCCGGCTTCACAGTCGATGATCCGGATATCGTGCTGCTCGGGCGTGAGACCATCCTGCGCAATGGCGAGGCCGTCGGTTATCTCACCAGCGGCGGCTATGGCTACACCGTCGGCAAGAACATCGGCTACGGCTATGTGCGCAATGCCGATGGCGTCGGCGATGATTTCCTCACCTCCGGCGATTACGAGCTGGTGGTGGCGATGGAACGGACGCCGGCTAAAATCCACCTCGAGCCGCTTTACGATCCGGCGGGAGCAAAGGTGAAGGCCTAGAGCCTTCCGGTTTCAGCCTCAGTTCACGATGAGCACCAGCCCCCGGCTGGGCACCGTATCGGCCTCGCCTGGCATCGAGACATAGGGCGGCGTCTCCTCGGCGCGGGTGACGGTGCCTTGCGCCTCGAGCTCGGCGATCCGCGCGGCAAAACCCGCATCCCACAGCGTGTTCTTCACCGTCAGCACGATCACCCCGCCCGGCCGGCAGATGCGGATCAGCTCGTCCAGACCCTCGGCCCCGACATGGCCGGACGTGAAGACGCCGGCTGAGATGATCCCGGCATAGGCATCGTCCACGAAAGGCAGCGGCGCGCCAAGCGCCAGGCAATGAAGGGCCGAATAGACGCCTTTGCGCGCGGCTTGCGCCAGCATGCCTTCCGAAATGTCGAGCGCCTCGACCTGCGGATAACCGGTGATGGCAAGCCATTCGCCGATGAGCCCGGTGCCTGCGCCAGCATCGAGGAGAGGAGCGGCGCCGCGCGGCAGATGGCGGGCCAGCAAGACAAGGCAGATGGTCGGATGGCGATAGCCGGCCGCCGACATGTCGGCGTCATAGGTGCCGGCCCAGCTGTCGTAGAGCGCCGCGACGTCTTCCGGTCGCTTCGCCGCATAGGCTGCGGCGAGCGCGCTCTGCTGTTTGCTGTCCGTCATCGCTTTCCGTCGCCTGGTATCGATCTGCGACGCGATCATAGCCAAACGGCGAAAACTGTGGAACCGTCGTCGCGACAATAAAGACTGGAAAGGAGCGAAAGCCATGGCGGACGACCAGGCACGCGCCGCACTTGCGGCCATTCCGATGCTGGCCGGTTATGACGGCCCGCTGGAACGGCTCGGCGGCCTGACCAACCTCGTCTTCAGGGGTAAGGATTTCTGCCTGCGTATCCCCGGCAAGGGTACCGAGGAATACATCAACCGCGCCAACGAGGCAGTGGCGGCGCGGGAAGCGGCGAAGGCCGGCGTCAGCCCGGAAGTGCTGCATGTCGATGCCGAGACCGGCGTGCTGGTGACCCGCTTCATCGCCAGCGCCGAGACGATGTCGCCGGAAAAATTCAAGACCCGACCGGGCAGCCCGGCACGCGCCGGCAAGGCCTTTCGCAAACTGCACACATCCGGCGCGGTGTTCCCCTTCCGCTTTGAACTGTTTGCGATGATCGATGATTATCTGAAAGTGCTGTCGACCAAGGACGTCGCCCTGCCTGCCGGCTACCACGATGGGGTCCGCGAAGCGGAAACCGTGCGCTCGGCACTTGCGGCTCATCCTCTGCCAATCGTCGCCTGCCACTGCGATCCGCTCTGCGAAAACTTTCTCGATACGGGCGACAGGATGTGGATCGTCGACTGGGAATATTCCGGGATGAACGATCCGCTCTGGGATCTCGGCGACCTCAGCGTCGAAGGGCAATTCGACGCCGCGCAGGACGAGGAGATGATGCTGGCCTATTTCGGCGGCGAGCCGAGACCGGCGGAGCGCGCCCGCATCGTCATCTACAAGGCGATGTGCGACCTGTTGTGGACGCTGTGGGGCTTGATCCAGCTTGCCAACGGCAATCCGGTCGACGATTTCCGCGCCTACGCCGACGGCCGCTTCGCGCGCTGCAAGGCACTGATGGAGACGCCCGAATTTTCACGGCATCTCGCGGCGGTGCGCCAGGGTTAGTTCACACCCTTCGGCACGTTTTCGGGCGGCACCGTGTCGACCACCTTCTGGCGGTGGAAGATGAACAGGCCGGCCAGCACGACAATGGCCGAGCCGACCAGGATGCGTGGCCCAGGCACATCGCCGAAGAAGGCCGAGCCGAAGACCACTGCCCACAACAGCAGGCTGTAATGCAGCGGCGCCAAGGTCGAGGCAGGCGCAAGCTTCAATGCCCTGGTGATCATCAGATGCGCGCCGCAGGAGACAATGCCGAGAAGCAGCATGGCGCCGAAATCGAGCGAGGACGGCGTCTTCCAACTGCCGATGGTCAACGCAGCGCCGACCAGCAGCGTGCCGATGGTTTGCCAGGTGACCAGCGAGGTGTCGCTGGTGCCGCGCAGTCGCCGGTTGAGGATGATGGCGAAGGCAAAGGAAATGCTGCCGGCGAGCGCGAACATCGACGACAGCGAGAACGCGGCCGAAGACGGCTTCAGCATGATCAGCACGCCGCAGAAACCGACCAGGATAGCCGCCCAGCGGCGCCAGCCGACCCTTTCGCCAAGCAAGAAGTGCGACAGCGCCGCGACATAGATCGGCCCGGCCATGTAGAAGCTCATCACGTCGGCGAGCGGCAGATAGACGACCGCCGCGTAGAACAGCGCCGTGTCGAGCGTCGTCATCACCACGCGCAGCAGCTGCAGCTCCGGCCGCTCCATGCGAAACAGCTTGGCCGCACCCTGATGTGCAATCATCGGCCCGAGTATGAAAAAGGCGCCGATCGAGCGGATCAGCACGACCTGGCCGACGGAAAAACTGGCGACCAGCCACTTGCCCATCGCGTCGTTCAAGGCAAACAGGAAATCGCCGGCGAGCATCAGCAGGATGCCGGCCAGCAGCACGTTCCTGATCGTCGAGTTCTGGGCTGCGGGCTGCGCCATTCCGTTACCGGTTCCTCGCCGTGGCTACGGTGACCCGCGTCGTAGTCGCTAGCAGCGGCCGTGACGAGGCGAAAATCGAGAATTCGGTAAGACCAGCGCCGGAAATCGGCTGGTCTAAGCGTGGCGCCGATTCACGGTGCCCGGCCTTCCGGCGATCGAAAGCCGCGTGTCCTGCCGGCTCCGCTCGGCCACCACCTTGCCTTTGGCAATGACGCAGAGCCGCTCGGGGCGCAGGCGCAGCGCCTCGAGCGGGTTGCCGGCATCGAGAACGACCAGGCTGGCGCGCTTGCCGATGGCCAGGCCAAGGTGGTCGAGACCCATGATGGCGGCATTGACGTTGGTGACCATGTCGAAACAGCGCGCCATCTCGGCTGGGCTCGACATCTGCGCGACATGCAGGCCCATGAAGGCGACGTCGAGCATGTCTGCGGTGCCCAGCGAATACCAGGGGTCGAGCACGCAATCCTGGCCCCAGCCGACGCGGATCCCGTGCGCCAGCATTTCCTTGACCCGCGTCAAGCCGCGGCGCTTGGGAAAGGTGTCGTGGCGGCCCTGCAGCATGATGTTGATCAGCGGATTGGGGATCGCCGAAACGCCGGCCTCGGCGATCAGCGGCAACAGCTTCGAGACGTAGTAATTATCCATCGAATGCATCGAGGTGAGGTGCGAGCCGGCCACTCTGCCCTGCAATCCAAGCCGCTGCGTCTCATAGGCAAGCTGCTCGACGTGGCGCGACAGCGGATCGTCGGTCTCGTCGCAATGCAGGTCGACCATCAGGCCGCGCTCGGCCGCGATCTCGCAGAGCTCGGTGACGGAGCGCGTACCGTCGGCCATGGTGCGCTCGAAATGCGGGATGCCGCCGACGACATCGACGCCCATGTCGAGCGCGCGGGTGGTGTTGTCGCGCGCCGTCGGCGAGCGGTAAAACCCGTCCTGCGGGAAGGCGACCAATTGCAGGTCGATATACGGCGCAACCGTCTTCTTCACGTCGAGCAGCGCTTCCACCGCCAGCAGGCGATCGTCGCAGACATCGACATGGGTGCGGATGGCGAGCAGGCCCATCGACACCGCCCAGTCGCAATAGGCAAGCGCACGGTCGCGCACCGCCTCGTGGGTCAGAAGCGGCTTCAGCTCGCCCCACAGAGAAATGCCTTCGAGCAACGTGCCCGAGACATTGATGCGGGGAATGCCGAGCGAAAGCGTGGCGTCCATATGGAAATGCGGATCGACGAAAGGCGGCGAGACCAGATTGCCATGGGCATCGATCGCCGTGCCGGCGCTGATGTTGAGCTCAGGCTCGATCGCCGCGATCGTCTCGCCGACGATGCCGATATCGGCGATCCTGCCGTCGGGCAGCGTCCCGCCGCGCACCACAAGGTCGAAATCCATTTATCGCCACCTCGTTGAAGAATGATGCCTATTCCGGCACGTACCGCACCGCACCCTTGGCAGCACTGGTTGCCATTGCTGCATAGGCGCGCAAGGCCGTCGTTACCTTGCGCTTGCGCTTTTCCTCGGGCTTCCAAGCGGCTGTTCCCTTCGCCTCCATCGCCGCGCGACGGGCGATGAGTTCCGCGTCGTCGACAGCCAGCCGGATGGTGCGGTTGGGGATGTCGATCTCGATCGTGTCGCCTTCCCTGACCAGCCCGATCAGCCCGCCTTCCGCCGCTTCCGGCGAGACGTGGCCGATCGACAGGCCGGAGGTGCCGCCGGAAAAACGCCCGTCGGTGATCAGTGCGCAGGCTTTGCCGAGACCCTTCGATTTAAGATAGCTGGTCGGATAGAGCATTTCCTGCATGCCGGGGCCGCCGCGCGGCCCTTCATAGCGGATGACGACGACATCGCCGGCCTTGACCTCGTTCGACAGGATCGCCTTGACGCTGGCGTCCTGGCTTTCGAACACTCTTGCCGGACCGGTGAATTTCAGGATCGATTCATCGACGCCGGCAGTCTTCACGATGCAGCCGTCGAATGCGAGATTGCCTTTCAGCACGGCGAGGCCACCATCCCTTGAGAAAGGATGTTCGGCCGAGCGGATGACACCTTTCTCGCGGTCGAGATCGAGATCATCCCAGCGGCGGTCCTGGCTGAACGCGACTTGCGTCGGCACGCCGCCGGGTGCCGCCAGGAAGAAATCGCGGACATTCTGGCTGGTGGTGCGCGAGATATCCCAGTGGTCGAGCGCTTCGCCGAGGCTCGCGGTGTGCACCGTCGGCAGGTCGCGGTTGATCAGCCCGGCGCTATCCAGCTGGCCGAGGATCGCCATGATGCCGCCGGCGCGGTGGACATCCTCCATGTGGACGTCGGCCTTGGCCGGAGCCACCTTGCAAAGCACCGGTACCCGCCGCGACAGCCGGTCGATGTCCTCCATGGTGAAGTCGACCTCGCCCTCATGTGCTGCGGCAAGGATGTGCAGCACGGTGTTGGTCGAACCGCCCATGGCGATGTCGAGCGTCATGGCGTTCTCGAAGGCGCCCTTCGAGGCGATGCTGCGCGGCAGCGCGGTGTCGTCGTCCTGCTCGTAATAGCGCTGGGCGAGATCCACGATCAGATGGCCGGCCTCGACGAACAGGCGCTTGCGGTCGGCGTGCGTCGCCAACGTCGAGCCGTTGCCGGGTAGCGAGAGGCCGAGCGCCTCGGTCAGGCAGTTCATCGAATTGGCGGTGAACATGCCCGAGCACGAGCCGCAGGTCGGGCAGGCCGAGCGCTCGATGATCTTGACGTCCTCGTCGGAGATCTTGTCGTCGGCGGCGGCGACCATGGCGTCGACTAGGTCGAGCGCCTGGCTCTTGCCGGCGAGCACCACCTTGCCGGCCTCCATCGGTCCGCCGGAGACGAAGACAGTCGGGATGTTGAGGCGCAGCGACGCCATCAGCATGCCCGGCGTGATCTTGTCGCAATTCGAGATGCAGACCATGGCGTCTGCGCAATGCGCGTTGACCATGTATTCGACGGAATCGGCGATCAATTCGCGCGACGGCAGCGAATACAGCATGCCGTCATGGCCCATGGCGATGCCGTCGTCGACGGCGATGGTGTTGAATTCTTTGGCGACGCCGCCGGCCTTCTCGATCTCGCGGGCAACCAGCTGGCCGAGGTCCTTGAGATGGACGTGGCCCGGCACGAACTGGGTGAAGGAATTGACCACGGCGATGATCGGCTTGCCGAAATCCGAATCCTTCATCCCGGTGGCGCGCCACAGGCCGCGGGCGCCGGCCATGTTGCGGCCATGGGTGGTGGTGCGGGAACGGTAGGCGGGCATTGAACTGTCCTTGCTGTCTGCGTCGCACCCAAAGGTGCGGAAAACCGGAATTGAGCCGCAGGCCTTATAGACGCCACGCTCTGGTCTGGCCACAATTTTGCGCTGCGCCAGGTAGCGGAACGAACGGCCAGCCAAAGACGCAGCCGGTCCAGACCGCAAAAAGTCAGAGGTGCTGTCGGATCGTGTTTTACTCGAGCGTCCTTGGGCAGACGGCAGGAGCGGGGCATCAATCACCAGCCGGCCGTTTCGAAAGCAAACAAACCAGCCCGAGGAGCAAGAGAATGCAAAAGATCACCACCTGCCTGTGGTTCGACGACCAGGCCGAGGAGGCCATGAACCACTACGTTTCCATCTTCAAGAATTCGAAGGTGCTGAGCGTGATGCGCTGGCCCAAGGGCAGCGGCGATCGTGAGGGCAAGGTGCTGATGGTCTCATTCGAGCTCGACGGCGTTCCGTTCCAGGCCCTCAACGGCGGCCCGCAATTCAAGTTCACCGAGGCGGTCTCGCTCTCCATCGACTGCAAGACGCAGGAAGAGGTCGACTATTTCTGGGACAGGCTCATCGCGGGCGGTGGCGAGCCCAGCCAGTGCAGCTGGCTGAAGGACAAATTCGGCCTCTCCTGGCAGGTCGTTCCCGAGCAGCTGCCCAAACTGCTGTTGGACCCCGACAGGGAAAAGGCCGGCCGCGTGATGCAGGCGATGATGCAGATGACCAAGATCGACGTCGCCAAGATCGAAGAGGCGGCCAAGGCGTGAACGAACGCGATCTTCCCTTCTCCCCCTGTAAGGCAGGGCTATCGCATATGAGTGATGGCATTGATGAGATAGTCGTCGTTCCAGGCGCATTTCTTGATGCGATGGTTGATGGGAACTTTGGCAGCATCGGCGGCCTGAAGGATGTTTCTGGCGAGGCGATTGAGAAGGGCTGTGTTGGCGGGAGCATTGTC